>NZ_CP050063.1:0-300000 GCF_011604685.1 Spirosoma aureum | reverse complement strand
TTGTGCAAACCTCGCCGGTTCATCCCGGTTTGTGTGCCGATGCGGCTGAAACACTCGCCCGCTTATTCGCTCAGCAGGTTCTGTAGACTAGTAGACATACATATGAAACAATCAATGAAAGCCTTCATCAGGGTTCTACTCTTTTGTTTGCCGATATCCGTCAGCTACGCCCAGCCACGAACAGATGCTGTACTGATGAATCTGTTTGCGACCAATCAAAGTCCTATTTTTCTGGAAGTTATTCGAAATCCGGACACCTGCCGGCTCCAGATTATTTACACCCAGATCAATCGAGATAAGAACAATAACCCTACGTTTAAAAATTATTATTTCAACGTAGATAGTACAAACTACTTCAACCCTGCGTCGACAGTAAAACTGCCACTTGCCCTGCTCTCGCTGGAAAAACTGAACGGCCTTAAAGCTCAGCAGGTGACAAAGTTTACTGCCATGCAGTTTGATAGCGCCTATAGCAAGCAAACGAAAGAATGGCGGGATGAAACCTCCGAAACTGGATATCCATCTATTGCCCATTTCATCAAAAAAGCATTTCTGGTCAGCGATAACGATGCTTATAGCCGCATGTATGAGTTTGTGGGTCAAAGCGCGATCAATCGTACGTTGCACGCAAAAGGATATCTGGATACCCGTATCACGCACCGGTTCGTTCGCATGACCGCCGACGAAAATCGCCATACAAACCCCATCCGATTTATTCAGAAAAACGGTACGTTGATCTACGCACAACCCGCTGCTAACAATACCGATCCATTCGATTTTCGGCGGGTTGCGAAACATGGGAAAGGATTCTACCTGAAAGATAGCCTGGTTAATCAGCCATTTGATTTCACCGAGCGAAACAAATTCCCACTTGAAGCATTCCAGCAGGTTTTGCAATCCGTGTTGTTTCCGTTATCTGTTCCGGCCAAACAGCGGTTCAACCTGACGGCCGATGATTATAGATTTTTATATCAATATCTGTCGCAATATCCCGGCGAAACCAATTATCCCAAATACGATGCGAAACAGTATTACGACAGCTACGTAAAGTTCTTTTTTATGGATAGTCTCCACCATCAGATGCCCGAAGGGGTGAGGGTATTCAATAAGGTTGGCTGGGCCTATGGTTTTCTGACCGATGCATCCTACGTAGCAGACTTTAAAAATAAGGTCGAGTATATGCTGACGGCGACGATCTACGTCAACCGCGACGGTATATTGAACGATGATAAGTATGAATATAATAGTGTTGGGCATCCATTCATGTATCAGCTCGGCCAGACGATTTACAGCTATGAATTAAAGCGCAAGCGGCAGTATACTCCTGATTTGAGCCCGTTTCGGCTTACCTATGAAAAACGAAATAACGATAATCGACCCCCGGTGAAGGATGTTGATAATTGAGTCGGGCGACAATTTTTTGTGGACGATGCAACGGTTGGGTAAATCGTTACCGATCATTGGCTTTCATGCCTATGACTCGTCAAAATATGCTGGCCCGGCTTAGTCATCTAATCGTGGAGGGAAAAAGATACGGCCTTTTCGCCCTGATCATTAGCCGTAATTTACTACTGGGCTATACTGGGTTCGCACAGATCCAAACATTGCCCGTTTACCAGCCAATGACTTTCAATGGCGACTGGCTTATTACGCCTGTTGCGCAAAAGGCCGCTATCTATCAGGCAAATGGTGGTAAGGATCTGGTTATGTCAAATGGGCTGATAACCAGACGATTTCGAATCAGCCCAAATCTGGCAACGGTCGATTTCCAGAATCTGACAACGGGCGAGCAGTTTGTCCGATCAATCCGCCCGGAAGCCATGTTGGTACTCGATGGGAAAACATACCGGGTTGGCGGTTTATACGGTCAGAAGGAACATGCCTACCTGCGTGAAGAATGGATTGACCACTTTACCGCTGGCCCAGATGATTTTCAGTTCAAATCCTTTACTGTTTCTCCTATAAAACCAGTCATTAACTGGCAATCCCGGACCTGGGCTTCTACCCGCAATCAGTCAACAGGCCAGGAATTAACACTCTTATTCGCTACTAATCAGCCTGAGCTACAAGGTATTGACGTTGCAGTGCATTATACAATTTATGACGGTATTCCAGCCCTGTGCAAATGGGTAACGGTTCAAAATAAGAGCCCGAAAAAAGTACATATCAACCAGGTTATCAGTGAGAATCTGGCGATGCCCGAGGAGGAGTCGGCTGTGGTCGGGAAACCCGAACAGATGAAGAAACCACAACGGATTTACATTGAAAATAACTATGCGTTCAATAATTCGATGCGCTATGACCTGTCCGATCAGGCAACGCATTGGAAGACCGACTCACTCTACACATCGCAGGTAAACTACAACTACGAAACGCCCTGCGTGCTGGAAGTATACCCCACTGTTGGGGTTGGCATTGATCTGGAACCTCAGCAGACATATACGTCGATCCGTACACATGAACTATTGCTCGATTCGTATGATCGGGAGCGAAATGGTCTTGCCCGCAGACGGTTTTACCGAACCGTAGCGCCCTGGACGACGCAGAATCCAATATTTATGCACCTCATCAGCACCGATCCGGAAGCAGTAAAGCGTGCCGTTGACCAATGTGTCGAAACGGGATACGAGATGATTATTCTTAGTTTCGGCAGTGGCCTGAATATGGAAGATACAAGTGCCACTAACATCCGAAAGTTTAAAGAGTTAGCTGATTACGCCCATGCTAAAGGTATTTTATTGGGCGGCTATTCGCTGTTCAGTAGCCGCCGGATCGATGATGACACCGATGTAATTGATCCTAAAACTGGTTTGCCAGATAAAGGAGCATTTTTTGGCCACGCGCCCTGCCTGGCTAGTCGCTGGGGAATCAATTACCTCAACAGTCTGAAGCGATTTATTATAGAAACAGGCTTTGACCTACTGGAGCATGACGGTCCTTATCCTGGCGATGTCTGTGCTTCGACAAAACACCCTGGTCATAAAGGGCTCGATGATTCACAGTGGGTGCAAATGGAGATGCAGAAAGGGTTCTACCGATTTCTAAACGAGAAAGGGGTTTACATCAACGCGCCTGACTGGTATTTTATGGATGGTACCAACAAGATTGCCTTGGGTTACCGGGAGGTGAATTTTTCGTTATCACGGGAGCAGCAGAAAATCCTGAACCGGCAAAATATCTTTGATGGAACCTGGGAAAAAACACCCGCGATGGGCTGGGGATTTGTCCCATTGACAAAATACCAGGGGGGCGGTCCAGAAGCTGTATTCGAACCACTTAGTGAACACCTGACCGACTACGAACAGCTTATGATGCAGTATTATGGATCTGGTGTACAGGCCTGTTACCGGGGACCACGGCTTTACGATACCGAACAAACGAAGCAGACGGTTAAACGGGTCATTGGTTGGTACAAAAAGTACCGCCAGCTTTTAAACGCCGATCTTATTCATCTTCGGCGACCGGATGGGCGTGACTGGGATGGAATTATGCACGTCGATCCTTCTCTAAAGGAAAAAGGATTAGTGATGCTTTTCAACCCATTGAAAACAAAAATTACCCGGATCATAAAACTGCCGCTTTATTACACCGGCCTTGATAAAGTGGCCACGATTAAACAGGATGGCGGAAAGGGTAAAGTTTATAGCTTAAACAGGAAGTATGAGGTGGAGTTACGGGTAGAAATTGAGCCGGAGAATTATACATGGTTGTTAATCGAGTAATTATCGAAAAGATTCTAACAGAAATGGTTACTAAAAATGTTGATCTGATTAGAATTGCCACCGCGCCTGGATTTTCAGTTCCGATTTGTGGGAAGCATTGATCTGGTCGAGGTCTGAGCCAACTGTAGTTTGATCGGTAAAGTCGGTACGAGCCCAACGAACCCAAATCGCGACATGTCTGGTGAGGTTATAGTGTGCCATCAGGTAATGCCGCACACCGTGGTTGAAATAGGCCGGGAAAGAGAATGCATACAGAACATCACGCTCATAGACGTATTGACGGCTGTCGTTAGTGTCCGTTCCGAATAGAGCCACCCGGCTGCTTAAACTTAGCCGACGAATAACCCACGTAGCATCCTGCACCAGAACAAAACCAGTTGAAGGCGATCGTCCTGCATAAACAAAACTCCCCCATTGTATGCGCGATCGTAAGGATAATCCACGCGTAGGTATATACTCCGCATTCAAAGCTAGGTTCCTGCGTATTGTGCCGACCGTGACTTTAGGATCGCTATCAGGCAGGTTATTCTCTTTGTGCTCTTCATGAACAACGAGATAGAAAGCCGTTTTTCGATTTGGCGTGTATCGGGCCTGTACTAAATAGTCAAAACCGTGGGATGGTTTATCGACCAGAAATTTAAGCCATGGGAAACGAAAATAATCTACAAAACCTCCTAGCGTTAGCTTTCTGTAAAGGGTGTATTTCAAACCCAGATACGCACCTGATTCATTACTATTACGGCTACTTTCACTGAAAGCATTGCCATAAAAGCTATGAAAATTTCGGTCGTAGTGCCGGAGCACAACAGCTACGTCCAGCTTTTTTGTCAAACTGGCCAATGTGCCAGCCACTGCCCCAATACCACCCGAATTATTTTCTGAACCACTGCTACGGGCTATTTCGCCGAAAAAATTCCAGTTATGCCAGACATAACCACCATGAAAACCAACAACAAGGTTTTGATTACCAGAAAATTCGTACCGATTGTAAGGCAAATTACGTCGCTGATAAAATTTATCGAACGATGTTCTTAGCGCTGTTAATCCCAACTGTAAACTTTTTTTGTTGTGATAAAGCAAATGTGTTCCAATCGTTGTTTCAAGTAAGCTTCCCTGATCGTCTAGTTCCGATTGGGTACGATGTAAGCCTGATGTTTGTAAGGATGTAGCTATAGATTCTTGACCTGTGGGATCTATTGCCGTGTTGGCGTCACGCGGGAAACTGGAAACTAACAGCGTAAGGTCAAGTTTGGGGCATATTGCATAGGTAGCCGTTCCACCTCGAAAGTAGCCATACTCGGTTAATGAAGTGTACGGCCGTGCTCCTAAAGTTGGACGTCGGACGGTTTGTACGGTCTCCGCGTTTTTGCCCAGGACAAATCCTGCCGATAGCACTAACCCCTGCCCAATCTGCAACTGATAATCCCCAAGCAGGATGTTCCGCCATCGACCGCGGTTTTGTAGCTGTGCATGAAACGAAACATAATCGAACCCATACCGCCGGGCCGACGGTTGCCAGCCCATTGTTTCACCAGGGTCTTTCTCTATCGTCAGGCCAATGCTAAAAGCTCGCGGTCGACTATACCGATAGCGGGCATACCATTGTTGAGAATTACCGAGATAACGGGCGGAGAGTTTACCGTTTTTGTCAGGCACGGACTCTGAAAAGCCTTTCTGTTGCTCCAGAGTTTGCTCATAGCGTACGACTAGGTAATTGTCAGTTGGCGTAGGTAAAGTGCCCAATAGCCGGGGATTACCAGTCACCGTTACAAACGGAATTAACCGTCGGATCGTTAGCAGATCGAAGTCGGGGACGGCCTGAAGTTCATAGATAGACAACAAATCACCGAAAGCCATGCGATAAGCTTCCAGACTACTTAGCTGACGTTCGGTAAGCAGATAAGTAGTTTCCAACTCGTCGCGGGTAGCCGTATTCAGGTCGAGTGGATTGGCATAGAGTTGGGTAAGTGCTTCATAAATTGATTGATAATCAATTCCTTCGGCTTGCACAGAAAACAAGTCCTGCAAAGAGCGGGTCACTACATCGGAGCTGTCGGCATCCCGATTTGGCTGATTCTGTTGGGCAACAGCGGAGACAGTGATAAGCCAACTGCCTATAATGAACAGGTAGATAGAACGCACAATTGTCTGAACAGTTGGATAACTTATGCACTTATAGAACCTAATCAGGTTACTTTATTGGACGTGACTCCTTAAGGTAAGTAACCAAATGGATTCGTATAAATACAATGGCGCACCTACTGTTCAGCCATTAGGAGAATCGGCGTTTTAGAATTTCAACCAGTTCACTAACCTCATCGCTGCTCATATCCCAAAGATACTGTGACGCATACCGATACGAAATGAGATCGAGCGCCTGCCCGTAATTGTTCAGCGTATCGATTTCCTCGATAGCTTGATTATAAGCACTAGAGTTACCGTTAAAGAGCTGGTTAATGAAACGAAATTTTTGATTGAGCGAAATGCTGCGCGAAATACTCTCGATGGGTGCCCGATGGAATGTTTCGGCAACCGTAGCTGGCTCGGCCGGAGAGGCTCCGCGTAATGTTTCGTTCAGAGTAGGCACTGTTTCGTCGGATCGAATCGGCGAGTTGGTCTGAACCATAGAAGGCTGCGAAATAGTGTCGGTCTGTACTTGCGATGGCTGGCTAATTGGATCAACAGGTTCTGGGCCAGCAGAGCTACCGTCGAGAAACATTGGCCCGCCTGTATCAGAATCATCCACTAATTCCGGTTTGGGTACCGGGTCCGGCTCGGGTGGTGACGCTGGCGGAACTGTAGAAGCTGATAAATTTGCGTCTGCAGTGCCGATTGGTGCCGTATTATCTATCGGTACTAACGGGGCAGGTGGAACCGATGATTCTATCGCGGTATCGAAAAATGACCGGCCCGGTGCTACAGGAATAGTGTCGGGTACGTGGCTGCGCAATAGAGCCGATACATTCATCGGCACTTTTTCCGAAAACAAAGTAACAAACTTGTCGTAATGTTCCAGCTCATGACCCCGTTGCGTTAGGGCTTCATCCAGATACCCCAGGGCCTGATTGACGTACACAAAAGGTTTCCCATTCATCCGTTGGGTAATATGAGCCGGAATGAACTGATTAATTTTTGTGTAGCGTGTAATTTGCTTTAAGGCCGGAGCCGTAAGGGTAAATTCAGGCTGACTGCGCAGGATATCGTCAAAATAAGCCCTCGGGTCGAAAATCATGGTAATCGTCCGGCGAGTGGCATCGGCAAGCAGCGGTTCCAGGTGTTCGCGCCGAACAGAAATATATTGTGACACAACATTCATGAAATTCTGCAGGGCTTCCTGTACGTCAGCGCTTGAGAAATCAAAATACGGACTGCGAAACTTCTCGGCGTCGGCCTGCCATTTATCCGACAAGCTGCTGATGACGAACAGGTTAATCTGGCTGATGGGCGTCAGCGACAGAATTTGCTGACCGGTGATGGTTGAGTGATGCTGGTAAAAGTCGGAGGCTGTCCGACGGGCGTAGGACTTGCTATATTCAGTGAGCGCGTTGGCGTTAAACTTGTTCGACATCGGGAAAAGCCTTTGTTTTGTAAAGATAAAGTTTTCGGACACAAACCGCTTTTGGCCCGTAAATAATTTAAAAAAAGTGGTTTATGTCCTAAATTAAGCCAACGATCGAAAACTCGACTTGTTCGATCAATAATTATCTATCGGCTTCTACAACGACCGACACCAAATGTTTATTGAACCCACTCGACGACGTGAACCACCCCATCTCCGAACCGGCTGGATCGAGGTGATTTGTGGCTCAATGTTTTCCGGAAAAACCGAAGAACTGATCCGGCGGCTGACTCGTGCCCGCATTGCTAAACTAAATGTCCGGATATTTAAACCGGCTCTCGACACGCGCTATGACGAGGTAAATATTGTTTCGCATTCGGCTCTGACAATTCACTCAACACCTGTGCAAACAGCGGGCCAGATTTTAGCGCTGGCGGGCGATTGCGATGTAGTTGGTATCGATGAAGCTCAGTTTTTCGACAAAGAAATCATAGACGTGTGCCGCGCCCTGGCCGACCAGGGCCAACGGGTGGTCGTGGCAGGCCTGGATATGGATTTTTCGGGTCAGCCTTTTGGTTGTATGCCTCAGTTGATGTCTACCGCCGAATACGTAACCAAAGTTCACGCCATTTGTGTTGTTTGTGGCGATATTGCCCAATATTCGTATCGGCTTGTGCCTTCGCAGGAGCGTGTATTACTAGGTGAAACGGATAGTTACGAAGCCCGTTGCCGTCGTTGTTACAACCTGGGCGAGGACGCTGGCCAGAAAGAATGGGCTTACGAAGATGCTCATAATGATGAGTGATGAACAATTCATGTATAGGACAAAAACTGGGCGGCTGTGGTTGCTTAGCATAGTCGTATCATTTATTATTCATCATTCATCATTTTCTCAGATCGGCAGCTGGCAGTCGCACGCCAGTTATCGGTCGGGTCAGACCGTTGCCATAACGGCCAATACGGTTTATGCGGCCACTAAGAATGGGTTTTTCTACGTCGATAAAGCCACGAATCAAACGGTCACGCTGTCGAAGAAAGATGGACTCAGCGATGTTGGTATCAGTCGTTTATTCTATCTGGCGGATCAGAAACGGCTGTTGATCGCTTATCAGAATGGTAATCTGGATTTTCTGTCATTATCAGACGCTGGTGAGCCGGTTGGTGTCGTAAACGTAAACACGATTCTTACGGCTACGAATCTACCCATCTCCCGTACGATCAACCACATTAACCGTGTTGGTACAAATGCTTACCTCAGCACTGATTTTGGTCTTGTCTTGCTGGATGTGGTTAAGAACGAAATCCGGGATACATACTTTAGCCAACGGTCCGATGGCTCAGCGCTACCTATTTATCAGACCACTACGACCGCTGATAGTCTCTATGCCCTAACGGCCCCTTTACTCTCTGCCGAATCCGGGCGACGAATCCGGGCTGTGCGTTTTGCGGCAAATGTCAATATTGCTGATCCGGCCAACTGGAAAATTGTTCCAGAACCTGGGTCTCAACTCGAATCCATCGTTACCAATCAGGGGCGGTTATCCGTAACGGTTAACGGACAGGGCATTTACGAACGGCAAACCGGTCGGTGGGTACTCACGCAATCGCTTTCGAATCCACTTATTCGACAGTTTCCGGCTGCAGCTGGCCTTATTCTGGCAACGGATAAGGCCGTAACATTACCTGGTTCTGGTTCAGTTACCAGCGCTTTACTGGCTAATCCACGCGAAATTATGCTGGATGGGAGTACTATCTGGATTGCCGATACACAGAGTGGGTTACTATCTGGAAGTGCAGGCGTATTGCAACGGGTTTCTCCCGAAGGGCCAACTCAGGATCTGTTTGCCGCGCTGTATGCCTATTCACAAACGCTTGTTGCTTTACCTAATGGGCCGCAGGATGCCACCCAATTAAATCCCAGTCAGCCCCCGGCTGAACTATTGTCTATACCTAATGAGCGGTGGCTGACGAATTCGACCAGTGGCCCCGCTCAGGGATTTAATTCGGCGGTTTATCTGTCAACTGAGCAGAAGTTATTTATGGGTAGCTACGGTGGTGGATTGTGGAGCCGTTCTGATGATCAGACGCTTAACGCTGTTACGTTGCCAGCCACTATTGGTGCCTATATCAGCAGTCTGGCAACTGACGTCGATGGTAATCTATGGATAGCAACGGCTGGACCTAATGCCCAGCAGGCTACCTTACATGTTCGGCGGCCGGATGGGCAATTTCAGTCGTTTTCGACAGTTAATCACCCTGGCATTGCGCAGGTTGTTCCGGACGATAATGGCTTTTTATGGCTTCGGTTAAGCTCTGGGGGCATTCTGGTTTTTGATCCACAGGCGAATCGGAGCCGATATTTGACAACGTTGACCGGTCAGGGTGGATTATTGACAAACTCAATACAAACATTGGTAAAGGATCGTAATGGTGCCATATGGGTAGGAACCGATCTTGGCCCTACGGTCTTCGATAACCCATACGGCGCCTTTGATGTCAGTATCGATGCGCAGCCACCCCTGCTTAACCGACGCCGGTTGCTGGCGAATGTGCCCATTACGGCCATTGCAGTCGATGGGGGTAATCGTAAATGGATCGGAACACGTGATGGACTTTACCACGTTGCGCCTGACGGGTCTCAATTGCTCGACACTTTTACGGCTGATACAAGCCCATTACCGGCTAATTACGTTCAGGCACTGGCTATTGAGCCGATAAGCGGAACTGTATTTATTGAAACCGGAATGCCTAGCCAGTCTACGGGTATAATCTCTTATCGGGGCCCGGCCACCGAACCTGCCAGCGTATTGAATAGCCTCACTATTTTTCCCAACCCTGTCCGGCCTGATTTTACAGGAACGGTTGGTATGAATGGGCTGACTGAAAACTCGACCGTTAAAATTTTGGATGCGGGCGGGCAATTGGTCTATGAGACCCGTTCGCAGGGAGGAACCGCTACCTGGAATCTGCGCGATTATCGGGGCCGGTCGGCGCAAACGGGTATCTATCTGGTCGTCGTCGTTACGGCCGATGGAACCGAAAGTCTGGCCGGGAAATTGGCTGTTGTCCGATAGCCTGAACAGATTGATCGGGAATAAGTTGTCAATCTATTTGCCTGTAGATAACGTATAGTTTATTCCTTAACCGATCAGATATGCTGCACCTTGACGCTCAAAAAATTGATATTCTACAAGATTACCTCCGTCGACGTGGCTGGCTCGATACTGAAGAAATAATCTCATCAGTCGAAAAACCAGGCGAAGGGAATATGAACTATACGCTGCGTGTTACAACACCCAATCGGACGCTGATTGTCAAGCAGTCACGGGATTATGTGGAGAAGTATCCAACGATTCCGGCTCCGGCTAACCGGGCGGTTATTGAAGGACGGTTCTATCAGAAAACGCAGCCAATCCCAATGCTGGCAAGTTATATGCCACAGCTTCTGGGTGCCGACGACGAAAATAATATTCTTGTCCTTCAGGATTTAGGCGATTCCAGCGACTACACATTTTTGTACCAGCCCGGCCAGCTCCTGAATGAGTCCGATACGCTGGCCCTCACAGAGTATTTATCCGAACTGCACCACCAGTTTTCGGTTGAAGCCCCCGACCCGATCTTTGCTAATCATGACATGCGGGCGCTCAATCACGAGCACATTTTCAACTATCCATTTCTGGAAGATAACGGATTCGATCTGAATACGATTCAGCCAGGTTTACAGAAATTAGCTATGCCATATAAGCAGGATGCTAAGTTGAAAATGATCGTTGAGCAGCTTGGTGAGATTTATTTATCAGAAAGTCAGCTCTACAGAGGAGGAGTGGCTGCACCCAAAACGCTGTTGCATGGCGACTATTATCCAGGAAGCTGGCTACAAACAACAGTCAATCAGGAATCCAGTATAAAAATAATTGATCCTGAATTCTGCTTCTACGGCCCCCCCGAGTTTGATTTAGGCGTAATGATCGCCCACCTGATGATGGCCCAGCAGCCATTATCCACCTTGAATGCCATTCTGTCGGATTACGAAAAACCAGCTGGGTTTGACGATACGCTGCGTCAGCAATTCACCGGCGTTGAAATTATGCGACGACTGATTGGGCTGGCACAATTGCCACTGAGTTTATCGCTGGAGCAAAAACAGTCACTGCTCACTGAAGCCCGGCATATGCTTCAATAAACTGAATACAGAAACGGCAAGGCTACTTATCTGTTCTTGTTCTTAGTAACCTTCATGCATTTGTTTCAAATAAATGCATGAAATCAAAATAGTCGTCTTTTTCTTTAGTTTCTAATGTTATCTGCTGATTTTGCTCAACCCCTTACTAAGCCCCGCCGGATCTGGCTTGATACTGATATTATGATCGGTATGAAAGATAAAACGCCCCGCGAGGTCGATGATGCCATCGCGCTCATTATGGCGCTTGAACATCCCGATAAAGTGGAGATCGTTGGAATTAGTACGATTACCTACGCCAATTATGCCTATGAGGTAACACAGAAAATTCTGGGTTGGTATAACAAAACGGGTCGGACGATTCCGGTATACCGGGGCTCTGATACAGCCAACGATGTTGGGGTGGAAAATGATGCTACGCGTGCGCTGGCTAATGCACTACGAAAGGAAAAAATGCCCATTCTGGCCATTGGGCCGGTCACGAATGTGGCAACGTTGATCAAAAATCATCCGGAACTGATCCCTCAGATTGAAGAAGTCGTCGTGTGTGCAGGCCGGACGCCGGGGCTACCCTTCAAGCCGGGCTTAGAGAAGCTTTCAGTCGGGGACTATAATTTCGAAATGGACCCGGAGTCCTTCCGGATTTTGTTCAATGCGGGCGTTAGAATGGTATTGTCGGGTTATGAGTGTAGCATTTATACGTTTCTGGGCAAAACAGACATCGATTTTCTGGCTAATGGTTCCGCAGATGACCAATGGGTTTATGATCAACTACGTCCCTGGCAGCAATTTAATGAAGAACTCTTCGGCGTAGATGGATTCGTTCCGTGGGATACCACCCCGCTCGGTTACCTGACTCATCCGAATTACTTCAAGTATTATCACGACATCCCGGTTCGGATCAACGTCCGCCAAAGTGATACGGAGCCTACCGGAACGAAACCTTATTTAGAAGTTTCTTACGATTACAACGACACGAACTGGCGGGCGATCTACGCTTATAAAACGCTGCCCGGCTTTGAGGAAATTGTAATCGAAGATTTAAAGCAGGCATCGTTGAAGAACCGGAGCTAATGCGTTTTCCTGGTTTCTCTAGTTGATCAGTAACCGTCGGTATCACTTCTTGTCATCATTACTAATTTTACGGCTTTGTTTTCCTCCCGAACTCATTTGCCCGAATTTGTAGCTGAGTGTCAGTCGGATAGAACGGTTTACGAATAACGATGTATTCTGGGCAGTGAATGAAGGCGCAAACTGATCCCCCGTTATTTTAACTGTTCGGTTAAATGGGTTGTTGAGGTTCATGGTCAGGCTGACTTTCTTGTCCATAAATTCCTTTTTGGCCGATAGACCATAATAATACCAGCCGGAATTTCTGCTCTGGAGCGATATCCAGCCTGATCCAACGTAACCATTGGCCTGTAGTGTTAAATCTTTGGGTAATTTATAGGAGATATTTGGGCTTGTACTCCATACCCAACCACTCGTGCGCTGATTGAGAGCAACGCTTGTGAGATCGACGTAGGTTAAATCGGAGCCAATGCTAAAATTGAGATTTTTGTTGGGCTGAAGCGTTAGATTGAGATTGGCCCCATAGCTGGCATTGCGGCCAATGTTTTGCGGTGACGAGAGTGCCGCGCCCTGTCCGTCGACCACGGCGAGCCATTCAATGGAATTGTTAGTCTGCCGCCAGAAAACGGCCGCGTTGAACGATGAACCTTCTTTGCCAAAGGTACTGTACGACAGCTCTGTCGCGTGAGTTAGCTCTGGATTTAGAAATGGATTACCTGTCTGAACGTTCTTCGGATCACTGTAATTCTTATATGGATTCAGATACCAGATGAGCGGTCGTGAAATCCGTTGGGTATAGCTGACTTTAAACGTGTGCTTCTTCCAAAGCGTTTTGGCAAGCGTAAAGCTGGGAATCAGATTCTGGTATTGATTGGTGAATCGACTTTGGTTTGTCACAAAATCACCTTCGATACGGGTGTGTTCCAGCCGTGTTCCGGCGGTTAGGTTCCATTTGCGTTTGGTGTCTATTTTCAGAGATGCGTAACCAGCCACCACCCGCTGGTTGTAGGTAAACTCATTAGATCGACCAGGGTCAACGGCATAATCGCCTTCCAGACCGGTCAATGCCTGCTCAATAACAAACTCACTGCCAATATCACGCAGGATCGCTTTTGCACCAGCCTCTGCCTTAAATGTCAGTGTGTCCCGCTTTGTTCGAGCTGTGAACGGGTGGGAATAATCCGTCTGGAAGGTATATTCGTTATTTCGACTCAGGTTAGTGCTGCGTTCCAGATACGTCGGCACTTCCGACGTCATATCCGTTTGCGTAATGGTGTAATAGTAGTTATCGGGCATTCGCGCATATTGAGTCAGAACAGCCAGCTCCTGTCCTGGTTTTTTGAATGATTTGGTCCAGCCGAGGTTAAACTCCGTATTCCCGTATGGATTTCGGAACCTGATGTCACGGTGATAGTTCTGCGATACGTTACCCTGCATATCAACCAGGCGACTGTCGAGCGTGCTATTCATCGGGAAATTACCGCCCCAGGCATTACCCGAAAAATTGATCCGGTTCGTTGAATCCGGGTCATAATCAAGACTCATCTCGCCAAAACCTCCCGTACCGGTGTTATCGCGGCTTGTACGCTGACGCAAAATACTCGTAGGCTTCCCATCTGTTAAGGCCGTACGCGTACTGCTATTTTCGCCAATGTTTCGGTACTGATAACCATTCAGAGAAATGGCCAGCCCAAGCTTTTTGCCTTTTACGTTCAGATTGCCGCCCAATGAACGGTTCATGTTACCACCCGTTGCATTCACCGTTCCATTTGTGCCCTGCACTCCTTTTTTTGTAATGATATTTATAACACCGGCTGAGCCTTCAGCATCATATTTCGCGCCGGGGCTGGTGATTACTTCCACCGATTTAATGATATTGGCTGGCATCTGTTTGAGGGCATCGGCCAGATTTCGCGCCATTATTGACGACGGCTTCCCGTTGACCAGTACTTTAATGTTGCCACTACCACGCATCTTCAGATTACCATCTAAATCGACCGTTAGCATCGGCACTTTGCGTAGTACATCTACGGCTGTTCCGCCGGTATTCGACACATCTTTTTCCGCATTATAAACAAGACGATCGCCTTTATCCTCAACCAGCGCTTTTTGCCCAACTACATTTACTTCCTTCAGATTGTGGCTGTCGGGTGATACAACGACTTTTCCTACATCTGTAACTGGCTTTTCGTTTGTGATCGCTACATTATTGAGCACACTCGTTCGATAGCCAACAAATGAGAAAACGAGCTTATAGGCGCCTATAGCCACTTTATCAATAGTAAAAGCTCCGTTCTCGTCAGTTGTTACACCAGTGATGAGTTTACTGTCGGCCGTTTGTAAAGCGACCGTTGCAAAGGGGATTGGTTTCGTTGTAACAGAGTCGGTAAGGAAACCGGTAATGCGTCCTGAATTTGATTGACCGAAGGCTATTAATGGAAAAGTTAAGAATAAGACCAGGAAAAGGTTTTTCATAACGAAGGGAAAGGAAAGATCACTGGTTTGTTGTGGGAGTAGTAGGGCAAAGCTAAGTCGTCACAAAAGAAGGTTACATGCCGTTATGGAAATTTAACATTTCGACCAACGCCCGATTTCTCTCGACTAACACTACAATGAAAAAGGCCAGCAGTAAAAGCGTGCATATGGAGTCATCGATTCAATACGATGATGCCGGAAACGGGAAGCAGGTTGCCCTCTTATGCCTATTTAACATGGGTGTAAGAGGGCATCTGATTAATATTGAAAGAAGCCGTAAACGATCATTTGACGAATCAGGGCATTTTGCCTAATTTTGATCAGTTTTTTAGCCAATGTCATCGATTAGTCGTACGATTGATCGAAGTGACATAAAACGAAATCAACCGATTCAGGATGAGAGAAATACAGTTCCGCGAAGCCCTGCGGGAGGCCATGTCGGAAGAAATGCGCCGGGACCCGAAAGTCTATCTGATGGGCGAAGAAGTCGCCGAATACAACGGAGCCTACAAAGTCAGTCAGGGAATGCTGGATGAATTTGGCCCGGAACGGGTGATTGATACGCCTATCGCCGAATTAGGTTTCGCCGGTATTGGCGTTGGTTCCGCGATCAACGGCCTTCGGCCGATTATTGAATTTATGACCTTTAACTTCTCGCTGGTGGCGATTGATCAGGTCATTAATTCAGCAGCTAAAGTAATGTCAATGTCGGGCGGGCAATATTCCTGCCCGATTGTGTTTCGGGGCCCCACGGGCAATGCCGGGATGCTGTCGAGCCAGCACTCGCAAAACTTCGAGAACTGGTTTGCCAATACATCGGGCCTGAAAGTTGTTGTTCCGTCAAATCCTTATGATGCCAAAGGATTACTCAAGTCCTGCATTCGTGATAATGACCCGGTCATTTTCATGGAATCGGAGCTTATGTATGGCGATAAGGGGCAAGTGCCGGAAGAAGAGTACCTGATTCCAATTGGGCTAGCTAACATTGTTCGTGAGGGCAATGATGTAACGATTGTATCCTTCGGTAAAATTATGAAGGTTGCGTTGGCTGCGGCTGAAGAGTTGGCAAAAAATGGTATTTCTGCCGAAGTAATTGACCTGCGCTCCGTTCGTCCGATCGATTATGCAACGATTATTAACTCGGTGAAGAAAACAAACCGCTGCGTCATCGTTGAAGAAGCATGGCCGCTGGCCGCTATTTCGTCGGAGTTGACGTACAATATTCAGCGGAATGCATTCGATTATCTGGATGCACCCGTCGTTCGGGTCAACAGCATGGACTTACCGTTGCCATACGCACCAACACTGATCGAAGCGATTCTGCCGAACGTTAAACGGACGTTGCAAGCGGTGGAGACAGTGATGTATAAAAAATAGAGCAACTCCCTGATGGCAGGGAGGCATAAAAAAGCATCGGTCGTTCGGGCCGATGCTTTTTTATGCCTATAAAAAAAGCCCGACCGTATTTTGGGGGAGCGTCTGTATTGGCGTAGTTGTTGTTATAACGACCTTACCTGGCAATTAGTTTAGGCTACGAAAAATAGTTAAATAATTTTTCGTAATATTCGTATCAATGAAGGAGATGCAGGAAAAAGTAGAAAAAGTGCCTAGAATTCGCCCGACAGGACGAATTATCTACGAAGTTACCATTCAGCATGTTGGTTCATTGAATGCGCTTCGACAGCGAGAGTCGAAGGTTATCTTCTTTTCGAATTTACGTAAAGCGGTTGATGCCATTACCGCTGAGTTGGCGCTTACGAATTGGCCACCCCGGATCAATTATACCGCAGTCTATAGGGGAATTAAGCAGCGGGAGTTTTACAGCTGCGACTTTGATGTGGCAGGAACACGTGTGTTTCGCATTAAAGTAGTAGCCCGCGTGTTAAATCCGGCCCTACCACGATTGGGAATCGATGACAATCCAACTAAATGATTTCTTGTGCCTAAAGCCGTGCCCAATATTGACACGGCTTCAGAAAAGAAGGCCACGATGAATTGTGTCTTTATCAGGGATTTTGCGAAAGCCCGTGCCACGGTTACTAATGAAGTGAAAGCAAACCGTGGCACGGCTTTCGCAAAATCCCTGTTTATATTACTTTCCAACGGGTTGCTCACTGACAACCGGAACAGTTGTCTTTTTAATCGCTGCCAGCCCACCTTCTACATTAACGACATTATCAAAGCCGCGGGCTTTCAGGATTGAATTGGCTACCATTGATCGATAACCACCGGCGCAATGAATGTAGACTGGTTGGTCACGACTAAGTTCAGCCAGGTAGTCATTCAGGTTATCAAGTGGGAGGTTTTCGGCACCATCGACATGTTCACTGGTAAACTCACTTGACTTGCGTACATCCACAACATGTGTTTGATTGGCCTGCCATTCAGCCGCAAACGCTTCCGCTGAGATTGAGTTGATCGTATCAACTTCTTTCCCTGACTGTTCCCAGGTATCGAATCCGCCGTTGAGGTAGCCAATACAATGGTCATACCCTACACGAGCTAATCGGAGAATTGTTTCCTGTTCGAGGCCTGCGGGTGTTACAAGCGCGATAGGCTGCACCAGGTCGGGAATTAAAGCGCCAACCCAGGGGGCGAATTGCCCATTTAAGCCAATATTGATAGCGTTCGGAATAAATCCTTTCGCAAAGTCAACGGCGTCGCGAACATCAAGAACCAAAGCCCCTGTTTCATTGACTGCTGTCTCAAAGGCATCGGCAGAAAGTGCATGACTACCACGCTTGAGTACTCGATCGAGGCTTTCGTAACCTTCTTTGTTGAGCCTGGCATTCTCCGCAAAATAAGCCGGAGCCGTTGTCAGGCCATCGAGAACCTGCTCAATAAATTCATTTCTGGACTTAGCCCGAAGCGCGTAATTGAATCGTTTTTGGTTGCCAAGGGAGTCCGTCGTTTCCTTACTCATATTCTTACCGCAGGCCGATCCGGCTCCATGAGCCGGATAAACGATAACATCATCGGCAAGTGGTATGATCTTGGTTTGCAGGCTGTCGTAAAGCATGCCCGCAAGGTCTCGTTCGCTTAATTCACCTTTAATCGCGAGGTCTGGCCGACCTACATCGCCAATGAACAGCGTATCACCCGTGAAGATGGCATGATCTTTCCCGGCTTCATCGATAAGCAAATAGGTAGTCGATTCGGGCGTATGGCCAGGAGTATGGAGTACCTTGATACGCACATTACCAAGCGTAAATGTTTCACCATCCTTGGCATGATAAGCGTTATAACTCGTATTGGCATTAGGGCCATACACAATGGCAGCCCCCGTTTTTTTTGCCAGATCAAGATGACCCGACACAAAATCAGCATGAAAGTGGGTTTCGAAAACGTACTTTATTTTCGCGCCCGCTTTTTCCGCTTTTCGAATGTAAGGAGAGGTTTCACGAAGCGGGTCAATGATGGCTGCTTCGCCATTGCTCTCGATATAATAGGCTCCCTGGGCCAGGCAGCCCGTATAGAGTTGTTCAATAATCATGGCCACAATTTTATCCAGGCTTATAGGCTATTCAGAGTGTAGATAATTCTTTCAGAATCATATAGCAGGCTACCAACAGTACGAACCAACCAAAGCCTTTTTTGAGTCGGTCGGGCGCAACAAAACGGGCTAAGTACATTCCGACGAAAATCCCAACAATGGATAAACCCGTAAATGGTAGTAGAAAATTCCAGTCCAGGTCGGTATGATGAATATCGCCCATAAACCCGACAAAGGAATTAACGGCAATAATCAGCACTGAGGTGGCCACTGCCCGATGAATGGGTAGGCCTGCCATCAGTACCAGCATCGGTACAATTAGAAAACCACCCCCGGCGCCGATCGTTCCGGTTAGTAAACCAACGGCTAATCCATCGAGGGCCAGCGCCCCATAGCGTGGATTTCCGTCGGCTGCTTCACCCTGTTCGGGCCGGGCGCTTTGAATCATGGCACGGGCCGCCAGAATCATTACCGTTGCAAAAAAGTATAAAATGGCGTCACTTTTAGGCAATACAAAGGTGTTGAACTGAAACAGCGGATCGGGTAGGGCAGGGACTAAAAAGCGACGACTTAAATAGATTGAAACAAACGAAGGAAGGGCAAATGTGGCCGTTACGCGCAAATCAACCTTTTTTTGCCAAATGTGATTTAGCGATCCAACCAGCGATGTTGCTCCAACCACGAATAGCGAGTAAGTGGTTGCCAGCACCGTTGGAATGCCGAATACGTATACAAAGATTGGTACTGTCAGAATAGAACCTCCACCGCCGGCCAGTCCAATAACCAGTCCAACCAGCAGTGCCGATGCGTATCCAATAAACTCCTGTCCACTCATTTCAGGGCAAAGGTACGCGTCCTGTTGAGATGTATAGTCTATAGACTAATGAAAAAGTCCCTTGGCAGCGTTACCAAGGGACTTTTTGAGGAGTATTACAGCGAAGAAATTAGTCCTGATGATTCAGATGACTATTCCGACGGCTGTAGGTGAAATAAACGATCAGACCCAATGTACACCATATGACGAAAGATATTTTGGTATCTGTCCGAAGATTATACATCAAATACAGATTAGCACAGATACCTAACGTGGCAATGACAGGCAAAGCGGGTGTCCGATAGGGGCGCTCCAGATTTGGTTCACGCACCCGAAGTAGCCAGACCGCTCCGCAAATCATAGCAAAAGCCAGCAGAGTACCAGAGCTACAGAGTTCGGAAACTTTATCGATAGGTGTCAGCGAAGCAACCGTTGCAACGATCAGACCGACCAGGATTGTGCTTTTCCAGGGCGTTTTGAAGGTTGGGTGAATAGAGGCAAACATGTTTTTTGGTAATAGCCCATCTTTAGCCATACCCAGGAAAATACGAGTCTGCCCAAGCATCATCACCAACATTACAGAAGTAAGTCCGCCCAGGGCTGCAATTGTGATGATATAAACGGCCCATGTTAATCCCTTATCCGCAAATGCCTGAGCTACTGGAGCTTTCAGGTCAAGATCTTTGAAAGGCACCATGCCTGTCAGTACGAGCGAAACGAGAATGTACAGGATTGTGCAAATGATAAGCGAGGCAATAATAGCGAAGGGTACGTCTTTTTTTGGATTGATAGCTTCTCCCGCCTGGGTCGACACGGCATCGAACCCGATATAAGCGAAAAAGACAATACTGGCAGCTGTGACAATACCATTAAAGCCATAGTGCTGCTGCCCTGAATTATCGATAACTGGTTGTGGAATAAATGGAGTCCAGTTGGTTGTATCGATATAAAATGCCCCTACAATAATGACGAAAATAACGACCGCCACCTTTACAATTACGATAATGTTGTTTGTGCTGGCGGCTTCTTTGATACCCCGTACCAAAATATAGGTAACGACAAGTACGATCAAAAACGCGGGCAAGTTTACAGCAAATGAAAAATCCGGGATAATTTCACCCGCAGCCCGTAGTTTTTCGGCTTTTTCCTGTGCCGTAATAGGGTCATTCATTAAATAGATAGGAGGGGTTATTCCAAACAGATGGAGTAACTTTTCAAAATAACCAGACCAGCTTACGGCAACTGTCGTGGCTCCCATCATATATTCCAGAATAAGATTCCAGCCAATAAGCCAGGCAAAAATCTCGCCCACCGTGCCATATGAATAAGCATAAGCAGAGCCTTCAACGGGTAGAATGGATGCAAACTCAGCATAGCAAAGAGCTGCGAATGTACAGGCGACACCGGCCAGTACGAACGAGAGCGCCAGCGCGGGGCCAGCCCAGTCGTGAGCGGCAATACCAGTGAGCACAAAAATTCCACCTCCAATAACGGCTCCGATCCCAAGCGATGTTAGCCCCCAGCGGGTTAACACACGTTTGAGTTCACTTTTTTTCATATCAGCTTCGTAAGCCGCAAGGGGCTTCTTACGCCAAACACTGGTATCAACTGGTTTTAGTTTGGTTTCCATGCAGGAAAAGAGAGTTTGGTGATTGTGTCTTTTAGAGAAATATTCTTAGGTTAAAACGTCTGGAAAGATACAAAAAATAAAGAGTGAAAGCGTAAAAGAGTGAAAGAGTGAAAAAATCTATTGGATTGTTCCGCTCTTTCACTCTTTTACGTTTCACTCGTTACCTTATGATTGCGATGGACGAATCAGAGGTGTTTTTACTTTCTTTTCTTTTTTTGCCGTAAACTCTTCGGGCGTGGCAGGTGCTGCGCTCGTAAAGTCAGACGGAATGGCATCGAATCCGGTTTTCTTTTCAATGGTGGCAGTTGGTGTTCCGTTATCTTTCTCCTGATCTCGGCTCAGCGCATCAACCACAATCGGGGTGGCCACAAACAACGACGAATAGGTACCGACAATGACACCAATCAGCATAGCGAACGAGAAACCCCGAATGGTTTCTCCACCAAAGATGAAGAGTACAAGTAATACCAGAATCGTTGAGAAACCAGTTACGGCCGTGCGACTCAATGTGCTGTTCAGGGCGTTGTTGATAATGGTCGGGATGCTTTCTTTTTTGCCCCGGTTTTCACTGAGGTATTCACGAACCCGGTCAAATACAACAACAGTATCGTTCATGGAATAACCCATAATCGTCAGCAAGGCACCCACAAATGCCTGGTCAACATCGAGCGAGAAAGGCAGCAGGCCGTTGAAGATCGAGAAGATAGCCAGAATGATCAGTACATCGTGGAACATGGCAACAACAGCACCATAACCAAACGCCAGTCGCTTAAATCGGATCAGAATATAAATAAATACGACTGCGACGGCCAATAAGATAGACCATAATGCCGATGTCAGAATATCGTACGCAATAGTTGGTCCGACTTTTTGCGAGCTTTCGATACGAGCCGGATTGCCGGTCAGGCTGCTTAAGCCTTTGTAGATAGCGGCTTCGGCCCGTTTGTCGGCACCCTGCGAATTATCATCAACCAGATAGGGCGTCGTTACTTTTACCTGATTGGCACCAATACCCGTGCCACCATAGGTTTTAACTTCGGGCGACGAACCTAATACACCTTCGAGCGAGTTACGAACGTCGTCGGTACTTACCGATTTTTCAAAGCGAACGACATACGACCGGCCACCTTTGAAATCGACACCCAGTCCGAATCCTTTGAAAATAACGGAGATGATACCGGCAGCAATGATAACGGATGAAACCGTGTAGTACAGTTTCCGCCGGGAAACGAAATCGAAGTTAGAATCTTTGAACAGGTTCTTTGCCCACGACGAGGTAAACGTCAGCGTTTGTCCATTCCGGATATAATATTCCAGAATGATACGGGTGATGAAAATAGCTGCGAATAATGAGGTCAGAATACCGATGAGAAGCGTTGTCGCAAAACCCAGGATTAAGCCCGTACCGAAAATGAACAGGACAATACCCGTCAGGAATGTCGTCACGTTCGAATCAATAATAGACGACATTGCATTCTGGAATCCATCCGTAACAGCCTGTTTGAACCCCTTGCCCAGCGCCAGTTCTTCTTTGATACGCTCGAAAATAAGTACGTTCGCATCCACAGCCATACCAATCGACAATACGATACCCGCAATACCCGGCATGGTTAACACCGCACCCAGTGATGCCATTACGCCCATCAGGAAGAACAGGTTAATAATCAGCGCTATGTCAGCAATAAATCCGGCCCGGTTGTAATAGAACACCACGAAGCCCAATACCAGCAGAATACCGACAATCGACGAAAGCACACCAGCACTTACGGCTTCTGAACCCAGCGTCGCTCCGACAACATTTTCTTCTACGATTGTGGTTGGCGCAGGGAGTTTACCAGCTTTCAGCACGTTGGCCATGTCTTTGGTCTCTTCAACGGTGAAGTTGCCTGATATGCTCGAACGACCATTTGGGATCTCGTTCTGCACGTTTGGCGCCGTATAAACCAGGTTGTCGAGCAGAATAGCTACCGGCCGACCAACGTTGGCAGCCGTCAGATTTTTCCATTTGCGACCACCTTCAGCGTTCATGTTCATCGTCACTTCCGGACGGCCACGGTCATCATAATCGTTGGCGGCATCGGTAATAACATCGCCTTCAAGCGGAGCGCGACCGCCTGGTTTTTTCAGGAAGTAGAGCGGCAGAATTTCTTTGCCATCCGTTGCTTTGAAGGTCTTACGATCCCAGGCGAAGATAGCGTCGGCTGGGAACAAGCTGCGCACTTCAGGAGCATTCAGAACGGCATTGGCGCGAGCTGTATCTTTCAGGTAAACACCTAGCTGATCCTGGCCAACTGGCAGGAACAATTGAGTAAGAGCGGTTCCCTGAGCAGCTGCAGCCGCAGTATCACTTTTAGCCGTCGAGTCTTTCTTTGACCCCTGAGCCAATTGCGATTCGAGGCTGTTTCCTTTGGTGGCCGTTCCGGCAGCAGGTGTTGTGGCAGTTGTTTTTATGGCTGCTTTACGGGCGGCCTCTTCGCGTAACAGATAAGCGCCCATTCCTTCGATGGCAGGAGCCAGTTCGTTCAGGCGGTAAACTTCCGTGAATTCGAGTTTGGCAGCACCCGTCAACAGACGACGAATCCGCTCGGGGTTATCAACGCCCGGCAGTTCGATCTGAATCCGGCCCGAACCGGGTAACCGTTGAATGTTTGGGTTGGCTACACCAAACTTATCGACCCGCGCCTGAATGATCTGGAATGCTCGCCCGAAAGCGCCATTCACTTCATCATTCAGTAATTTCCGCACTTCCGTATCCGACGACTGGAAGTTGATTTTGCTCCGGTTTGCACTCGTCGCAAAAACACTCGCCAGTTTGGTTTCTGGAGCAAGCTTCTTGAAGTTGTCAGCAAACAAGTCGACAAAGCTTGTATTACTTGTCTTCTTATCTTCAGCCGCTAGTTTCAGCGCTTCATTGAATTTCGGATCGCGATTGTTTCCCGACAGCCCACGTAGAATATCGGCAGGCGATACTTCCAGCACTACGTGCATACCACCCTGAAGGTCGAGGCCAAGGCCAAGCTCCCGTTCGGTAACTTCCTGAAGTGTGCTACCCAGATAGACGGGTTCTTTCCAGAGCGAATCAAGGTAGTGCTGCTTTTTAGAACGGTCGACCTGACCTTGCTTGTTAGTTGCGTAAGCCTCAGCATCGTCTTTGATGCCCCGCGAGACAAACGTAAATGACAGGAAGTAAACGCAGATAGCTGCAATTACGCCCGTCAGAATGAGTATTCCGGTTCGGTTTTGCATTGATTTCCACGGATTAGTGTCCGTGATTAGGATAAGTGGTACTGATAGATGAAAAAGAATATGTTATCTGGCATGAAATCCAGTAAACACGGTAGAGACGCGCGGGCTAAAACTGAAAAATCAGTCGGGTAAAGCACCTGCCCACCCGTACGTTAGGGCGCATTTGTGGCAATATGATGCCCAAAGACGAATTTGAAGTAAGAAAAATAGAAATGCGGGAGTGTAAAATGCCGGAGCAGGGGAACGCTCAACAGCAATAAAATCACGAGCGTCGGAGCTGGAAGCAGAAACGCAGTCTGGCTGCCTCCATCTAACGTAATGGCTGGGGTAACGACCGCTTCGAATTGGGCCGCACTCAGTTGGACATCCGACGAGTGAGAATCAGTCGTTTTGCCCGCTTTGCTTTCTTGAGCAATCGCTTTCGTTGTCGCTAGCGTCTGATGATTGACCAGACCACCACGTCCCCAAACTGCCGTGAATAGCAGTAATGAAGCCAGTAGAAGGCTCGAAAGACGTTGTATGACGCGTGGTTGCTTCATAAATTTCCTTAGCGGATGACAAATTTCGTACCATTTACGGAACAATGCAAGTGGTTCTTACAGGATTAGCCGTATTTACAGGAATAGAAGCTACCTGAACGCAAAATAAGTAATGACTCCAGGCACATAAAGGCAAACTACCACGCAGGAATGAGCGAAAAAGACATGGTTTCGATCCTGATGAAAAAATAATCTTGCTACCTTGCGCCCATGAATTTGCACGAATTTATCCGGCTGGCTCTGGCCGAAGACGTCGGCGATGGCGACCATACATCATTATCTACAATTCCGGCTGATGCGCAGAAACGCGCCCGGCTACTGGTTAAAGAAGCGGGTATTCTGGCAGGAGTGGAAGTAGCGCAGGCCATTTTTGCAGAAGTCGATCCGTCCTTTCAGGTTGATGTTCTGATGCAGGATGGAACAACGATCGAACCCGGCGATATTGTTTTGACGGTGAGCGGTAATGCCCGAAACATTCTGACTGCCGAACGGTTAGTGCTGAACTGCATGCAGCGTATGAGCGGCATTGCTACGCACACGCGTCAGCTCGTCGATTTGCTCGAAGGAACGCGGGCAAAACTGTTGGATACCCGCAAAACCACGCCCAATTTTCGTATCTGCGAAAAAATGGCGACTAAAATTGGTGGAGCCGTGAATCATCGGTTTGGCTTATATGATATGATCCTGATCAAGGATAATCACGTTGACTACGCCGGGGGTATTGAAGCGGCCATTACAAAAGCTGTTTCTTATTTGAAAGAAACCGGCCGGACACTGCGGATCGAGATCGAAACCCGCAATCGGGCTGAAGTAGAGGAAGTATTACGGGTCGGGCAGGTAGATATCATTCTATTGGACAACTTTGAGCCGGATGGTATTCGCGACATGGTAAGGCTTATCAATGGCCGGTTTATCACAGAAGCTTCGGGAGGCATTGATGAAACGAACCTGCGTGCGTATGCTGAAACCGGTGTTGATTTTATCTCGTCCGGAGCGCTGACGCATCAGGTAAAAAGCCTGGATTTGAGTCTGAAAGCGTACTGACAAGGATTTGCTACTACTCTTCGGATAACTAACTACCCGAAGAGTAGGCGTTTATCTTGTGAAATAAACTTTCGCAATCTTTCCTGCTTCGACCTTATAAATCGCTACAGCTTTTACGGGATCTTTGTCAGCAGCGAACGTAACACTTTCGTGGTCAATCAACGTACTGCCAACCACGATCCGGTTAACGAGTTCGCAATGCAGGTTCCTGGTCTTCTCAAACATGCCACTGTATTGCTTGCGCATGGCTTCTTTGCCTTTATACAATAGCTTATCCGGGAAGGTATAAACCTCTACATCGTCTGCGTAGGGCTCCAGAAACGCATCGATGTTGCGGGCGTTATAGGCGTTAAGTTGTTTCTGAACGAGATTTTCGGGCGAGTCCGGCAGGATTTTTTCCGGTGTTGTAATGAAACCCCGATTGACAATCGTTTCCAGACTTGTCAGCGCGTCAATATTCTCCAGCGGACTCTGTTTCAGTATCAGCACATTGGCCAGTTTACCTTCTGCCAGAC
Organism: Spirosoma aureum; assembly: GCF_011604685.1. NCBI lineage: Bacteria > Pseudomonadati > Bacteroidota > Cytophagia > Cytophagales > Cytophagaceae > Spirosoma > Spirosoma aureum. Next base: position 273,712 of record NZ_CP050063.1, on the reverse strand, counting down.
TACCGATCTGAGCTTCTTTGCCGAAAATCTTCGCTCCATTGATTGTTGCTGATTTCAATACATCAGCGGTTGAAAGACCGGCACCCTGCATTGCTTTCAATTCATCCAGAAATGACGTACCATGAAACGTGCCGGGATTACCGGCATCCGTTCCGGCCACGACATTGATACCTGCATTCCAGACTTTTTTTAAGTTAACCCGCTTAATGGAATCCCTTTTGCTCGAACGTGCCTGAAATTCCGGGCTGGCCAGTAAGCTGGTATATCGTTTGCGGATTTCCGGCTCGGGTAAATGTTTGAAGTCAAATAGGGTACCCAGGACGTATGGATTGGCATTCGCAAATTCATAAGGAGTCAGCTTCCGATCGTCGCTGAAGAAACCTGTGATACCCCGGTTTACAATCATGGTTGGACCGTAACTTACCTTGTTTTTCCGCATCAGATCGATCAATTCAGCGTCGATAATGCCGTCTTCAGGACTATGAACCAGGAAGTCGGCACCGTATTTCACCCCTAGTTTAGCCGCCAGTAACTCCTGCGTATGAATAGCCAGCTTGAGTCCGTTTTTATGCGTTTCATCAATCGCAGCCTGCACAATTGGGATCATCTCTTCGCCCGGCTTCCCCATTCCCCGAATGATGAACCAAACCTTGATAAAGTCAGGTTTGTAGGCCAGCTGCCGGCGTACTAACTCGCGGGCTTCTTCGGGGGTATTGGCTTTGATGATCGGCGAATCCTCGACTTTAAACGCTTCCGGCTGGTAGGTTGAAACGAGCGGCCCGGTCATCAAAATCTGCGGGCTGGTGTAGAGTTTGTTGAAACGGTCGCGATAGGGGAACTGGTAAAGCGGTCCGCCAATGTCGATCACGGTTGTGATTCCACATGCCAGATACCGACGGAGCAAGTCGCCCATATTGTCGCGGAGCCATTGTCGTTCGGTTTCGTAAGGGCGGTATTTGGCCAGATTGATACCATCGGGCCGGGTATAAATGCTTCCCGATTGAAACAGGTGGATATGGCTATCGATTAGTCCAGGAAGCAGCCATTTGCCTTTGGCATCAATGACCGTCGTATTGTCGGGTACTTTTAGATTCTTACCAATCTTTTTGATTAGTCCATTCTCGATCAGCAGGCTGCTATTTTCGCGCACGTTGCCCGTCTCGACATCAATTAAATTGCCACCCAGAATTAAAACCGGTTGTTTGGGTAATAGTATACTATCAGAAGTACTGGATTGGCTGTTTGCGGCTATCGTTCCGAATAGGAATAGGCTAAATAAAAAGTATTTCATTGATTTGCCCGTATAAATCAAGCTTTAGCGATAATCCAGATTGCAGTCTATTATCCCAACTATATTTCCCCGCATAATTGCAGTGCGGTTTCCCAAATCGGCTTACATTTACCCTACTGCGAAAACTCGCTTTACAAGTATGTGATCACCGTATAAGTGCAGCATTTATTTTTCCATTTCACGCAGCAGCTTATTGGCATAAATGAACTCATTCAATTCGGCTACGTCAGATTGAGTGATTGTATTACTATCTCCTTCCCAAAGTTTTTTGCCTTTATAGAGGAACATAATCTTTTCGCCAATTTCCATCATCGAGTTCATGTCGTGGGTAATAACGACGGTTGTGATCTTATACTCATCCGTGATCTCTGAAATGAGTTGGTCGATCTTGATGGATGTAAGCGGATCAAGGCCCGAATTAGGTTCGTCGCAGAACAGATATTTAGGATTAAGGACAATGGCGCGGGCAATACCGACCCGTTTTTTCATACCACCACTGATTTCTGAAGGCATCCGATCCCCCGCTCCTTCCAGCCCTACGCGCCGTAGGCACTCCTTCGCCCGATCTACTTTCTCGCTTTCCGACTGTTCGGTAAGCATATCGAGTGGAAAGCGAACGTTTTCAAGTACGGTCTTGGAGTCGAATAAGGCCGAGCCCTGAAATAATACACCCATTTCCCGCCGGATCGTCTTTTGTTCTTCCAGATCGCCGGTCAGAAAGTTGCGTCCATCATAAAGAACCTCACCCGAATCAGGCTTGATCAGCCCAATCATACACTTTAACAAAACACTTTTGCCAGTACCGCTACCACCAATAATTAAGCTAGTATCACCCGGTTTAAACGAGCCACTAATACCCGCCAACACCTGCCGGTCGCCAAAGGTCTTCGATATATCTTTGATTTCAATCATGGGCAATGAGTGAAATCGTCAATGCGTAAACGACCGCAACGATTTATTGCGACACGCATTCACGCTTTCGCTAATTAGGTCAACAATACCTGTGTCAGAATAAAATCAGCTGCTACAATAGCAATACAACTGTTGGTTACGGCGGCTGTAGAAGCAGCACCTACTTCCAGTGCTCCACCTTGTACATTATACCCCTGAAACGCCGAGATTGTCGATACCAGAAACGCAAATACGACGGTCTTGATCAGGGCGAACGTAACACCAAATGGCTTATATTCAAGACGTAATCCGGATACATATTCTTCAGGAGAAATAACGCCCGCCAGAACCCCGGCAATATAGCCTCCCAGAATCGACAGGAATCCGGCCATAATAACCAGCAACGGAATCATGAGTATGGAGGCAATTACTTTGGGGAGTACCAGGTAAGAGCTTGAATTGATACCCATTACCTCTAAAGCGTCAATCTGCTCCGTTATGCGCATTGTGCCTAATTCGCTGGCTATATTAGAACCAACCTTACCGGCCAGCACGATGCAGGTCAATGTGGGAGCCAGTTCCAGAATCGTACTATCACGTACAATGAGTGCAATGATGTTGTGCGGCACAAAGGGGTTTGTGAGGTTATACGCCGTTTGAACGCAGGTGACGGCTCCAATGAACGAGTTAACAAGCGCCACAATAAAAACCGAACCGACGCCAATCGACGTACACTCGTTCAGAATAAGCCCCAGATAAACCCGCATTTTCTCCCGATTACGGAAGAGTGAACCCAGAAAAATGAAATATTGACCTAACCGTGACATAAATGCAAGATGCGAAGCAACTAGCCGCTCCAACTGCCGGACGCGACAACATCGAGAGAACCCCGGCAAAGATAGAATGGTTTCTAACGTAACTTGCGCCGTATCCTAAACCAACCGGGTTTATACACCGATACGAGTTATAATAAAAGAGTTTTATCCGTTTTTATGAATCCACTGATTGTTGTAACGGGTGGCACTAAAGGTATAGGCCGCGCTATTGTCGATCGATTTGTTGCCGAAGGGTTCGATGCCGTTGTGTGTGCACGGTCAATTGATGGGCTTCATGGTCCTGGTTTACTGCCTTTTACGGCTGATCTGTCAAACCGCACGGGTGTTAATGCTCTGCTGGACTATATTCACTCCCTCAACCGCCCTGTCGATGTGTTAGTTAACAACACAGGATTGTTTCTACCGGGGCAGATTCAGGACGAAGCTGAGGGTACGTTTGAACAACTGATGAATACAAATGTTGGTAGCGCCTACCATCTTACACGTGGCCTGGTTGGCAATATGGTATCCCGGCGTCAGGGGCATATTTTTATGATGTGCTCAACCGCCAGCATTACAGCCTACACCAACGGGGGTTCTTACTGCATCTCTAAATTCGCTTTATTGGGGATGAGCCGTGTTTTGCGGGAAGAACTGAAACCGAACGGGGTTAAAGTCACGGCTATTTTGCCCGGTGCAACGTTCACGGCAAGCTGGGAAGGAACCGACTTGCCAGAAGATCGCTTCATGAAGCCCGACGATGTTGCCAATAGCGTCTGGGCCGCATATTCGTTGTCGAAGAGTGCCGTAGTTGAAGAAATTCTGATCCGCCCTCAACTAGGAGATATTTAGTAAGCGGCACTTAAGGCCACTAATTAGAATTAATCAGTTGCTAATGGACGAGTGTTGACCACACGAGCGGGTCCCCGTAACGACTTTTTTGTATCTTGCGGCCCACTTCATCCATCCTAAACAATAACTGTTCACTGTTAACCGATTACTGTTACGAATGTCTTCTGTTGAATATTTGGGTATTGACGTCGGCGGAACGAACGTCAAAATGGGTATTGTTGATGCCAACACCGGCAAAATCTCCAATTTCTACAGCCACGATACCATTAGCTGGCGGCAGTCTGGCCACTTCGTTGAGCGGTTTGGCGATGCAGTTGCACTGCAATTATTCTCTAACAAGGATGTCAAGCAGGTTGGAATCGGTCTGCCGGGTATGCTTAGTCGGGATAGAACTGTGCCACTTGAAATTACGGCCATCCCCGAAATCAATGGAGTTCCACTGGTTGAAATGCTATCCAAACGGTTTGCGGGCGTTCAGTTTTTCCTGGAAAACGATGCGAATGCCGCTGCTTTAGGGGAGTATTACTTCGCAGAAGAAAAAATAACGGAAAATTACATTTTCATCACACTCGGTACGGGTGTTGGCGGAGCGGCCATTATCAATAAGAAAATCTTTACCGGTGGCGATGGTAATGCCATGGAGCCTGGTCATATTCCGTCGCGTCATGGGCGGGTGCTGGAGCGAAATATTGGAAAGAAAGAACTGCTCGATCTGGCTATCGAACGCCGGAAGGAATATAAAGGCGAAACACACCTACCCGATGATGGGGATATTTCTACGACTGGATTGGTTGCTGCGGCTGCTGAGGGTGATGAACTGGCCCTTCAAATCTGGACGGAAGTAGGCGAGATTTTAGGCGAAGGCCTCGCAGCTCTTATCAAGATCCTGGACATTAAACAGGTATTGATCGGTGGTGGCCTGTCGGCTTCCTTTGATTATATCCTCCCTGCTGTCGAAAAAACACTTGATTACTGGCTCAATGATTACTACAAAAACGGGCTGGCCATTAAGCGGGCAACGTTAGGCAACGATGCCGGGTTGCTCGGGGCAGCATCACTCTGTTTTGAATAAAGAAGACTGCATAAATAGGAAAATGGAGTGTAGTCCCACTTCTTGTGCATGTAGTAATTTTCTATACAACATTTACCTCTGGCGAAATTTTTATACCAAACAAGTCCAGGACTGACTTCTGGATTTGTTTGGCAAGGGCCAGAACCTCATTCCCTGTTGCGTTGCCGTAATTTACCAGGACCAGAGCCTGTTTGGCATGTACGCCCACATCGCCTGAACGATAGCCTTTCCAGCCAGCCTGTTCAATAAGCCAGCCAGCCGGGACTTTTACGAGCGTATCGCCAATTGGGTAACCTGGGAGTGTAGGGTATCGTAGTTTAAGTGAATCGAATTGTTCCTTTGGAATTTCTGGATTTTTAAAAAAACTACCAGCATTACCAATTTGGACGGGATCAGGAAGTTTACTGCGCCGGATCTGGATAACTGCGTCACTGATGGCCTTGATGGTCAGCCTATCTTGAGAAACGCCCATTTCGGTGAGCGTTTCCTGAATGGCACCGTACCGTGTATGAAATGTGGGGTGCTTGTCTAGTTGAAACGTTACGCCCGTAATAATATATTGGCCTTTCAGCTCCTTCTTAAAGATACTTTCCCGATAGCCGAACGCACAATCTGCATGATTGAAGGTGCGTTTTTGGCCTGTCAGGACGTGAACGGCTGTTAGTGATTCAAATACCTGCTCCAGCTCGACTCCGTAAGCGCCAATATTCTGCATGGGCGCAGCGCCAACGGTACCCGGAATAAGCGATAGGTTCTCTAGCCCTGCATAGCCCTGCTGAACACAAAACACAACCAGCTCATGCCAGGTAACACCAGCTCCTGCTTTCAGATAAACATGGGCATCATCTTCGCCAGTGACGTTGATACCCTGAATGTTCATTTTGACAACTAATCCGTTGAAATCATGGCAGAGTAAGACATTGCTGCCTCCGCCGAGAATCAATTTAGGTGTATCAACGAAATCAGTTAATTGTAAGAGTGTCTGAATATCGTCTTCGTGATTAATTTCAACCCAATACCGCGCAGAAACGTCAATCCCGAATGTATTATGGGGCTTGAGCGACACGTGGCTTTCTATTGTCAGCATGTGTTGTTCGTAATAAGCTGCCAAAATTAACCAAAATATATGTCAGGTTAGCGTACAGTTGCCGGGCTTGCACTGGAAGAATAACAAAAGTTCTATTTTTCTTTACTCCGGCCTTCCAAGCGAATGACTGCATATCGAGACCGTATGAGAGAGCCTATCTCTAGCAAGCAATAAATGAGCATTGCTCACTTTTTAGCTCATGCGCAGATGTTTACTAAACAATTACACCCGGAACCAGACGAGAAACATTTGACGATGATGGCTCGAATAGCATGAAGGTTTCTAACGAGAGACCGGTAGCGATATTAGGTCATACGACAACAGGAAAGTAAATAAATACAGATGAATGTCAATAAATCGAATAATTGTAGAGTGTAAAGAATAATCATTCAGGCACATTAATGACCCTCCGTAATAATGAAGAATAACGCTTTTATACACTCCTGTTCTATTAGGTTCAAATAGCTGTAAAAAGGGCGAATCCAGCCTCGTTTAAACAAAAACAGAGCGGCATTAATTGAGCCGCTCTGTTTTTGCTGAAAAAATGTTTATCGCTTTATTCAATTCAGAACCGACATCCCATACACTCAGTCAGGATTGGCCTCAATGAAATCCCTGCTGCGACAAGTACACTTTATCGGCCTCATCCCGAGGATGCACTCCGACGACAATACCACCGCTTTTCAGCCCCGATTCATAGGCCTTGGCTGTTTCCTCCGGAATTCCCGAATTTACTAAAGCCCCTATCAAGCCGCCAGCTAGACCTCCTGCTCCAGCACCGGCTAAACCAGCTGCCAGCGGACCAGCAATCAGTAAACCCAAACCAGGTAAGGCCAACGTTGTACCGATGGCAGCTATAGCCGCAGCTACCGCTCCCACTGTACCGCCAATGGCAGAACCTTTGCCCGCACCCTCCATTGCTTTATCTGTTAGAGCAGAATTATCCGAATCACTGTGGTCAAAATGCTGTTTACGGGTTTCATCAGTCATAACGATGTTCACATCATCTTTCGCAAAGCCATGAGCTAACAGCGCGTTGTATGCCGTCTCAGCCGCGTCACGATCGGTAAAGATAGCCGTCATTAGGGTAGATGATCCGGTAGTTGATGAGCTATTGAAGCTGGTATTGTCTGTTTGATTTGTCATGGCACTTATTTGGTTTTGTTGTGTAAACCAACCAAGATAACCTGGTTGGTTACAAACTAACCCTGCAAGCAAGAGCTATGTTTAAATAATGTGAGGGAGTGGTAACGGGCTGGCACTGGAAGGATCTTTATTCAGTGTCCACCAACTGCTAATCCTCAATTACACTCTCTCACTCCTTAATCATAAGAGCTGATAAATAAAGATTCCTTCAATTGAGGTGCGTTTAAGGTCGTTTAATCACTTTGCAATGTATTTTTTATATTTGAATGGGTCATTCTCGAAATAGTCACTGAATAATTTGTTGCCCGGATGATAATCCTCTAACTCACCTTATTTAAGAATTTCACCATCAATTTTCTCATCTATTGAAGCAATACGATATTTTTGTTGCCTAATTCAACTATGCCTATGCGTTTCGGACTGAGTGGAATTTCTGTGATCGCTTTTCTGATTTTGACAGGTTGTGCCGCAAGCCGTCCGACAGTGTCAACCAAATCATCTGTAGACTATAATAGCTACGACGAAGATCTATCGTCTTCTCGGCCAGTATATAATTCGACCACTACTAACCGACCATCAACGACAACCCGGCCAACTACATCTACACCGCCCCCAGTAACGACCCCCGCCCCTCGTAAGAATGAGCCTGTTAAGCCACCTGCTCCAGTAGAAGCGTTGCACGTGAATCGTAAGCTGGATGCAGTAATGGATACAATTGCCGTTAAAAATCGTGCTGTGCGCTATGCCGCCGGTTATCGTATTCAGGTATATGTAGGAAATCAACGACAAGAAGTGGAGGCAGCTAAGTTACTGATTTATCAAAATTTTCCCGAACTTAGCCCATATTTGAGTTACAACCAGCCAACTTATAAACTTAAAGTAGGAGACTTTATGCGCCATATTGATGCGGAACGCTACTACTCATCAATTCGTCAATTATTGCCATCGGCCCAGCTGCAAGCAGACAAAATAGATGTTCGGCGTAGCCTGTCAATAAAATAATTTATATGTTTTACGTGTTTTAATGTAGCTTTGGTGAGTTTTGTACAATTCAGACGGCAATTTTTCTCCGTGTAACGAACTATGAAAAAAGCATTAATAACCGGTATAACCGGACAAGATGGAGCCTATTTGACCGAATTGCTCTTAGCTAAGGGATATGAGGTACACGGCATCAAGCGCCGGAGTTCGCTGTTCAACACACAGCGGATCGACCACATGTATGAGGATCCACACGAAAAAAACGTGCGCTTCAAACTGCATTATGGTGATCTGTCCGATTCTACCAATATCATCCGGATCATTCAGGAAGTACAGCCCGACGAAATTTATAACCTCGGAGCTATGTCGCACGTGCAGGTAAGTTTTGAGGAGCCTGAATATACAGCACAGGTAGATGGAATCGGAACGCTCCGGATTCTGGAAGCTGTTCGTTTATTAGGTCTGACGGAGAAAACCCGTATCTATCAGGCGTCGACTTCAGAGTTATATGGTGGAGTTCAGGGCCATGCGCAATCCGAAACAACACCATTCTATCCACGTTCGCCTTATGCCGTAGCCAAACAATACGGTTATTGGATTACAGTGAACTATCGCGAGGCTTACAACATGTATGCCTGCAACGGTATTTTGTTCAATCACGAATCGCCCCTCCGTGGCGAAACGTTCGTGACTCGCAAAATTACTCGTGCTGTAGCCCGTATTGGCCTGGGACTTCAGGATAAAGTTTATCTGGGTAATCTTGACGCGCAGCGCGATTGGGGCCATGCTAAAGATTACGTTGAAGCTATGTATCTGATTCTCCAACAGGAGAAACCGGAAGATTTCGTTATTGCTACGGGCGTTACGACTCGTATTCGTGATTTCGTACGTATGTCATTTGCTGAAATCGGTGTAGAGCTTGAATTCAAAGGAGAGGGCGCATCCGAAACGGCAGTAGTCGTTAGCTCATCCAATGCAGATTTCCCCGTTGAAGTCGGCAAAGAAGTGGTTGCTGTTGACCCTCGCTATTTCCGTCCAACAGAAGTTGACCTGCTTCTTGGCGATCCAACCAAGGCAATGACTCAGCTAGGCTGGACACCCAAGTATGATCTGCCAGCACTTGTTAAGGATATGATGACGGCAGATATTGACTTGTTCCGCCGTGATCAATTGCTTGCTCAGAGCGGCCATCAGGTCCTGAACTATTACGAATAGGCATAAGACTATAATTAGTTATAATGCAGAAAGGCCATCCTGTTGAGGATGGCCTTTCTGCATTATAACTATTAGCCCTTATTAAACAGGAACAGCGTAGTAGTACATCCGTGAACTGTTGGGGTACATGCCAATCAACATCAGCCCTTCGCCTTCTTTTACAGAAGACAGAATCGCTTGCAGATCTTTCGTCGTTTTGACGTTTTTGCCATTGGCCTTAACGATTATGAAACCTTCTTCAACATCGGTTTCGGCCAATTTACCATCCACAATTTTCTTTACCCGTACACCACCTGTAACGCCTAATTGCTTGGCATCCTGAGCGCTAAGCTCTTCGAAGTCGGCACCTAATGAGCTAAGAGCTGCATTTGCCGTTGAAACGTCAGCTTTCTTGATGACATCGCGGCCGCCATTCCGATTACGAAGCTCAATCTTAACATCGCGTTCGGTGCCATTGCGGTTAATGGTAACGTTCAGAATATCTCCCGGACGACGACGACCAATGATTTCACGCATTTGAGCGTCTGAATCAAGGGGCTGACCTTCCATCTTCACGATTACATCACCCTTCTCTAGGCCGGCAGTTTTGGCAGCACCGTTATCAACTACGCTTTCTACGTAGATACCACGGCCAACTTTAGAACCTTTTTCTTTGGCAACCGTACTGTTCAGTTCGATGGGTATAATACCCAGATAGCCGCGTTGTACGTTACCATATTTCAGCAGGTCGGCCGATACTTTTTTCACAAGCGATACAGGAACGGCAAAGCCATAACCACTGTAGTAACCCGTTGCCGATGCAATGGCCGAGTTAATTCCCACTAACTCACCACGAAGGTTTACCAGTGCACCGCCCGAATTACCGGGGTTGATGGCCGCATCGGTTTGAATAAAGGCTTCGATTGGCGTATCGGCTTTTGGGTCGTTTTGCTGACGGGCATTCTGATTCAGAATACCAATGCCACGTCCTTTAGCACTAACGATACCAGCCGTAACGGTCGATTCGAGATCGAGTGGATAACCCACAGCTAAGACCCATTCGCCCAGTTTCAGCGCATCGGAGTCGCCAAGCGTAATAGCAGGCAGGTTATTCGCTTCTACCTTGATAACGGCTAAGTCTGTCAGTGGGTCGGTGCCGATAACTTTAGCTTTAAAGCTACGTTTATCAGTCATAATTACTTCCACTTCGTCAGCATCCTGAACAACGTGGTTGTTTGTTACGATGTAGCCATCTTTGCTGATGATAACACCCGAACCTGAAGCCTGACCTTGCTGACGGCGTGGGCGCTGGTTTCCACCAAAATCATCACCGAAGAAATCCCGGAAAATATCAGGTACCTGTTGCTGGCGAACGGTTCTGGTCATGGTTGTGCGAATATGAACAACCATTGGTGTTACGGCTTCGGCTGCGGTGGAGAAGTCGCCGGGAGTGGCCGTTGGACCATTACCCGTTAATGCGGCTAACCTCCCCGTAATCGTCGGTGTTGGCGACGATTCATTGAAAATTACGTCCCGCTTATTGAACCCCAAAAGGTTATAAGCAGCCAGCGTGACTACACTCGATAAGAGTGCCATCAACGCCAATAGTTTCCAGTTGCTTTTCATGATTAATTTGGGAAAATCTAAAATTGCTGTCCTTATGTGTAAGACGTGTACTAATTTACTTCTACTTGTCGATATAACGGAAACTTAGTAACGAAAAATTCGGGGTTTATCCTCCTTAACATATTTTAACAACGCTTTGTTAGGGTGGGCTTTTGGCAATGAAAAGCCCATGAGAACCTACCTCACAGGCTTTTGCCGTCTCTGTACGTAAACAGCCGATTAACCACCAATTTCGATCTGGCGGGGGGGCTTTACTTTGGCCTCCTCACGTTTGGGAATCTCGATTTTAAGTACGCCATCTGTGTATGATGCCTGTATATTATCTGCATCTACCGATGTTGGGAGCGTAAACGTCCTTTGGAAAGAGGAATAGCTAAATTCCCGACGCGTGTACTTTTCATTATTCTTATCTGACTCTTCCTTCTTTGTTTCCTGATAACCCGAAATGGTCAGGTTGTTGTGATTCAGGTTGAGCTTGAAATCGTCTTTTTTCAAACCAGGGGCTGCCACTTCAATACGAAAGCCATCCTGATGCTCGACTACATTTACTGCTGGAACGTTGCTTACTGACGCAGCATTCGCATTAAACAAGTCATTCACGTCGCGACCGAAAAAGTTCTCGATCAACGACGGTAGGTTGTTGTTCGTGCGCATTAACGGATTCATGACTATTTGTTGGGTTTTGTGTTAGAAAATAAGTTAACATGTTATGCTACATTATTTTTCAAACTTTGTGCCACGTCAATAGCTCCTCAGCAATAACGGCCATAATGTCATTATTCTGACTTTTTATAGGCTTGAAATTGACAAAATGGCGCGGGAGCATGTCATAATTTGCTCCTAAAGCAAATGCTGGCAAGGAGACAATTAAGCTAATGCGGTAAAGAGTCTACAGATGATGGGGAAGAACGACGACTTATTTAGCGTCTAAAAGCTCAAGGGCTTTCTCGGCGGCTGCCTGCTCAGCTTTCTTTTTGCTATAGCCGCTACCAGTAGCAAATTGCTCTTCGTCGATCGTGACCTGCGCAATGAATTCGCGGAAATGGCTATTGCCTTTTTCGGACAAAATTTCGAAACGGATTTCTTTGCCCGCCCGTTGCGCCCACTCGATCAGGCGGCTTTTAAAGTTTACGTTATTCTGAACGACCGAATCAATGTCGTAATGAGAAAGCAATTCTTTCAGAATAAACCGGCGTGAAAACCGAAAGCCTTTGTCCAGATAGACTGCGCCAACCAACGCTTCCAGCGCATCACCGTACATGGATGTACGAGCAGGAAGACTACGTGTTCGGCTACCGTCGTACTCAATGAGGTGATCGAGACCTATTTTTCGCGAAATTCCGTTCAGCGTTTCGCGATTGACAATTCGTGAGCGAATCTCGGTTAAGAAGCCTTCGTCTTTGTAAGGATATTTTTTGAACAGGAACTCTGCAATAACCATCCCTAAAACAGCATCGCCCAGGTATTCTAACCGTTCATTAGATTCACGAAAGCCCTCAATAGCTGTAGCCTTCGAAGCCGAGGTATGCCGTAATGCCAGTTGGTAAAGGCCTATGTTTGACGGACGTTCCCCAATGATATGAGCGATCGACCTCCGCAAATTTTTACGGGGGTTAGCATCGCTTGACCGGAACCAGTCGAACGGATTGAACAAACTACGGGGCAGCGCGAGTTGCACGACTCAACTTAGTTTACGGAAAATAACGATGGCATTATGACCGCCAAAACCGAACGCATTACTCATCACAGTGGTCAGTGAACGAGTCTGTGCTTTTAGCGGTGTCAGGTTGAAACGAGAGTCTATCTCCTCGTCCACATTAAACAAGTTAATGGTAGGCGGTACAAGCTGATGCTCCAAAGCCTTAATACTGGCAATTGCTTCAACGGCTCCAGCCGCCCCCAGCAAATGGCCCGTCATAGACTTGGTGGAGCTGATATTTATCTTAAACGAATGATCACCAAACAATTGATGAATCGCTTTCAGTTCCTGCGGATCACCAACAGGGGTCGATGTACCATGCGTATTGATATAATCAATCTCCGTTGGCGCAATACCCGCATCGTCGAGTGCATCTTTCATGGCCAGGTAAGCACCGAGTCCTTCTGGATGGGGAGCTGTGATGTGATAAGCGTCTGACGACATACCACCGCCGATCAGTTCGGCATAGATCTTGGCTCCTCTTGCTTTAGCGTGCTCATATTCCTCCAGAATGAGTGATCCAGCCCCTTCGCCCAGCACAAAACCATCACGATCTTTATCATAAGGTCTTGATGCCGTTTCGGGAGAACTGTTTCGTTCCGAAAGAGCGCGGTTCGCATTGAACCCACCAATACCGGCTCGGGTAACGGCGGCTTCAGAACCGCCTACAACGCACATAATCATCCTGCCTAACCGAATGTAATTAAATGCGTCGATAATGCCGTTGTTCGTTGAAGCGCAGGCAGAAACGGTAACGTAATTAGGACCACGGAAACCGTATCGCATGGAAATCTGACCCGACGCGCTGTCGGCGATCATACGAACGATAAAGAATGGATTGATGCGGGGAGTGCCATCGCCTTTGGCATAATCGATCATTTCGTCTTCGAACGACTTCAGACCACCTATACCCGACCCCCAGATGACACCAACTTTGTTGCGATCAATTTTTTCGAGGTCCATTCCGGAATCCCGGATGGCCTCGTCGGTAGCGATGAGTGCATAATGGGTAAACGCATCCATTTTGCGGGCATCCTGCCGAGGGATGAACTGCGTGACATCGAGCCCTTTTACTTCACAAGCGAACTGCGTGCGAAATTTGGAGGCATCAAATTTCGTGATCGGGCCGGCACCGCTTACGCCGGCTGATAAGTTGTTCCAATAGGTCGGTACATCATTACCAATCGGCGTAAGTGCGCCTAAACCCGTTACGACTACTCGTTTTAACGTCATACAGTTTAACTGCGGGGGTAATTAGATGAGGAAAGCGTTTGTCGCTATGCCTCGGGGATTATTTACCGGCGTTTTCTTCCAGGTAGGTAATAGCCTGACCAACCGTACCGATATTTTCGGCCTGATCGTCTGGGATAGAAATGTTGAATTCTTTCTCAAATTCCATGATCAGCTCAACCGTGTCGAGGGAGTCCGCGCCCAGGTCGTTCGTGAAGCTGGCCTCAGGCGTCACTTCCGACTCTTCTACACCCAGTTTCTCGACAATGATATTCTTGACCTTTTGTGCAATTTCTGACATTTTAGTAGTCCTTTGGGGTTGAAAAACTGCGCAAAGAAAAGGATTTACCTTGGCATTGTCAAACAATTTTTTGAACCAGACAACGTTCGTCCATGCTGACGGAATAATATTATACTATTGATATTCAATAGATTGGCCTTTCGCAGGGCAAGCATGTTGATACTGGATAGAAATGCCTGAGTCGCTGTTTAAACAGTCATAAACAGCTTTTACAGCTATTAAACACTTTACTTATTCGTGTAAATAGGCCTGCTTTTTTCTGCCTATTATCGTGAATTGGGTCTCAGCATCAGTGAATAACCAGTATCGGTTACTCCTGAACAGAGGCAACGGTAACGCGTGTTCGGATACTGAAATCGAGGTAGCCCCGCCCGTTACTTCAGATTATCAAGATTAAAATGCAGACCCCGGTTTTCGCGCCGGGCCATCGCCATTTTAATCACCAGATAAGCAACCTCAATCATGTTACGTAGTTCGCAAACAGGAACAGAAACTTTCGATTGTCGATATAGTTCTTCATGTTCCAGATATATCAGCTCAAGTCTATCCATTGCCCGTTTTAAGCGCCGGTTTGAGCGTACGATACCAACGTAGTTGGACATAATTGATTCCAGTTCTTTCTTCATTTCGGTCACCAAAACCAGTTCTTCCGGATGCGTTGTGCCGGCATCATTCCAGTCTGGAATATTGTCGGGTAAAACAGCCTGCCCGAACAGTTCGGTGGTTTTTTGGTAAGCCCGGTGGCCGAACACCACCGCTTCGAGCAATGAATTCGATGCCAATCGATTGGCTCCATGAAGGCCCGTGCAGGAACACTCACCGACGGCATACAGAAACTGGATATTTGTCTGCCCCCATTCATTGACCCGAATGCCTCCACAGAGATAGTGTTGTGCAGGAACGACCGGAATATAATCTTTCCGGAGGTCAAGGCCCAGGTGGTCGCGACAATAGGCCGTAATGTTTGGAAAATGTTCGATAAATTTATCGTAGTCGCAGTGGGTCACGTCCAGATAAACGTGCGGATCACCGGCCTTTTTCATTTCTGAGTCGATAGCCCGAGCCACAATGTCGCGCGGGGCCAGCGACAGGCGTGGGTCGTAATTCTCCATGAAAGTCTCTCCTTTGCGGGTACGCAATATCCCCCCGAAACCTCGTACGGCTTCAGAAATGAGGAAGTTTGGCTTTTTGCCGGGTTCATACAGAGCGGTTGGGTGGAACTGAATGAACTCCATATCCTTGCCAATGCCTTTCGCACGGTAAGCCATGGCAATACCATCGCCCGTAGCAATATTTGGATTGGTCGTATTTTGGTAGATGTTGCCAATGCCGCCCGTAGCCAACAAGGTTGTTTTCGCCAGGAATTGCTCCACTTCACCCGTTCGTGTGTTTAGCACATAGGCACCAAAACACTTATTATCGGTGTCATAGCGATGAACCGTTTCGCCAAGCTGGTGACGAGTAATAAGCTCAACGGCGTAGAAGTGGGTGAAAATCTCGATGGATTTCAGCGAATTAGCCTTTTCAAGCAAAGCGCGCTCTATTTCGGCTCCGGTAATGTCTTTGAAATGCAGAATCCGGAAGTCGGAGTGGCCACCTTCTTTAGCAAGATCGTAATCTTTACCACCGTGTTCTTTATCGAAGCGGGTGCCGTAACTGATCAATTCCTGAATGCGCCCCGGCGCTTCACGAACAACAATTTCAACAATATGACGGTCGCTCAGAAAATCACCGGCAACCATAGTATCTTCAATGTGCTTCTCAAAGGAGTCGGCTTCTGACCATACGGCTGCAATACCGCCCTGAGCGTATTTCGTATTGGTTTCGTCGGCCTGTACTTTGGTAATAACGCCAATGCGGACAGTTTGCTGTTGGGCTTCAAAGTGCATCGCCAGCTTAGTGGCGTAACTCAGGCCCGCGATACCGGAGCCAATAACCAGAAAATCGAATTGATGGGGCATTGGTGTCAGAATAATCAGAATAAGTCGGCATTTCGTCGCCGACATTCAATATATTTTTAGTCAATCAATTAACCTGCTTGACTTTGTCTATTGTTACTTCAATGTAAGCATATCGCTGGCTGATTTCAGTTAGATAGATCAGCACAAAGCAGTGTTCACGTCTTTAGTCGTCACATCAGAGAGCCATAATTAGACGGCTTTACGGCTTGTGCATAGGCCAATTCGTTTACTTACTCAACTCCAGCATCCGCGCTACCGATTCATACGCTTTCAATCGTATATCTTCCGGAACAATGATTTCTGGCTGTTCATAAACCATAGCATTATAGACTTTCTCCAGGGTGTTCATTTTCATGTAGGGACACTCTGAGCAGGCGCAGGTATTATTCTGACTGGCCGGGGCCGGAATGATTTTTTTATGCGGAACGGCCTGCTTCATCTTGTGCAGAATACCCGCTTCCGTTCCCACAATGAACGTCTGTTCGGGGCTATCTACTACGTACTTCAGCAAAGCCGTTGTCGAACCTACATAATCGGCTTGGCTCAGAATGTGTTCCTGACATTCGGGGTGAGCAATAAACTTCGCTTCGGGGTATTCCTGACGGAGTTTCTGGAGCTTTTCGAGCGAAATGTCGATGTGTACGATGCAGGCACCATCCCAGAGTACCATATCACGACCCGTTTTTTTCGAAACGAAGCGGCCCAGGTTGGCATCGGGCGCGAAGATGATCTTTTGATCTTTGGGTAGACTTTCGACAATTTTTAACGCATTCGATGAGGTAACAATAATGTCGGATAGCGCCTTGATTTCGGCTGAGCAGTTGATGTATGACAGAACGATATGGTCGGGATACTGCGCTTTGAAAGCAGCAAACTTGTCGGCGGGGGCAGAGTCGGCAAGTGAACAGCCCGCGTTGAGATCCGGAATGACAACTTTCTTTTGAGGAGACAGCACTTTCGCCGTCTCGCCCATAAAATGCACACCACAGAACACAATCATATCGGCGGGTGTAGCGGCTGCCTGCTGCGACAATCCAAGGCTATCACCAATGTAATCAGCGAGATCCTGAATGGCCCCATCTACATAATAATGTGCCAGTATGACGGCATTTTTTTCTTTTTTCAACCGATTAATTTCGGCGACTAAATCTATATCGTCCGCAACGGGTTTGTTTACATAACCCACGCGTTGAACTTCTTCCAGCAGTGCTTCCATCGATGATATGACAGGTGGTTTTTTAGTAAACAACGAATAACAGCAAAATGTCACTGCATCCGTCGGTAAGCTTATGCCAATTAGGTAATACCGGCGCGAGGAAAGCTGTCAATTCAGCGATAGATAATCCTCCACAAAGGCGAACCGGCGGGGCGAATTTCAGTAAATCGTCTGGGCTTTCAAACAACGGCCCGTATTTGGTTAGTTTTGGCATAAAGTCAACCTCTTCATGACCGACGATTTTCTTAAACTTCGTATTGTTCGTATTCATTCCGAAACGTCAGATACCAGAAGTTACTATCTGGAATCCCTGGACGGACGACGGGTACAACATCGTGCAGGACAATTTCTGACGCTTATTTTACAACACCATACCGGCGGATCGAATATCCACGAAGTACGCCGATCCTATTCACTCAGTTCGGCAACGGATGAGCCGTTACGCTTAACGATCAAGCGCATTCAGAATGGCGAAATCTCCCGGTATCTGCACGATACATTAACGGTTGGAGATGTATTGACAAGCTTACCGCCTGCCGGTCGCTTTACCGTTGATGAGAACTTGCCTGGCGATCTGGTGCTTTTAGGCGCTGGCAGCGGCATTACACCGTTATTGGCGATTACGAAACAGGTGTTACGAACAGAGCCACACCGTCGGATAACCTTGCTTTACAGCAATTCCAGTGAACGAACAATTATTTTCCGGGAGGAGCTGAATGACTTACAACGGCAGTTCCCCGACCGCTTTCGATTGCTGTACTTGTTGAGTAATCCATCCGAAGATTGGTCTGGCCTTCGGGGGCGGCTGAACAATGTCATGCTTGAACGGCTGATTCCCGATCTGGCTGGAGGATCTGATCCACAGACCCTTCATTTTTACGTATGCGGCCCTGGCGATTATATGCGTATGGTGCAGTTTACGCTCGTGTTCAGTGGCTTTCGGCCCGACCAGATTCGGCGGGAAAATTTTGTGGTCGAGCCGGTCGTCTTATCGCCACCTCCTCTAATCGCGCAGGATCGAACGGTAATGATTCAATATCGAGGGCAAAAAGTGGAGATTCAGGTTCCGGCCTACAAATCTATTTTACAGGCTGCTTTGGATGAAGGTCTCGCACTGCCTTATAGTTGTCGGGGTGGGCGTTGTTCAACCTGCGTTGCCCGGAGTTTATCGGGAAGTGTACACATGACCATTAATGATGTACTGACCGAGCGTGACCTTCGCGAAGGCTGGGTCCTTACCTGTACGGGCTATCCCGAAAGTGATGATGTCGTTTTAGACGTATGAGCTAGCGGGGGATTTTGTTATGTTTTACTTTGTGAATAGATTGACAATCATTTATTGCTGCCATCTATGTCGATTGATCTGAGTGCCATGAATTGGCTAAACGAGCCCACCCATTGGTCGTTTAACGATGGTTCACTGCATGTTTTGACGGATGCCAGCACCGACTTCTGGCAGATAACGCACTACGGATTTGCCCGGGATAATGGTCATTTTTGTTATGGGGTTCAGGCCGGAGATTTTGAAGCCGGGGTCTGTATAACCGGACAGTATCGGTCCCGATACGATCAGGCCGGGCTAATGGTTCGGGTCGATGCTCAACATTGGATTAAAACAGGTATTGAGTATGTTGATAAAATTCAGCAAGCCAGTGCCGTCGTGACCCGGACGTTTTCTGACTGGTCGGTCAGGCCTTACCAGCTGGCGCCTGAACGAATTTGGTTAAAACTGACCCGGCAACGTGATTTTGTCGAGATAAACATCTCGACTGACGGACAAACATTCGACTTGCTACGGCTGGCATATTTTCCTCCAGATATACCTCTTCAGGTAGGACCCATGTGCGCCAGCCCCGATGGAACCGGCTTCGAAGTCCTTTTTACCAACTTTTATACAAAGCCATTACTTAATCATGAGTAAACCTCGTTTGGCTGTAAGCCTGATTTTTTTCGTGTGCGGCTTCATTTACACCAGTTGGAGTTCCCGATTACCTCGTTTACAGGACTTACTGGATATGGATAATAAAACCCTTGGCCTGATGCTGCTTGCTTCGGCCATTGGTTCATTGTGTTCAATGCCGCTCGCGGGCTGGCTCACCGTTCGCCAGGGAAGCCGCTTTGCCACTACACTATCTGTTGGGTTGTTTTGCGGATCACTGCTTCTGCTATCGTTAGCAACGACGACCTGGGAGTTATTCGCGGCCTTTTGGGTAGTAGGGGTTTGTACTGGTGCACTCGATGTTTCGATGAATGCACAGGCGGTTCTGGTAGAGAAACAGCAAGATCGCCCATTGATGTCTACTTTTCATGCTACATTTAGTGTCGGCATGATGATTGGAGCTTTGGCCGGATCGTTATTTATCGAGTTATCGCCTTCGCTATTCGTGCATTTTGGTGCTGCCAGCCTTTTCTGTGCCATTTTATCTGTTTGGGCTGTTCAGCAGCTTATCACAGATGCACCAACACCGGTAGATGATCAGGCTACGAGCAGTTTTCAACTGCCCAGCCCAGCCTTATTGGGCCTTGGCCTGATTGCGTTCAGTGCTATGCTGAGTGAAGGGGCCATGGCCGACTGGAGTACGAACTACTTCAAAAATGTGGTTGGTGCCAGCGAAGCTGCGGCTCCTTTGGGTTTAACGGTCTTTTCGGGAGCAATGATGGCGGGCCGGCTCATGGGCGACTGGGCGCGACAACGGTTGGGGGATCGTTTTTTACTGCGATATGGGGCAGCATTGGGCGCAATCGGATTGACTTTAGTTCTGCTGATTCCACTTTATATTGTTTCGCTGGCTGGATTGGCGGTGGTGGGTATTGGCTTATCAACCCTTGTGCCCATTGTGTACAGCATGGCTGGTCACCGTACCGATTATGCCCCAGGAGTGAGCCTGGCTATGGTCACAACAGTGGGCTACTTTGGCTTTCTGGTTGGCCCGCCTTTCATTGGCTTTCTGGCCGACTGGCAGGACTTACGATTTGCCCTGGGTATCGTTGTCCTATTATTGATTGGTACCGTTATTGTTAGTGGCCTAAGCCAGCCAATCAGAACCAGCCCAGCCGTTAACGTACCTTCGTCTTCAAAAATGCAATGACTACGTCCAGCCCTTTCTGGTAGTGATTATTATTGGGGATGACAATATCGGCTTCGTCTTTGTGGGGTTTAACAAACTCCTGGTAAGCCGGGCGAACGTGATGCTTCCACTGATAATGAATCAACTCTTCGGTCAGACCCCGTTCAGCCTGGTCCCGTACAAGCCGCCTATCAAGTTTAATTCTATTTTTAGCTGTAATATATACTTTAAGGTCGAGTTGACTAGCTACGTCAGGAAAGTGAAACACAAATAACCCTTCAACAATAATGATGGGTGTTGGGCGATATATCAGCGTTCTGGCCACCGCATTCGGATTGTTAAACGTGTATTCGGGTGTTTCAACCGTTTTCCCGGCATGCAACAGGCTTAAATGCTCCGCAAAGAGTTCGTGATTAATAGTACCTGGCTGGTCAAAATTGTAAACGCCATTCTGATCGATCGGTATATGATCGAGAGTCCTGTAATAATTATCCTGCGAAATCAGGCAAATCTCGTCCTCTGAGAATGCATTGATAACATCTTTCAGAAACGATGTTTTGCCGGAAGCACTGCCGCCGGTAATACCAACGATAAACGGTTTGGTGGTCATAATAAGACAAAGATACGGAGCGTACAAAAATAGTTTACTTCTCCGATTGTCCTACAATGTGAAAAAACGAATCAATAATCCACCAATTACGGCTCCCGCGAGTGGCCCAAGCACAGGTACCCAAGCATAGCCCCAGTCAGAATTTCCTTTTTGTGGGATCGGAAGGATCGTGTAGGCCAGTCGCGGACTTAAATCGCGGGCGGGATTAATTGCATAGCCGGTGGTTCCGCCCAGCGAAAGGCCAATACTCCAGACCAGAATACCGACCAGGTAGGGTCCAACACCAATGGCTAATTCACCTAAATTTTTCGAAGAGATACCCGCTAAGCCAACAATAAGGACAATTGTGGCCAGTGTTTCGCTGAGGAAATTAGCCCCCGGATTGCGGATAGCGGGGCCAGTGGCGAAGCAGGCGAGTTTAGAGGCCGGGTCGGGCGTTGCAGCCCAGTGTGGGTAATAGTGTAACCAGACCAGCGTTGCTCCCAAAAAACCACCAATCAGTTGGGCAAGGATATAGGGAACAACATGCGTGTAGTCATTGGTAGCGACGGCAAAAGCAACCGTAACCGCCGGATTCAAATGAGCGTCTGTACTTCCAAAGGCTTTGGCTACGAAAACGCCCATTGTGACAGCAAATGCCCAACCTGCCGTAATGACGATCCATCCGGCAGATTCGCCTTTAGTTTGTTTTAGAACGACATTGGCCACCACACCGTTGCCCAATAGGAGTAGTACAGCCGTACCAATTAATTCGCCAAGAAAGGGGGAGGTTTGCATAAAAGAGATTAATGGCTAACGACAAATAAGCAGAAGGACCTGCCACAAGCCGTTGTAATCAGGGTTTAGGAATAGTTTGTGCGAATTAAGTCATATTTTTGGCACATACACAACAGAAGGCTTCATCGCTTATGAAAAGCATCATTTTTGAACAAACCGGCAAACCGGCTGATATTCTTAAAGCTACAGAAATACCCATGCCCGAACCAGGTCCGAACGAGGTCCGGATAAAAGTCATTGCTTCTCCCATTAATCCGTCGGATATTACATTCGTACAAAATCTTTATGGTATCCGGCCCCATTTGCCGTCAGGAGCGGGGTTTGAGGGAGTGGGGATTGTCGATGCCCTGGGCGAAGGAGTTCAGATGCGGACAGGAATGCGGGTAAGCTTCACAAGCATTGGAACCTGGTCGGAATATGCCATTGCGCACCAGCGGAGCCTGATTCCTGTGCCTGATGCCATCTCCGATGACGTTGCCGCTCAGTTGTTTGTCAACCCGTTTACGGCCTACGCCATGGTTCAGGATTCGGGTGTACCAGAGGGTGGTTGGCTAATGCTGACAGCTGCCGGATCGGCATTCGGAAAAATGGTGATTCAATTGTGCAAAATGCGCGGGATCAATACAATTGGTACTGTTAGGCGCGATGATCTCAACAATGATCTTAAAGCATTAGGTCTGACAGAGGTCATCAATATAGAGACTGAAAGTTTAACCACACGTGTAAAGCAAATTACGGATGGTGCTGGCGTTTCGTGCGTGCTCGATGCTGTAGGTGGACATACGGCGACTGAATCCCTCAAATGCCTCGCTAAAGGCGGGACGATGATTATTTATGGCGTATTAAGTCTACAGGACCCAGCCATTAATGCTGGACTGCTTATTTTTCGGGAACTGACCCTAAAGGGTTTCTGGCTGACTGACTGGATGCGCAGGGTGGATAGCCAGACCCGGCAGGATGTTGCTCAGAATGTGATTAGTCTCTTGGCATCGGGTAAAATTCAGCTACCTGTTGAAGCTTCCTATGCACTTGACCAGATTACTGAAGCCGTTGAGCATGCGGAGCGGCACGGGCGATGGGGAAAGATTCTGGTGAAACCTTCGTGAGATTTCAGAGTTAGTGTAGGAGTTAGAGTGATAAGCCAATCAGTCCCAGTAATTAATTTGGCAATGATCAGGAACGAAGTTGCACTTCTATTCACTAACTTTCTCTTTCTCATAAGGCAGGCTTCATTATCTTTGGAACAATATCCGAGGAAACCGGCTCGTTTGTTCCAAAACAACTACTGGTCAAACTCATCCACTTACCCGTCTCGTTCGTATGCTCTTGCTTCAGGTTCCGGCCGTTGACACTACGGCCGCATCGCTGTCGGCCACAGCGGCTGCTCAACCCCAAAGTTTACAATTGTTTGATCTGGTAGCCAAAGGCGGTTGGGTCATGATACCCATTGCGTTTTTGTTCTTCTCGGCTCTTTACCTGATTTTCGAGCGCTATTTCGTGATCCGTTCTCAAACGAAATCAGATCCGAATTTTATCGACAATATTCGGGATATGGTGGCGCAGGGAAATATCAAATCAGCGGAGTCCTTTGCCAAGAATCAACGTACGGCAATGGGACGTGTTTTTGAAAAAGCCATTGGCCGGATTGGTTCACCGATCAAGGAAATTGAAAGTACGGTCGAAACCGTTGGGCAGATCGAATTGTCCCGGTTGGAGCGGAATATGGGTTATCTGGGAATCATTGCCGGTATTGCGCCGATGATGGGCTTTATCGGAACTATCTCCGGGATCATTCGTATTTTCTATGACATCTCCCTTTCCGATAATATCAGTGTCGGGATCATTGCCGGTGGTCTTTACGAAAAAATGATTACATCTGGCGCGGGTCTGATTGTCGGCGTTATTGCCTACACCGGCTACCACCTGCTGAATATGATGATTGAGCGGTTTACGCTGGCGCTCGAAATAAACGCCTTTGAGTTTATCGAAGTGCTTCAGAAACCAACTGCCGAGCCAGCCCGGATGCGTTAGTATACTGATCCGGACTCAGGATGTTAGTGAATAGGTCACCGGGCCAGTTGCTAGCGTATCTACTGTCTAATAGCCAGTTCTTTCTATGAAAATCAGAAGAAAAACTAAGTTTGCTGCCGAAGTTGCAACGTCTTCGCTGAACGACATCATGTTTTTCCTGTTGTTGTTCTTCCTGATCATTTCGACGGTAGCAAATCCGAACGTTATAAAACTCCTGTTGCCCAAGGCTGCGTCGACGCAGCAGTTGAGCAAGAAGCAGGTAACGCTGTCGGTAGACGAGAAAAAGCAATATTACATCGATAAAAAACCAGTCGATCCGGCCAATCTGGAAACAGAACTGAAAACCATCATGGCCGGTATTGCCGAACCGACCGTTGTTGTGCGTTTTGATAAAACATTGACGGTTCAGGATTTAGTCGATGTGCTCCAAACGGGTGCTAAACTGAATATTAAGATGGTTATGGCTACCTCGAAGTAGTCTGAAACGATATATAACGGTTATAACAATTAAAAAGCCGATGTACTTGCTACATCGGCTTTTTAATTGATTGTCAAGGCGAATTCTTGGCCTTTGTCTTCGATCCATGCCACGGTTAACAGGATCAGTAACCGTGGCATGGATCGAAGACAAAGGCCTAATTCCTTAACGCCGGAAGTTTCTCTACCAAGGGGCGAGCTTAAACGCTTTTTACGACTTAACCGACAGCTTGATTTGTAAATTGGCCCAGTGTCAGCAATCAATCTGTCCTGCTTTGTAGTTTATAGCACAAACTCATTCATCCTTGCTGATTATGATTGCTGACTACACCGAAGCCGCCGTTTGCCGCGTTGATGATCTTGTCGATGGTCAACTAAAAGAAGTTCGCGTTGGTGATACCGACGTGTTATTAGCTCGCGCTGATGGACAATTCTACGCGCTTCATCCTAAATGTGCTCATTATCAGGCTCCTTTGGCGAAAGGGCTACTCAATGGCCACCGGCTCATTTGCCCCTGGCATAATGCCTGCTTTGATGTCAGAAATGGGCACCGACTCGAAGCGCCAGCTCTGAATGGTCTACCTACGCATGAAGTGCGCATTGAGGGTGGTCAGGTGTTCGTGCGGCTAACGACTGATAAGGAAAGTCTTGAAAATCCGATGGTTGCACCTGATCCGTCTACTGAAGAAACCTATGTCATCGTTGGTGGGGGAGGAGCCGGGGCATTTGCGGTAGAGGGCTTGCGGGAAGGCGGTTTTATCGGTAAAATCGTGATGCTCACTGCCAGCCAGGAAGCGCCTTATGACCGGCCTAATTGCTCAAAAGATTACTTGCAGGGAAAGGCTCCCGATGAATGGATGCCACTCCGTTCGGATGAGTTCTATAAGGATTATGGCATTGATATTCGTACCAATCAACACGTAACGTCGCTTGATGCCACCACCCGGCAAATTGAACTGGCTTCTGGAGAGACCCTTACGTATGATAAGGCATTGATTTGCTCGGGCGGTAAGCCCAATCCATTGCCAGGGCTAGATCCCGAATTGAAAGGAGTTTATACATTGCGTAGCCTGCACGATAGCCAAAAACTGCGTGAAATGGGTCAGCAGGGAAAGCGGGTTGTTATTGTGGGGAGTTCCTTTATCGGATTAGAAGGCGCGATGAGTTTACGAAAACTGGGTAGTGATGTAGACGTTGTTGGTATGGATGACGTGCCATTTGCAAAAATAGTAGGCGAAAAAATTGGTCGGCTGATGCAGGGCTGGCACGAAAAAGAAGGTATTCGATTTCATTTAGGACGCAAAATAGATCGCCTGGAAGGTAGCGGTGCGGTTAATGCGGTTTTGCTTGATAATGGCCAACGCCTTTCGGCTGACTTTGTCTTGCTGGGATTGGGAGTAAAACCGAATACGGACTTTTTGAAGGCCATTCCACGCGAAAAAGACGGAGGTGTTAAAACTGATAATTATCTAAAACTGGCTGATGGACTCTATGCGGCTGGCGACATCGCTCATTATCCCATAACAGATGGTACGCAGCGGATTGAGCACTGGAAAGTGGCTGGTTTACAAGGATATACTGCTGGAATGAATATGGCAGGGAAAGAGCAGTCCTATTCATCTATCCCTTTTTTCTGGACAAATCAGCAGGGGAAACGAATCAATTACGTTGGCCATGCGGATCATTTCGATGCTATTATCTACGACGGAGACCCTGAAACAGACGAAGCGTTTCTGGCATTGTATGTTCTGAATGATCAGATAAAAGCCGCTGCCGGACTCAAGCGTGATCAGGACATTATTGCCATTCGGGAACTGTTGCATGCCGGGCGAATGCCTTCGGTTGAGGATGTTCGGCAAGGTATAAACTGGGTCGACGAACTGAAAAAAGCCTAAACTGAATTTAAGCCAAGTCATGCTTTAACCTATATGGGTGGCATAACTTGTCCGCCAAACGTTTTACCTTTGTGTCCTGACCGTGCTAAATACTCGGTTTGGTTATGACGCATCAACTTGTACTCAAAAAACCGCTGGCCTTTTTCGATCTCGAAACAACCGGCATAAACGTCGCTAAAGACCGTATCATTGACATTTGCATCATTAAAGCATTGCCCAATGGTGAGGTTTCCAGCAAAAATCAGCGCGTCAATCCGGGTATGCCCATACCATTGGAGTCCAGCATGATTCATGGTATCTATGATGATGATGTGATCGATGCTCCTCCCTTTAAATCGGTTGCGCGTACGCTTGCCCAGTTTATGGATGGCTGCGATCTGGCAGGTTTCAACAGTAATCGTTTCGACGTTCCCCTTCTGGTCGAAGAATTTTTGCGGGCAAATGTCGATTTTGATATGAAAAACCGGCGGATGATCGATGCCCAGCGTATTTTTCATCTGATGGAGCCGCGTAATCTTTCGGCCGCCTATCGATTTTATTGTAACAAAGAATTGGTGGGTGCACACGGCGCTGAAGCTGATACGATTGCATCGCTTGAAGTACTCAATGCACAGGTGCAGCGCTATCATGGCATGGTCGCCAAAACCGATAGCGGTCAGGATGTCGTTTTTGAAAACGATGTTGACATGCTACACAGTCTGACTGCCAACAAAAACGTTGATCTGGCTGGTCGGATCGTTATCAACGAAAAAGGCGAAGAAGTTTTTAATTTTGGTAAACATAAAGGGTTTCCTGTGTTGGACGTGCTGAAGAAAGAACCCTCGTTTTATGACTGGATGTTAAAGGGTGAGTTTCCGCTCGATACGAAACGCCGGCTGACCGAAATTCGACTACGGATGTTTAGTAATGGTAACGGAAGGAAATAGATAATTGGGTAGGTAGAGCAACCCGGAGCTGAAAATAAATGCCCGGATTAAGGTTAAAGCTTTATTAATTACCCGAATTCCCTATCTACCTTAATCAACCAAATTTGAGCAAGCCCGAATAATCTTTACATTTGCGGCACTTTCTATTAACCGGCAAGCCATGCAACCCACGCAGGACGTCCTCATTCCGGAAGTCATTCAGCAGATACCGCTCACGTATTACCTGATTCTCAGCACAGCGCTGTTTGTCATCGGCATCATCGGCGTATTGACCCGACGCAACGCCATTATCATCTTCATGTCGATCGAGTTGATGCTTAATGCCGTCAACTTATTGCTCATCGCATTTTCGTCCTATCGTTCCGACTCTGCGGGGCAGGTATTCGTCTTTTTCATCATGGCTGTGGCGGCCGCCGAAGTATCGGTCGGGCTGGCTATTATTGTCATGATTTATCGCAATACCCGATCGATCGACGTTGGGCTGCTTAATAAGTTGAAATGGTGAAATAAGTTTTCAGTTCACGGTTTGCGGGCTGAATAGGACCGTAGGCCGTAATTGCAAACCGTAAACGTCAAACAATTTCATGCAAATAGAATTACTCTGTGCGTTAATTCCGCTTTTCCCGCTGATCGGTTTTCTGATCAATGGCGTTGGCTTTCGTCGAGTACCTAAGGGCCTGGCCGGGGGCCTGGCTACGGTTGCCGTATTAGCTTCTTTTTTGACATCAATTTATCTGTTCGGAGCCTTCCAGACGGGTAACAGCCAAACCATCGTTGCAACGCTTTTCGATTGGATCAGCGTTGGCGATCTGCATATCAATTTCTCGTTCCAGATCGACCAGTTGTCTTTATTGATGCTGCTGGTCGTAACGGGTGTTGGAACGCTTATTCACTTGTATAGTATTGGCTATATGAGCCATGATGAAGGATTTGGCAAATTCATGGCCTTCCTGAATCTGTTCATATTCTTCATGCTCTTGCTGGTAATGGGCTCCAACTACGTCATTATGTTTATTGGCTGGGAGGGAGTTGGACTGTGTTCGTATCTGCTCATTGGCTTCTGGAACAAAAACACCAGCTATAACAATGCGGCCCGGAAAGCTTTTGTCATGAACCGTATTGGGGATCTGGGCTTTCTGCTGGGTATATTCATGCTCATTAATACGTTTGGCACAGTTGAATATCTTGACATTTTTAAGCAGGCTACGAGCTTAGAGATCGGCGATAAAACGATTCTTCTGATTACCATGCTGCTATTTGTTGGCGCAATGGGTAAATCGGCTCAGATTCCGCTCTATACCTGGCTGCCCGACGCTATGGCTGGCCCAACGCCGGTATCGGCACTGATTCACGCAGCCACGATGGTGACAGCTGGTATTTATATGGTTGTTCGCTCGAATGTACTTTACACGCTGGCACCGCTTACCCTGGAAATTGTTGGAATCATCGCCATCGCCACTGCATTACTGGCGGCTTCGATCGGCTTATTACAAAACGATATCAAGAAGGTACTGGCTTACTCGACTGTTTCGCAGTTGGGCTACATGTTCCTTGGTTTAAGTGCAACAGCCTATACCGCGGGCATGTTTCACGTCATTACGCACGCATTCTTCAAAGCCTTGCTATTCCTCGGGGCTGGTAGCGTTATCCACGCGATGTCCGATGAACAGGACATTCGAAAAATGGGTGGCTTACGGAAATCGTTGCCCATAACATTTATTACGTTCTTAATCGGAACGATTGCTATTTCGGGTTTACCTCCATTTGCCGGGTTCTTCTCGAAAGATGAAATTCTGGCGCATGTTTTCGAACACAACAAACTTTTGTGGGTGCTCGGTGTAATTGGGTCCGGTCTGACTTCTTTTTATATGTTCCGGTTGCTGTTCCTGACCTTCTTTGGTGAATTCCGGGGAACGGAAGAACAGCGGCACCACCTTCATGAATCACCCGCAACGATAACTGCGCCACTGGTTGTGCTGGCAATCCTGTCAGCCATTGGTGGAGTTTTAAATTTACCGGGCTCAGGTTGGTTAGGCGATTTCATGGCTCCTTTGTTTGAAGGATCACGTCAGGTAAACCCCGAAGCGTTCGCTGAATCGACCATTGAACACACAACGGAATACATTCTCATGGCCGTTTCGGCGGGTGTGGCTCTGGTGGCTCTGGTCATCGCTTATGTGATGTATATTAGCCGCGGAGCGGTTCCTGCTCCTGAAACCGCCGACCGGTCGTTGCCCGAACAGGTCGTTTATAACAAATATTACGTAGACGAATTATACGAGGCTATCATTATTCGGCCAATTCGTGGCCTGG
Organism: Spirosoma aureum; assembly: GCF_011604685.1. Taxonomy (NCBI): domain Bacteria; kingdom Pseudomonadati; phylum Bacteroidota; class Cytophagia; order Cytophagales; family Cytophagaceae; genus Spirosoma; species Spirosoma aureum. Next base: position 244,253 of record NZ_CP050063.1, on the reverse strand, counting down.
GTGACACCTTATATAGTTTTGGCGAAGGAATTATTGACGGCGTTGTCAATGGTGTAGCGTGGCTGGTTCGGCAAAGTTCAGCTCAACTGCGACTCCTGCAAAATGGCTCGATTGGTTTCTACGTATTTGCGATGGTGCTTAGCATTGCCGCCATTTTTGCCCTACGGTTTTTTATTCGGTTCTAGAACGATATACGGTATCCAGATTCCGGTGTTGCATTTTATCGCTTAACCGAAAACTGAAAACTTGTTTAAAAAATGCTTACACTATTTTTAATCCTTTACCCCGCCCTTGCGGCCACATTGATTCTGTTGTTTCGGGGAGAACGGGTAAAACAAGCGGCTTTAGTGGCTGCGCTGGTTGAATTAGTTTTGGCTGGCTTTGCTTTTTTTAGTTTTCAGCCGGATGCCACCTCTCAATTTGGCTTCGATTATCCCTGGCTTGGTACGCTAGGCATTCGGTTTAGTGCTGGAATTGATGGCATAAGTGTTCTGCTGGTGTTGCTGACAGGGCTACTACTACCCTTTATCATACTGTCTACATTCAATCGCAGTTACGACCGGCCAAGTACGTTCTATGCGTTGATGCTTTATATGCAGGCTGCGCTGGTAGGTGTTTTCACCGCTCGCGATGGCTTTTTGTTTTACTTGTTTTTCGAAGCAGCCCTGATACCAATTTACTTTCTGGCGGCTATGTGGGGGGGAGAAAATCGGATTCCGGTTACCTTTAAATTCTTCGTATACACCATTTTTGGTAGTTTATTTATGCTGGTTGCTCTGGTATATCTGTATTACCAAACACCGGCTACCGGCCTCATTCCGCATTCGGCTGCTATCACTGATTTCTATAAACTTAAGCTGACTCCCGAAGCTCAAAACTGGGTGTTCTGGGCGTTTTTTATCGCCTTTGCGATCAAGATGCCTGTATTCCCCTTTCATACCTGGCAACCTGATACATACGTTGAATCGCCGACCCCAGCAACCATGTTACTTGCCGGAATCATGCTGAAAATGGGGGTTTATGGATTAATCCGATTCATTCTGCCTATCGTGCCGCTTGGTGTTGAAACGTGGGGAAAAACGGCAATTATTCTGTCGGTAATTGGCATTATTTACGGCTCTATTATTGCCATTCGCCAGCGCGATATGAAGCGGCTGATTGCGTACTCGTCGTTCTCACACGTTGGCTTGATGGCCGCGGGTGTATTCTCACAAACCGAAACAGGGATGCAGGGGGCATTAGTACAAATGCTGGCACACGGTATAAATGTGGTAGGAATGTTCTTTGTTGCCGACATTATTTTCTCGCGCACCAACACCCGCCAGCTCGACCAATTAGGCGGCATTACGCAAACAACCCCTAAGCTGACCGTTTATTTCATGATTATGCTGTTGGGGAGTGTCGCCTTGCCGCTTACTAACGGATTCATCGGTGAGTTTCTGTTGCTGCATGGTGTTTTCACCTATAACCACTACCTGGGTCTGGCGGCTGGCTTTACGATCATTTTTGGGGCAGTCTATATGCTCCGGATGTTCCAGAAGAGCATGTTTGGGCCCACATCATCCCGTACCGAATCCTTTGCTGATCTAACCAGTTCCGAAAGCTGGGTATTTGTTCCGCTGGTTATTATGGTTTTCTGGATTGGCATATACCCACATACATTTTTAAAAGTAACTGAACCAGCCGTTGCTAACCTGATGAAATACATCGGAACCACAGCGGTATCAATGAAATAAGTTTGAAAAAGTTTCCCTTTGGTCAGTTTGACGGTAGCAAGCAGAAGCAACTGAAAATCGACTAACGGAAAACGGAAAACTCAAAAATTATGCTTCCCATCGTTCTGTTATCAGTTTTTGGTATTGTGCTGTTATTCCTTGGCTTCCTGAAGTCGAAGGCTGTATTATTACCAGCTGCATTACTTTTTCTGCTGATTACGCTAGCTGCCAATTTTCTCGACTGGAACAAGTCGTACTTGTACTTCAACGACATGTTGAGGACCAATAACCTGTCCATGATCTTTACAGCTATTGTGCTGGGATCAGCGTTTATGGTGGTGGCTTTATCAAGTAGCTTTATTGAAGATGAATCAGCGCAACCCGCTGAATATTATGCTTTAATACTATTCTCGCTGGTTGGCGCGATCATGATGGTCAGCTTCGAGAACCTGATTATGCTGTTTGTTGGTGTCGAAATCCTCTCGGTTGCCATGTATGTACTGACAGGAAGCGACAAACGAAATCTGCGATCGAATGAGGCAGCGCTGAAATATTTCCTGATGGGGGCTTTTGCTACGGGCATTATGCTTTTCGGAATGGCATTGCTTTATGGCGCTACAGGTTCATTTACATTAGCTGGCCTCGATTCCTACACGGCTAATCCACAGGCAGGTCTATCGCTGCTCATTTACGTGGGCCTACTCATGCTGTTGATTGGCCTGCTGTTTAAAGTTTCGGCGGCACCGTTCCATTTCTGGACCCCCGACGTATATGATGGAGCTCCCACAATCTTCACGGCATTCATGTCGACGGTTGTTAAGACAGCCGGTTTTGCCGCCCTATTTCGGTTACTGTCTGTTTCATTTGAGGGTGTATATAGCTTCTGGTGGGTCATTTTGGCCATTATTACAGCAATAACACTCGTCATTGGTAATATCACGGCAGCTTATCAGAATAGCTTCAAACGAATGATGGCTTATTCCAGCATCTCTCATGCGGGCTACTTACTGATTGGCCTGGCAGCATTAGGTGCACAAACCAAGCAAGCCATCGTATTTTATTCGCTGGCGTATTCGGTGGCTACCATTTCCGCGTTCGGCGTTCTTCTGTTAGTTGCACAGCAGCGTAGTACCCAAACATTTTCCAGTGAAGGCGCTAGTGATGGTGTCACCAGCGAAAATTTTGATGCGTTTAATGGACTGGCCAGAAAAAATCCATTATTAGGCTTTGCCATGGCAGTCTCAATGCTTTCGCTGGCTGGAATCCCGCTGACAGCTGGCTTCTGGGGGAAATTCTACATGTTTTCAACGGCCGTTGAGCGGGGGCAAATCTGGTTATTGGTCGTTGCAGTACTGATGTCAGCTGTTGGTATTTATTATTACTTCCGCGTAATCATTGCCATGTACTTTCGGGAAGGTGCTCTTGAACCAATTCGGGTTGCCCCATTTTACCGATACGTGCTGCTGGCGGCTACTATTCTGACATTAGGTTTAGGAATTGCACCTGGTTTGTTACAAGGTCTCTTTTAGTTAGTGAGAAATAGATTTCCAACCATAGCCTAAGTAATAAGACTGGATTATATAGGCGTTTGACATCTAAATTGTACTTTTGAGGAATTGGGTGATAAATTGATCGATAAATAGAGCGTCTCTTCTCAGGTAAAACGTGAACGTGAGCAGCATTAACCAGACAAAACCTAAAGAATTTAAGGATATTTTCTCGTTCTTTCTAACGGCTTTGCTGGGTGCGTCCATCAACTTCGTCAGCCAAATTTTTTATCGCAACTATTTCGATTACGCTACCAGCGTACTTTGCGGGTATCTAACAGCTACAGTTCTGACCTTTATTCCCACCAAACGGTATGCGTTTTCGGCGGGGAAAACAGGGAACACAGGCCGCGAAGCCGTCAAATTTTTAGTTATTGCCCTAGTCGCCCTCATTGTTCAGGTCTATGTAGCCAAATACACGCTCGAATGGGTTGCTAATCCGCTCTTTCCTACGGCCTCAAAACTTTGGCGTGAAAAAGGCTCACACGTGGTTGGTATGGGCATGAGCTTTATGGCTAATTATTTTGGACATAAACTTCTCACATTCCGCAGTACAGGAATGTATGATAAACTGCGTTCGCGGTCACCTCGGGAAAACGAAGAGCAGTTTTAACGACCGGGTTCGCCTACTTCAATCACATCTTCGATTCGTTTTATTTGTTAGTGGATTTTTCTTAGACGCAAAGCTCTTTATTGTAAAATAATAAGGTAACGTTTGCACTATTAAGAAAAAAGGTATATTTGCCACCGCAAACCTTAAAATACCACCAAAGGGCAATGAAAAAAATATTCGCTTTACTGTTCGTCGGCAGCATGCTGACTTTCGCTGCTTGTCAGAGCAAACCTAAAACAGAAGAATCTACTACCGATTCAACGGCTACCTTATCTACAGACACCACCACGATGGCTACGGATTCGGCAACGACTGTTGTTGATTCTGCTGCTACAGCGGTTTCTGACAGCGCGAAGTAATCAGTTTGCTTCCCAACAGAAAACAAAAAAGCCTTATTTTTATAAGGCTTTTTTGTTTTAGATCTTGACAGACGTATTCACATCCTATTTCCCACTGGGAACCGACATTTATTGTCGACAGCTTTGGCAGCAATATGAATTCTATTTTCGGGTTGTAAATCCACGGCGAACACGTCTGGGCGATTTTCGCGCTTTCCCGGACGGTAAGACTCAAATTACCGTTAATGCTAATCTGAATCCATATGCTTTTCTGATTACATATGTGCATGAAGTTGCTCATGCCGATGTGAATCGTACGTACAGACGGCGTGTTCAACCACACGGAAAAGCCTGGCAAACAGCCTTTCAGCGTCTCATGCAACCGCTCCTAACCGAGGCAGTTTTTCCAGCCGACATTCTTCTTCCACTTCAGCGATACATGGTCAGGCCGGCAGCAACAACCTATGCAAACCCTGCTTTAATGCTGGCTTTGCGAAAGGAAGATACGAAATACAGCAGTCCCGCTGAGCCGGGCCGCATACTTCTGCGCGATGTGCCAGAAGGTGAAGCATTTCAATTTGATAAAAAGACGTTCGTTCGGGGTACGTTACGCCGGACTCGTATCGTTTGTAAAGAGGTGTCGACAGGTAAGTCATATGCCATTTTAGCACATGCCTGGGTGGAAACGAATGGAAAATGAATACTGATAAATATATGATTGGATGCGCTGTAAAGCCAGCTTATCTGCCCTGCATAAAGGTGATAAGTCTCATCATTATTTATTGTTCGTTAGCTGTAGTTCACGCCAGAGCACAGTCTGTGCTTAAAGAAGGAGTATGGATAAAAATCGGCGTAACAGAATCTGGCGTTTATCGATTGGATCAGGCAACATTGGCTCGATTTAATCCCGCTTTCGCTACTGCCGACCCACGTAAGTTAAGGCTTTATGGGAATGGAGGAGCAGTATTACCACAACCGAATGCAACATCCCGAGCGGCTGATCTGACCGAAAATGCGATTCAGGTAATCGGAGAAGCCGATGGTAAGTTTGATTCGGGAGATGCGATGTTATTCTTTGGCCAGAGCCCCCACGCTATTCGCTATGATTCGTTGGCCAGACGGTTCAACCATCAGCTTAACTCCTATTCTGATACAACATTTTATTTTTTAACCATTGGTAATACGCCAGGACTACGCATTGCGGAACGTCCGGCGGGTACATTGACTACAACACCTTCGGTCACCGTTTTTGACGATTACCAGTTTCATGAGCAGGATTTATTGAAAGTACCCGCAGTGCATTCGGGCCGCGAGTGGTTAGGAGAGTACATGACCAATGATACCATAAAGAATATATCCTTCGATATGCAGGGGGTGGTAGGGCAAACGCCTGTTCGATTGACATCGTCTGTAGTAGCTGGTGCACTGTCGCCAACGCAGTTTCGATTACAATTGAACGGCCAAACTGTGGGCACTCAGTTTGTGTCAAGTATATCAGGGTATGAATATGACTATCAGGGTATTATCCGAACTGATACCTTTTTCGTTAAACCGGCTTCTGTTGCCAGTCCAGTACAAATTGCCCTTACATTTCAGAAAAATGGACAGTCGTTCGCGCAAGGTTACCTGAACTATTTAGGCGTTCAGACCCGACGCGAGTTGCGGCAATATGATAAGCCGATTTGGGTACGTCGATTAGATCCGGGACAATGCGTCATTCGTCAGGCTACAGCTGGGTTGCGAATCTGGAATATAAAGAATCCTTTAATTCCGTTAACGCAAGCCTACACATTATCGACTACAGCAGAGGCCCGATGGACTGCAACAGATCGGGCAGATTATTTTTTGTTCACGGATAATCAACTGCTTACACCCGTTTCGCTTGCAGCTGTAGCGAATCAAAATGTAAAGGGTTTATCAACACCTAATTTATTAATTATTACAGCGACAGCCTGGCGCGATGAAGCCGAGCGACTGGCAACGTTTCGACGCGAACATGATCGGCTGGCCGTAGAGGTCGTCACGATACAGCAGATTTACAATGAATTTGGCTCTGGACAAGGCGATCCAACGGCCATTCGGGATGCTGCTCGTTTTTTTTATCAGAAGCAACCTAATCAGCTCCGTTACCTACTATTGTTCGGTGATGCCACCTTCGATTACCGGAACATAAATCAACAACTCAGTCCAACTCAATTAGCCAATACAATACCCGTTTATGAGAGTTATGAGTCGTTGCATCCTGTTTTGAGTTACTCGTCAGATGATTATTTCGGTTTCATGGATATATCTGAAGGCGAATGGCCTGAAACCGATAAGGGCGATTACAAAATGGATATTGGCGTGGGCCGCCTGCCAGTAAAATCAGCGGACGAAGCGAAAACGGTTGTCGATAAATTAATTCGTTATAGTTCCGATCCATCGCTCGTCGGTGACTGGCAAACACGGGTGATGTTTGTGGCCGACGATGGTGACTATAACATCCATCAGCAGGACGCCAACTCGTTAGCTACAACCGTAGAATCAAAAGATCCTTCCTATCGGCCCGAGCGTATTTTCCTGGATGCATATCCGCAGGAATCTACATCAAACGGCCAGAAATCTCCAATTGTCAATCAATTAATCAATCGGGGTATTGCCGACGGAAGGCTAATTATTAATTATAGTGGTCATGGGGGAACAGAAACGCTGGCTGATGAACAGGTTGTTACGCTTCAGGATATTTTATCCTGGAAAAATCGTCGGCTACCCTTATTTGTAACGGCTACCTGCCAGTTTGGTCGATACGATGATCCTGGTAGCAATTCAGGTGCTGAATTAGCCCTACTGAGCCGGCTTGGGGGAGCCATCGCATTATTGACGACCACTCGCCCAGTGTATGCCAATACGAATCTGGTACTGAATAAATCATTTTATAAGGCGGTTTTTGCGCCGGTCAATGGACAGATGCCCCGACTTGGCGACGTTATGAGGCTTACAAAAAATGATAGCTTAGTGGGACCAGTGAACCGTAATTTTGCTTTATTGGGCGACCCATCCATGCGTCTGGCTTATCCTCAGGCTCAGGTTATGCTAACAAAAGTAAATGGCCATGCTGTGAGTTCAAGTAAGCCAGATACATTGCATGCGTTAGAAACAGTTGAATTATCCGGCGAAATTCAGCAGCATGGGCAGCGACTGACGGATTTTACCGGTACACTTCGACTCACACTTTATGATAAATCAACAACGCAGACAACACTTGGCACAGAAAGTGCTAAAATGAATTATAAGGCGTATACTAGCACGTTATTTGCTGGACAGGCAGTTGTGCAGAATGGCCAGTTTACCGTTCGCTTTGTCATGCCCAAAGACATTGACTATACTGTTGGGCTGGCTAAATTATACGCCTATGCGGTTCGGAACGATAGTTTGTTTGATGCTTCCGGAAGTTATGATAGCTTACGGGTAGGTGGTAGCCTGATTGTCGATAGTCTTGATACACAGCCACCTGTTTTGCAATTGAGTATTGAGGGTGGCATTGCCGAAGGTGAACAGATTCATGTAGCAGGCCCCGATGTAACTCTGCATGTCGGTTTACGCGATAATCAGGGAATTAATACCGCTCGTGCTGGTTTAGGGCACGAGCTGACCGTTCAACTCAATGATCAGGCGCCAGTAATTCTGAATGATGTTTATGTTGCTGTTGGTAATGATGGGAAACAGGGAGAAGCCGTTTATACTTTCCGTGATGTCACTCCGGGAGCTTATATAGTCCGGGCAAAAGCATGGGATATAAACAATAATTCAACAGAAGATACGTTGAGCATAGTAGTCTCCGGCAAACCAGCGTTGGGTCTTGGTGTACTACAAGCCAGCCCAAACCCGATAACAACACATTCGACTATAACTGTTGAACATAATCGGCCCGGTGAACCACTTGACTGGATGTTGCAGATTTTTGATCTGAATGGCCGATTGTTTAGTCAACAGAAAGGCCAGTGCAGCGACTGTCCGTCTAAACTCGAAATAGGTACATGGTATGGATTGACCGATGCCGGTCAAACAGCACCGAATGGACTATATATTTTCAGAATACACATGCAATCAGCGGCCGATGGCTCGGTGATTGATGGGAGTGGCCGATTAATTTTACTAAAATGATTGCCGGGTTAAGGTAACCCGTTTTTTCTAATCCAACGAATCGTGTAATTTTGACCGCTCAGGACTGCCCTATTCACTATAACCAGTCGCTGTTGTTGACCAACACACTTTGTATGAAGCGCAACTTTTTCCGTGTTCTTCTCGGCGTTTGCAGTTTTTTTCCCTTCGTCGTTTTTTCACAATCCAATCTAGCAGGACAGAATCTAGGCATCCCTACATCGGCAGTCCCCTTCCTGAATTTTACGCCAGATGCCCGCTCGGGCGCATTGGGTGAAGCAGGAGTGGCTTTGGGCGATCCTGATGCAAATGCTATTTTCTGGAATCCATCCAAATTAGTTTTTGCCAAACAGTCGAAAGGGGCGTCTATTTCCTATACACCCTGGCTCCGTGAATTAATTGGTGATATGTATTACACCTATTTATCCGGTTATTCTAAAATTGGCAAAAACTCGGTTGTTGGCGGTTCCCTTATGTATTTCGACCTGGGGACAGTGAATTTCACAACCGCAACCGGTGTTGCAGCGGGTACGTTTAATTCGCGGGAGTATGCAGTTACGGCAACGTTTTCGCAACGCCTGTCTCAGAATTTTTCACTAGGCGTCGATTTGAAGTACTTAAACTCGAATCTTGCCTCTGGTTCTTCTAATCCGGGCTTAAAGCCAGGTGGAACGGCTGCTGCTGATATTAGCGCCTTTTATCGGAACGAAGCGCGCGATAATGCAACTGGCAGAGGCCTTGGCTGGGCTTTTGGGGGTATGCTTTCTAATCTCGGTGGGCGTATCAATTATGGAGGTCAGGAACGCTATTTCATTCCAACAAATTTGCGTTTGGGAACAGCTCTAACGTATTATGTCGATCAGTATAACAAGTTTAACATCGTTGCCGATGTGAACAAGCTGATGGTTCCAACACCACCCGAATACGCACGGGATGCCAATGGTAACCTGATCCCGATTGCTGGAAGCAGCCCTACGAAATATCAGATTGCCAAAGGTCAGGACCCTGACCGAAATTATTTCAGTGCTGTATTTGGCTCATTTGCTGATGCGCCGGGTGGTTTCAGTGAAGAACTCAGAGAGTTTACCATTTCGACAGGTGTCGAGTATTGGTATAATGAGCAGTTTGCTGTTCGGGCCGGTTATTTTGGCGAATCGAATACAAAGGGTGGCCGGAAATACTTTACAACAGGTATTGGCCTACGCTTGCAAGAACGATTCGGCGTCGATTTCTCTTATCTCCTACCTGTCAAACAGGGGAATCCGTTAGCCAATACATTCCGTATTTCGCTTCTTTTTAACTTCAACGGCTCGAATGCAGTAGGCTCCGAAGACGATGAGCCTTTAAGTAATGATACCAATAACTAGATGCCATTAATTTTTGGATAACTGTACTGGTTATTGAACTAAGTTAATTGGAGACTAGTAAATCAATTTAAATACCGTCAATTAGAAATGGCATTTCGAGCTGAGATGCCATTTTCTTTATAGCATAAATCAAATGGTACTCGATAGAACACAATCACCAGCTTTTCAGGTAATTCAGGAAGTACGGCTTCCGGCTGTTCAGACGCATAAACTGGACAATGGCATTCCACTTCACCTGATCGCCGTTTCTCACCAGCCTGTGTTGAGAATAGAGTGTATTATTGAAGCCGGTACGTGGTATGAGCAAGTGCCAGGAACGTCATTTTTCGCACTAAAAATGCTGGCTGAAGGAACGCCTGGTCGTTCGTCGGCTCAAATCAGCGAATATCTCGACCGCTATGGAGCCTTTCTGGAACTGAATAGCGGGCCTGATCGGGCAAGTATAGTGGTTTATTGCCTGACGAAGTTTCTGCCCAATGTTCTGCCAATTCTTCGCGAATTACTAACAGAGCCTACATTTCCGCAGAAAGAATTAGACGATCTCCGTAATATCACGCTTCAGAATCTTCGGGTTAATTACGAAAAGAATGCCTATCTCGCTGGTGTACTCTTTCGGGAGAAACTGTTTGGCCAGCAGCATCCGTATGGGCGTAGTCAGCGCCCTGATGCCATAGAACACCTCACCCGGCAGAACATCGTCGATTTTTACGAGCGCGTAATTCGTAACCGTCCCTATAAGCTTTTGCTGGCTGGCGAAGTATCCGAGAATGAGATTATTATGATCAATCGTGAGCTGGGCCAGTTACCTATTTATGACGAAGTTGTGCCAGCGTTTGGCGCAGAGGCTATTGCCGACGATGGCCTGCCCGTATTGTCAGAAAAGGCAGACAGTGTTCAGTCATCGATTCGATTAGGCAGAAGGCTTTTTACCCGATCTCATCCCGATTTTTTCAAGATGCTTGTAACAAACGAGCTGTTGGGTGGTTATTTTGGCTCCCGGCTTATGAAAAACATTCGGGAAGAAAAGGGCTTTACATACGGTATTTCATCGAATATGCCATCGTTCCGGCGGGATGGTTATTTCCTGATCGGGACGGATGTCAATAAAGAGAATACGCAACAGACGCTGGACGAAATCCAGAAAGAAATCCGGATTTTGCAGACGGAGCCTGTTCCACAGGAAGAGCTAGAAACCGTAAAGAATTTTATGGCCGGGGAATTCGTGGGTTCGCTTAACACGCCCTTCGAAATTGCCGACCGCTTTAAGGTTATTTTGCTGGATGGCATGCCGGCTGATTTCCTGACGACCTATATAGAAAAGCTGCGGTCAGTAACACAGGAGGATATTATGTCGACAGCAAGCAAATACCTGGCTGAAGGCAGTTTACGGGAAGTTGTGGTCGGAGGAAAATAGGACCATTTAGAAATTTATTTAGTAACTAAAATGTTATAAATAACGTAAAGTTGTTGAATCCATAACAATCACCTAATTTTGGGGTCACATTGCTTTAACTCACCGCGCACTTCTCGTCTCTTGTCCGCTTTACTAACAACCGTTTACTAAATTCGCGTTAATGAACGTTTTATTAATTAGTATTACCACAATAGTAGCGTATTTGCTCGGGTCGATTCCAACGGCTGTATGGTATGGGCAAGGATTTTTTGGTATTGACATTCGTCAGCATGGTAGCGGGAATGCTGGTGCAACAAATACATTTAGAGTACTGGGTAAACGAGCTGGCACGATTGTAATGCTGGTTGATGTCTTGAAAGGCTATACGGCAGCGATCATGGCCAATCTGCTATGGCATTTCGATGTGATTACGCACAATGAGATAATGACCTTTGAAATTGTGTTTGGGCTGGTTGCCGTAATCGGCCATCTTTACCCAGTTTTCGCTGATTTTAAAGGCGGCAAAGGAGTTGCCTCGTTATTGGGCATGGTACTGGCCATCCATCCCGAAATGGCTTTAGTCTGTATCGGTATTTTTCTATTGGTTGTCATAGCCTCCCAGTATGTTTCGCTAGGCTCTATTTTAGCGGCCCTGGCCTTTCCAGTGCTGCTATTGCTGCGCGTTTTTGGCGAAAAAGAGAGCCCATTACTCATTGTTTTTGGCTTTGTTGTCTTTCTGATGGTTGTTTTAACACATCAGAAAAATATTGGCCGATTAATGCGCGGTCAGGAAAACCGAACTGTGCTGATCCGTTTGCGGAAAAAGCGTGAAGAATAAGAAACCTATTTACTGACTATACGGAAGGCCCCGAGGTTGCGCAAAATGTGCTTAACTTCGGGGCAAACTTTTTTACGTATGATCTAATGTGTATTCAGTAAAAGCCATACACCCACGATCATACAGCCAATAGCCTGCTATGACTACTTACCTTGACGCTAACAAACAACGGTTTCTGGATGAACTCCTGGAACTGCTGCGTATTCCCTCGGTTTCGGCTGATTCGAACTTCAAAGGAGATGTTCGGCGAGCGGCCGAGTTTGTCAGAGAAAAATTAACCGCAGCCGGACTTGACAAGGCAAGCTTATACGAAACACCCGGACATCCGGTTGTTTATGCCGAAAAGATTGTCGATCCTGACCGCCCAACTGTTCTGGTCTATGGCCATTACGATGTTCAGCCCGCTGATCCGTATGAACTTTGGTTGTCGCCACCATTTGAGCCCACCATTCGTAACGAACGGATTTATGCACGGGGTGCATGCGATGACAAAGGGCAATTTTACATGCATGTGAAAGCCATTGAAGCCATGATCGCTACCGATGGGCTACCATGCAATGTAAAAGTGATGATTGAAGGGGAAGAAGAAGTTGGTTCAGATCACCTTGGTACGTTTGTGGCCGAGCATCGCGACATGCTCAAAGCAGATGTTATCCTAATTTCGGATACCAGCATTATTTCAAATGAGACACCCTCGCTTGAAATGGGACTTCGTGGCCTTTCTTACGTAGAGGTTGAAGTAACTGGCCCCAATCGCGATTTGCACTCGGGTGTTTATGGCGGTGGTGTGGCCAACCCGGTAAATGTTCTGTGTGAAATGATTGCGTCGCTCCATGACGAAAACGGCCGTATCACAATTCCCGGTTTTTATGATAAAGTCGTGGATCTGAGTGAGTCCGAACGCACGGAGCTAGCCAAAGCTCCCTTCAATTTAGATGAGTATAAACAGGATCTGGGTATAAATGATGTGGCAGGAGAGACTGGCTATTCGACCAACGAACGCACGTCGATTCGACCAACGCTCGATGTGAACGGGATTTGGGGAGGATACACGGGTGAAGGTGCTAAGACGGTATTGCCGTCGAAAGCATCAGCGAAGATCAGTATGAGGCTGGTGCCTAATCAGACACCGGATGAGATCACGGAAATATTCACAAAGCACTTCACTGCGATTGCACCTGCCAGCGTATCGGTCAAAGTAACTCCTCATCACGGTGGTTTGCCTTATGTAACGCCCGTCGATTCAATTGAATTTGAAGCGGCCAGTAAGGCTTTTGAAGACGCATGGGGCAAGAAACCAATTCCAACACGGGGTGGGGGCAGTATCCCCATTGTTGCATTATTTGAACAGGAACTCGGCGTTAAGTCTATTCTGATGGGTTTCGGCTTGGATAGCGACGCACTTCATTCCCCGAATGAAAGCTATGGCTTATTCAATTTTTATAAGGGAATAGAAACCATTCCATATTTCTATAAAAATTACGCAGAACTTAAGCACTAATCATAATCCTGCTTTACCCGGCGCGGTTCTTTACTGACCGCGCCGGTATTAACTTGTTCCGATTCTATGAAGAAAGTGCTACTAGCCTTCCTATTGAGTGTTCAGGTAGGAACATTGGCTTTTGCCCAGCAACCCACTACGCCAGCGAAAACAACGGCTCCAGCCTCCCGAACATTAACCCCGGCTGAACAGCGGCAGAAAGAAAAAATAGATCGCGAAGTCCAGCGCGAACGTCAGATTCGGGCCGAGTGGGCGCAAAAGCAGCGTGAATACGAAGCTAAACAGGCTGAAAAAGAACGGCAGAAACAAGCTAGGAAAGCTGAGAAAGAGCGCCAACAGCAGGAAAGAGAAACGGCTAAATCGAAGCCCGAACCCACACCCGCTAGTACGCAACCTGTAGCCCCTCCAGTTACCGAGCCAGTTACGCCAACACCAGCTCCAACGACTACTCCGGCTGTTGTAGAACCGACACGAAAAGAGAAACGGGCGCAGCGCAAAAAAGAAGCACAGGAGAAGCCTGCTCCTGCTGCTCCCGCTAAGGAGGTTCAGCCAGTAGAGCCGACACCAGTGCCTGTGCCTGTTACTCCCCCGCCTGTCGAAACAGCGCCTGTGGAAGCGCCCCAGAAAGTTGCTAAGCCTCAACGGCCAAAGCGGGAACGTAAGCCTGCCATTAAGCATGTCGATTCTGTTGCTGTATCAACTGAAATCAGTGAGCCATCGTTAGTAAGACCGCGTCGGGAGTTTTTGCCGAAAGGTCACCTGTTTGAGCCAATTTTGCTCGATCCACTCGAAGCGCAGACGTATGGTAGTGTATTGCCTTTGTATTACACGGATGGTGAAAAATATAAAGGAAGTATTGTTCCATTTGCCTTCGGATTTGCCAAAGCATTCTACCGCCGGACACCAGAGCCTGGTCGATCGACCGAATGGGTACTTGATCTGGCTTCATTTACACAGTTTGAAGCCTTTCATGACGATAAGCTGAATAAAGCGCGTCGGCAAATCATGAATAATGATTATAAGATCAGCATTATCTACAATGTTCGGCGTGGAGCCAATAATTATCGTTTCCGGGTTTACCACATCTCTTCGCACCTGGGTGACGATTATATCTACCGAAACAAAATAACGGCCCCGTCGCCTAACTCGGTAAATTACGAACAGCTCGATGCTACTTACAGCCGGAATGCGAACAACTGGCGGTTGTATGCTGGTGCTGGTATTGTACTACGAAAAACGGAAGAGCGAAAACTGTTGAGCGCCCAGCTTGGAGCTTTCTATAAAAAGCCATCCGAAAAGGCTGCACGTCTGGTCGGTGGTGTTGATATAAAGTTCTGGCAACAAACAGACTTCCGGCCGGGTATTCACGCAGGCATTGGCTTAGAGGTAGGGCGGACACAAAATAACCTGACATTTTTACTCGAAGGTTATTCTGGCTTTCGTCCCTATAGCCAGTATGAGTCTCAGCAGACGAATTGGTTAGGTATTGGGCTTTACCTGAATCCTTTTTGATTGACCTAACGCCAATAGCATTAGAACCTCCCGAAAATTAGAACTTTCGGGAGGTTCTAATGCTATTGGCGTTACCTTTGCATTTTGCTTTACCGTATGGATTTATCAGCATTAACGGCCATATCGCCCGTTGACGGTCGCTACCGACGCCAGGTTGAAAGCCTGGCTCCTTATTTTTCGGAATATGGGCTCATTCACTACCGGGTTCGTATCGAAATCGAATACTTTATCGCGCTTTGCAACTGGCCAGTTCCGCAGCTAGCGGGTGTTGAGCCCACCCAGTTTCCGATTCTCCGGGCTTTGTATGAAAACTTTACAGAAGCAGACGCTTTGCGCATCAAAGACATCGAAAAGACGACCAATCACGATGTAAAAGCCGTTGAGTACTTTATTAAAGAAAAACTGAAAGGGTCACCGGTAGAGCCTTATCTTGAGTTTGTACACTTTGGGCTGACTTCGCAGGATATTAATAATACAGCTATTCCGTTATCACTCAGCGACGCTCTCAATACCGAAATTACGCCCCTTTATCGGGACGTATTCGTTCGGCTGCAACAGTTAGCTGAGCAGTGGAAAGATATCCCCATGCTGGCTAAAACCCATGGTCAACCAGCGTCGCCCACCCGGTTAGGGAAAGAATTGCTGGTATTTGTCGAACGTATTGAAAAACAACTACAATTGCTGGCTGGTATTCCAACAGCAGCTAAGTTTGGTGGCGCGACGGGAAATTTTAACGCCCACGCAGTTGCTTATCCGAACGAGGACTGGAAGAAATTCGGTGATCAATTTGTGGAAAGTCTGGGTATGGTACGCAGCCAATTTACGACCCAGATCGAGCATTATGATATGCTGGCCGCTACTCTCGATGCTTATAAGCGACTAAATACGATTCTGATCGATCTTGACCGTGACATCTGGACCTACGTGTCCATGAACTATTTCAAGCAGAAGCTGAAAGAGGGCGAAGTTGGTTCTTCTGCTATGCCTCACAAAGTCAATCCGATCGATTTTGAAAATTCGGAAGGGAATCTGGGCATTGCCAATGCCTTATTCGAGCATCTTTCCGGTAAGTTGCCTATCTCCCGGCTCCAACGCGATTTGACCGATTCAACCGTACTAAGAAGCCTTGGTGTTCCGTTTTCTCATTCGGTTATCGCACTGAAATCGCTACTAAAAGGCCTAAATAAACTTGAACTCAATCCGGCCGCCATCCACGCTGATCTCGATGATAACTGGGCGGTTGTTGCGGAAGGAATACAGACAATTCTACGACGCGAGGGCTATCCGCAGCCTTATGAAGCGTTGAAAGCACTTACCCGTACGAATCAGAAAATTACGGCTGATACAATTCGGGAATTTATCGACGAATTGACTATATCAGACGCTGTGAAAGCCGAATTGCGGGCTATAACTCCGTTCAGCTATACGGGTTTGTAATAGCATTCGTCTGGGTCGGCAGTAGGGTATTTTCCTGATCCGACCCAGACTATCGATTTAAAGCTCTATCCTTTAGACAACTCCGTTGCTCGTACTTGTGCTGCTTTAATTCCTGCCACTAGTGTATCACTGAGCGCACCGGCTTCAAAGGTGCGTAATGCGGCTTCGGTAGTGCCACCTTTAGAAGCAACAGCCTTAATGAGTTCATCGAGTGACTTATCCGCTGTATTAATGAGGTGGTAAGCGCCCAGCATAGTCTGTTTAACCAAAAGAGCAGAAACCGCATCATCAAAACCCATTTGTTTGCCGGCTTCAATCATTGCCTTCACAACGTAATAAAAATAAGCAGGACCACTACCGCTAAGGGCCGTTACGGCGTCAAGCATGGCTTCATCTTCCAGAAAAATAGACCGGCCTGTGGCATTAATGAGATTTTCGACCCGGCGGAGGCTGGCTAAATCGACTTCTTTAGCCGCGGTAAAGCCTGTAATGCCCATTCCCAACATAGCGGGCGTATTTGGCATGGCACGTACTACCAGCGGATGGGCAAGCTTTTCCTGAATCTGAGCGATTGGGATACCGGCCATGATCGACAAAATGATCTGATTGGGCTGCACAACGTCCCGGAGCGCTTCGTAAACGCTGTTAAAATCCTGCGGCTTTACCGACAGGATCACTAAATCAGTCTGGCCAACGTGGGGCCCAATGGTATCGACCACAACGCCCGCTTTTTCATTTTTAAGTGCTTCAGAACGGTCAGTACTTTTTTCGATCAGCAGCAGGTCATCTTTTTTTACCAGATCATATTGTAGAAATGATTTGGCAAATGCCATCCCCATGTTGCCGCAGCCAACAATAGCAATTTTCATTTTTTTAATGAATGAGTGTACGAATTAGTAAGGTAGCTAGTGATGAAGCAGCCTTTTGGGCAGGTAGCAAAAAAAAAAGGGCCAGGTTAATAACCTGACCCTGCAAAACTAATAACTTGTGTTTAACCTATTGACCACCTTTCAGGATTTCCTCAAGTTTCTG
The DNA here is from genome assembly GCF_011604685.1 of Spirosoma aureum. Classification (NCBI taxonomy): domain Bacteria; kingdom Pseudomonadati; phylum Bacteroidota; class Cytophagia; order Cytophagales; family Cytophagaceae; genus Spirosoma; species Spirosoma aureum. Next base: position 226,820 of record NZ_CP050063.1, on the reverse strand, counting down.
CTCCAAAGCATCGCCCCGCAGGTTCTTGGCAATGATTTTACCTTCTTTATCCAAAAGAAAGGTCGCCGGGATCGCCTGAACGCCGTATTGTTGAGCCGCAGCCGATTGCCAATATTTTAAGTCAGAAACGTGGGTCCAGGTGAGGTTATCGTTGCGGATTGCCTTGGTCCAGTTGCCTTTTGTCTGATCGAGCGAAACGCTGTAGATGGCAAAACCTTTGTCTTTAAACTTGTTATACATCCGCACAACGTTCGGATTCTCCATGCGGCAAGGGCCGCACCAAGACGCCCAGAAATCAAGCAGAACATACTTGCCCCGTAGTGATGACAATGGAATGGGGTTGCCGGTTGTGTCGCTAAGGGCAATTTCGGGAGCTTGTGCACCAACCATAACGCCTTTGATTCGGGCTACCCGACCAATTAGTGATTTGGCGTGAGGACTGTTGGGGTTCTCTTTTTCAAAACGCTGTGCCAGGGCATCATAAGTCGCGAAGTCATTATCAATATTGATGAAATTCAAGGCAAACAACGATACGAGGGATGTTCCCATATCGGGAAGCATAGCCTTTACTTTGTTGACAACCTCCTGCTCGGCGTTCTGATATTCCTGTTCGATTTGGGCAATACGCTTATTGTCCTTCTTTTCAGTAGCGGCTGCAACCTGCTTGTTCCAGTTCGACACGCGGGTTTCCATGTCGGTGCGTAGCGTCAAGAGTTTCTCGTAGTACTCCATGTTTTTAGAGCCAGTGATGGTGGCTTTGCCCGTCTGACCGGTTTTGGCATCCATACGGTAACCATCAGCCGTTACGTTAAGCGTTTCTCCGCCTTCAACAAGCAATGCCAGTTTCTGACCACCGCCTACATTCAGTACAAATACTTCACCGCCATCCGCTACTTTGCCGTTTAACGTAAACGCTCCTGCTTCTACTTTCGCAGAATCTAGTTTGCGGGTCGGCTGCGAGTTGGCTTCCAGGTAAACAAAGCTTCCTGGAGGTGAGTTTTTAATCTTTCCAGTTACGGTAAAGGGCTTTGTCGTTTGTGCATTGGCCGCAAAACCGATGACTAAAAAGCCAGCTACGCTCAAAAACAGGTTTTTCATGTTGTTTGTAGTGTCTTCGTTACTAATTCATTCACCAATTTAGGGTCGGCAGAGCCTTTTGATTTTTTCATCACTTCGCCCACAAACATCCCTAGTAAATTCTTCTTGCCTTTACGGTATTGAGCTACTTTGTCGGGCCAGGCTGTCAGTACTTCTTCTACCAACGATTGCAATGCATCTGTATTGCGATTCTGAATCAAACCATGTGTTTGGGCTAACTCTTCCGCTATTGCATCGGGTTGTGCAATCAGTAAAGTAAGCACTTGCTGGGCCGCCGTTTGACTGATAGTGCCGTTGTCAACCAATCCGATTAGGGAGGCCAGTCGTTCGGCCGAGATTGGGAATTGACGATCACGCAGCATTTTTTCGGTGAGCTGGCTTTTGACAGGCCCCATAATCCAGTTCGACGCTGCCTTGTAGTTGGATGTATGCCTGCAAACAGCTTCGTAATAGTCGGCCAGTTCTTTCGAGTCGGTTAAAAGAGCCGCATCGTAATCTGGTAAGCCATAGTGCGTTGTAAACTTCTGGTAAAGCTCAGCCGGAAGCATGGGCATTCTGGATTGAATATCGGCCAACCAGGCATCCGAAATAACCACGGGTGTAAGGTCAGGATCAGGAAAATACCGATAATCGTTCATCGTTTCCTTTTCGCGCATGGCATAGCTTAAACCAGTAGAAGCGTCGAAGGTGCGGGTTTCCTGAATAATTCGCCCACCTGACTCGACAATCTCAACCTGCCGTTTAAATTCGCTATCGACTGCGCGCATTACGTTCCGAATAGAGTTCAGGTTTTTTACTTCAACTTTCGTACCTAAATTAGTCGCACCCCTGGGCCGTATGGAAACATTGACGTCGCACCGCAGGGACCCCTCTTCCATGTTCCCGTCACAAATGTCCAGATAGCGCACCAACCGGCGAACTTCGGTCAGATACTGTCCTGCTTCATCGGCAGTGCGAATACAGGGGTCGGTAACCATCTCAATGAGAGGAGTTCCGGCGCGGTTGTAGTCGAGCTGTGTTGCCCACTCGTCGCCATCGTGAATGGACTTACCGGCGTCTTCTTCAAGATGAATATGGTGTAACTGAATTGTTGTTTGATACGATTGCCCCGTTTGAGGATCTTTTGCTTTCACTAAAATACCACCACCCACACAAATCGGGCCTTTGTCCTGCGAAAGCTGGTATCCTTTAGGTAAATCAGGATAAAAATAATTTTTTCGGGCGAAGATATTATGGCGTGTAATCTCACTACCGCAGGCTAATCCTATACGAACGGCATACTCAACGGCCTTACGATTCAATTTAGGGAGCGTGCCAGGATGACCAAGTGTAATGACACTGATATTCGTATTTGGTTCGGCACCGAACGCATTGGCGTCGGCGGCAAAGATTTTGCTTTGGGTAAGTAGCTGGCAGTGCACTTCCAGCCCGATTACGGCTTCGTATCGGACTTCGGTTGGCTGCGCCAGCACCTCCGGCGAAGAGTTCGCTTCGGCTACCATTGACAGAAACTATATGATTTATAGCAAAGATAGCGAAAAGGGACGCAGGGCTGAATAACAGTTACCTCATTAGTTAGAGTATACTATGGCCGTAACCTAAATTACATTCAGTCGAAACTTTAAATAGGTTTGTGCCAGAAGCGCTAGTTTTTGCGGATTAGGAACCCGAATTCGTTCGTTTTGAATTCTGGAAGCGGGTAACTGCTTAATTTTGTTGAATAAGGTCTGGTAGTAAGCATACGCTAAATAAACGCCCAGTTTAGCCCCACGCGGAAGGTTCATGATACCTTTATAGGCTTCATCGAAGTCACACTGGATGTCATTTTCTATAACGAGCTTGGCATCGCAACCAAATTCATTGAAATTCACCCCCGGAAAGTAGGTACGGCCCCGATCAACAAAATCGCTCTTTAAGTCGCGAAGAAAATTAACCTTTTGAAACGCTGACCCTAGTTTACGAGCGGGCTCACACAAGCGGTCAAATTCGGAATAATTACCTTCACAGAAAACCCGTAGGCACATCAGCCCCACTACTTCGGCTGAGCCGTAAATGTATTCATTGTATCCTTCTGCATCATAATCCTGAAAATACAGGTCCATTTCCATACTTTTCAGGAAGGAATCAATCAATTCGTGCTCAATTTTGTATTGTTTAACAACGAGTTGAAATGATTGCAGGATGGGATTTAGGCTGATACCCTCTTCGATGGCCTGGTAAGTGTCGTGCTTAAAACGGGCAAGTAGCGTCTTCTTATCGTAATCATGAAACGTATCAACAATCTCATCGGCATATCGAACGAATCCATAGATTGCGTAGATAGGCATGTGAAACCTGCGGTCAAGCGTTTTAATGCCTAACGTGAAAGACGTACTGTAATGCTCTGTAATTAGTTTACTACATTTCAGTGCGGTTGTGTTGAACAACGCCATCATAGATTGGAAAGGAAGAGGTTAGTTCTGTAAGTTAGAAAAATTCTTTGGCAACCTCATCCGCAACGACAAGGCCTGAGATAAGTGACGGAGGGACACCAGGACCCGGAACCGTCAGCTGACCCGTGTAGAACAGATTGTTCACTTTTTTGTTTTTCAAAGATGGTTTTAACAGGGCAGTCTGTTTAAGTGTGTTTGCCAATCCGTAGGCGTTTCCCCGAAAAGCGTTGTAATCACTCTTGAAATCGCGGTGGGCATAACTTCGCTTATAAATCAGGCTGCTCCGAATTTCCTCACCCACATAGGCTTCCAGTCGGGTCATAACGATGTCGAAATAGCGCTCACGGGTCGCATCATCATCTGTAAGATCAGGGGCAACAGGAATCAGCAGGAATAAATTCTCACATCCTTCGGGTGCTACACTGGGGTCGGTTTTTGAGGGGGCCGACACATAAAATAAGGGCCTGGTCGGCCAACGGGGCGTTTCGTAGATTTCCTGAGCATGTAAAGAGAAGTCTTCATCGAAGAAGAGATTATGATGCTGCAAACGTGGAACCCGCTTATTTACACCCAAATAAAATAATAGGGAAGAGGGAGCCATGACTCGTTTTTGCCAATAGTTGTCATCATAATTACGATAGACAGCGTCAACCAGATTTGTCTCTACATGATTATAGTCAGCCCCGGCTATTACCACATCCGTTTCAAAAATACCTTGATCGGTGGTGATGCTTTGGGCTCTACCCTTTGCAATGTCAATTTTCTGGACTGTCTGATTTAAGAGCAGCTTAACGCCTTTTTCTTCGGCCAAACTGACCATTGCTTTTACAATTTCGTGCATGCCACCCATCGGATACCACGTTCCCAGTACCATTTCGGCATAGTTCATCAAGCTGTACATGGCGGGCGTATTGCCTGGCGTTGCGCCGAGGAACAATACGGGAAATTCTACGATTTCGAGCAGGCGTGGATTTTTGAAGAATTTGCGGACATGACTGGCAAAGGATTGAAAAACATCAAGTCTGGTAACGTCATACAGCAATTTCAGACTTAAAAATTCCCCAATAGAACGACTGGGTTTCCAGACAAAATTGTTCATACCAACATCATACTTGTACGATGCCTGTTTCAGGAACGCCCGCAGACGAGGAGCGCTTCCCGGTTCTAGTTGTTCAAATAACGTTTCGAGATTTTCCAGACCGGCAGGCAGATCGACTGCTTCGTCTGGGCCAAAAACAACCGAATAAGAAGGATCAAGCCGGACGAGTTTGTAATAGTCAGATGGTTTCTTGCCAAAACGGGCAAAGTAGGTTTCGAAGACATCGGGCATCCAATACCAGCTGGGGCCCATATCAAAGGTGAAACCATGCGTCTGGAATACGCGTGCCCGACCGCCAGGCGTACTATTTTTTTCGAGAATAGTAACGTCGTAGCCTTTATCGGCCAGGCTGGTTGCTGCAGCTAAACCGGCAAAACCGGCACCAATAACAAAGATGCGCTGAGGCATTAGGAAGCAGTTGATTGAGTAATTGGGTAAGTGAGTAAATAATTGACTAACCCTTTTGTTTAAAATACGTAATTACTCAATTCTGCTATGAGTATTGCCAATTAATGAAAATTTATAGGTAATGAACTGTATATCAGTAGTATAATAAACAAAAAAGTTGGGCGGAATCCCACCCAACTTTTCGAACCTTCCTCTTTTTTAACCAAAAACTACTCAATCAATGTGTTTGAGACGGACCAAGGCCACAAAAGTCTCGTACAAATATGCAGTGTACACAAATTTTTTTTTAACTATTAAAATGAGCGTATACTTTCAGTTGATCTTTAAGCTCTTTTCTGGCAATGTGGATCCGGTTTTTCACAGTTCCGATAGGGATATCCAGCTTTGCCGCAATCTCGTGATATTTAAAGCCCCGGAAGTGCATCATAAACGGCGTCCGATAAGTATCGTCGAGACCATTTACTGCCCGGTTAATATCTTCCTGAGCGAATGACGAATAAGCCAGATTATCTGTACTGCTTTCCATTGAATTAATGTAATGCAGGTTATCCGTGGTATCAATGAATGTATTTTTCCGAACCATTCGTTGGTAGTTAGTGATGAATGTGTTCTTCATAATCGTGTATAACCATGCCTTCAGGTTCGTGCCGTCTGTGTATTTATCACGATTGGTAAAGGCTTTTAAAAGGGTATCCTGTAATAAGTCGTTAGCATCTTCAACATCTTTTGTAAGCCGCAGTGCGAACGGGCGCAACGACTTGGACACTTTTCCAATATGATGAGTGAATTCGAGCGCAGTCATGATTACGAATGTTTTTTTGTTGAACCTGATTTGATTAGCAATTAGACAAAAAAACAACCAGCCTTCACCATTTTTTTGAGGAGCTATAAATAAAACTACTAAATATCTAAATTACAGTGAGTTATAAGATGTAGTTTTCTGCTGAAAAAGAATACAGGCTGTAAAGCCAAATTACAGACTGTGGAATAATTCCCACAGAGTGTGGAATCTGGAGTGTAGAATTTGTTTAATGAACATGATTGTATGATTAAACAAACTAGTGAAATGTGTAGAAGGATACTCTATTAATAGCTACAAAAAAGTCTTCCCTGAAATTGATCGGATCAATGCAGGGAAGACTTTTTATATGAATCGTTTATACTAATCCTTCTTTTAACAGGTCGTGCAAGTGAACAAAGCCCTTTACGTGCCCGTTTTCGGTAACAATTAACTGAGAAATGTCCCGATCTCTCATTAACTGGAGAGCGCTTATAGCATATTCATCGGCATCAATGCAGACAGGATTGATTGTCATCACATCTTTTGCCTGAAGATCCCAGAACGCATCGTGTTGATAGGCCATACGGCGGATGTCGCCATCGGTGACAATGCCCGCCAGTTGGCCCGTATTGTATACAACGGCTGTTGCGCCGAGTCGTTTAGCTGAAATTTCAAAAATTACATCCCTAACTAAGGCATCGAGGGAAACCTGTGGACACTGGTTGTGGGGAAAAATATCACCAACTTTTAAATACAACTTTTTTCCGAGAGAACCGCCCGGATGATAACGGGCAAAATCATGGCGGGTAAAACCGCGTGCCTCTAATAAGCTAACTGCCAAAGCATCCCCCAGTGCAAGAGCAACTGTGGTGCTGGTTGTAGGGGCGAGGTTCATAGGGTCTGCTTCGCGTTCAGCATAGGCATGGAGAACATAGTCGGCATGCTGGGCCAGATACGATTCGCGGTCGCTAACCAAGGCAATTAACCGTACGCTTGTACGCTTTAATAAAGGAAGCAGCACCTTGATTTCGGCCGTGTTTCCGCTTTTGGAAATTATAAGAATAATATCGTCAGCCTGAATCATGCCCAGATCGCCGTGAATGGCATCAGCCGCATGCATAAAAAGAGAAGGCGTACCTGTAGAGTTCATAGTAGCCACGATCTTTTGGCCAATAAGAGCACTCTTCCCAACACCGGTTACAACAAGTCTACCTGTTGTGTTAAGAATTATATCAACGGCTGCATCGAACTGGTCATCTAGCAACTCAACTGCATGACGAATGGCTTCGGCTTCGGCCAGTAGTACCTCTTGGGCGATCGTTTTGGAATTTTTTAATACTTTCAACGTCAGTTTTCGCGATGAAGAATGGTTTGCAGTGTATATTCGCTAACTTTATATAGCAAAGATACGCTAAGCGAATAGAGTAAAGGTAACTTTTGTACGATTTGTAGAATGATGCAGGTTGATCAGACGGTCTATGCGACCATCAAAGAGCGGCTAAAAGAGATTTTTGGGTATAGTCAGTTTCGGGGCGATCAGGAGGCCATTATTCACAGCATTTTGGCGGGCCGTAATACGTTCGTTATCATGCCTACTGGTGCAGGGAAGTCCCTGTGTTATCAATTACCTGCTATTGTTAGCGATGGAACGGCTATCGTAATTTCACCCTTAATTGCCCTGATGAAAAATCAGGTCGACCAATTAAATGCCTTCGGAATTAACGCTCAGTTCCTGAATTCGACGCTTTCCAAGGCGGAAATGAATAAAGTTAAAAAAGATACGCTCAACAGCTCTCTTAAACTTCTATATATTGCGCCAGAGTCTCTGACAAAGGAAGAGAATTTGGATTTTTTAAAGAAAGCCAATATTTCATTTGTCGCTATCGATGAAGCGCATTGTATTTCTGAGTGGGGACATGACTTCCGCCCGGAATACCGGAAAATTCGTGGAATCGTCGATAATATTGGCAATCTGCCCGTAATTGCGCTGACCGCTACGGCTACTCCTAAAGTGCAGCAGGATATTCAGAAAAACCTGCAGATGGAGGACGCCAATCTGTATAAGACCTCATTCAATCGTAAAAACCTGTACTACGAGATAAAGCCTAAGGTTGACGCCAAAAAGCAGCTTATCAAGTACGTTAAACAGAACAAAGGAAAATCAGGGATCGTCTATTGCCTGAGTCGTAAGACAGTTGAAGAAATTGCGGAGCTGCTAAGCGTCAACGATGTCAAAGCACTACCTTATCATGCTGGTCTCGACCCGCAGACGCGGATGAACAATCAGGATGCCTTTCTGAACGAAGACGCAGACGTTATCTGTGCCACGATTGCTTTTGGTATGGGTATCGATAAACCGGATGTTCGTTTTGTTATCCACTATGATGCGCCAAAATCGCTGGAAGGCTATTACCAGGAAACAGGCCGGGCAGGCCGCGATGGGCTGGAGGGTAACTGCGTAATGTTCTATAGCTACGATGACATTGTTAAGCTGGAAAAATTCAACAAAGACAAGCCAGTTACAGAGCGCGATAATGCCAAACACCTGCTAACCGAAATGGTCTCTTATGCTAACCTCGGCTCTTGTCGTCGTCGGCAGTTGCTGGGCTATTTTGGCGAGTATATGGATAAAGACTGTGGTTTTTGCGACAACTGCCTAAAGCCAACCGAAAAATTTAAGGTGCAGAATGAAGTTGTGCTTGCGTTGCAGGCTGTGCTTCAAACCGACCAGCGTTTTGATGTTGCTCACTTAAGCGACGTTCTCACGGCCAACAGCAATCAGTATGTAACCAGCTATGAACATAATCGCCTGGAGGTGTACGGAAAAGGGCGCGAATTCAATGAAAGTCCCGAATATTGGTGTTCACTCCTGAAACAGATTACCATTTACGGCTATATTGAGAAAGATGTCGATAACTATGGCATTCTGAAGTTAACGCAGAAGGGCCTGAATTTTATTGAAGACCCTTATCCAATCTCACTCTCGAAAGATCACGATTATGAACAGGTAGTCGAGCAGAAAGAAGATGACGATAAGGATTCGGATACGGCGTCGGGTGGGGCAGCTTATGATGAAGAACTGTTAGGGTTGTTAAAAGCCTTACGCAAGAAAATTGCCAAAGAAAAGAATCTGCCGCCCTATGTTATCTTCCAGGACCCTTCTATGGAAGAAATGGCGACAACTTATCCCACAACCCGTGAAGAAATGGCGCAGATCAACGGCGTCGGTATGGGAAAAGTGCAGAAGTTTGGGCGGCCGTTCATTGATTTGATAACTAAATACGTTGAAGATAACGAGATAGAAACGGCAAAGGATGTCGTTATTAAATCGACCGTCAACAAATCGAAAGTTAAGATTTATATCATTCAGCAGATCGATCGTAAGGTCGATCTGGAAGAAATTGCCGAATCGAAAGCACTTTCGATGGAGGACCTGATGGAAGAGATAGAACATATCTGTTATTCGGGCACTCGCCTTAATCTTGATTATTACATCAATCAGGTTATGGATGAAGATCGGCAGGATGAGATTTACGAATACTTCATGCGGGCAGAAAGCGACAATATTGCCGTCGCCATGCGTGAATTTGGAGGAGATGATTTTACTGAACAAGACTTACGATTGATGCGGATTAAGTTCCTCTCAGAAGTAGCCAATTAATGATAAATAGTGGCTGATCATTGATCAGCCACTATTTATCATTCATCATTCTTTATGAATATACTAATACTGGGTTCGGGTGGGCGCGAACATGCGTTTGCATGGAAATTGGCGCAAAGCCCGTTGAGTGATAAGCTATTTGTTGCGCCGGGTAATGCCGGAACAGCGCAGGTAGCCACTAATTTGTCAATCAGCTATAATGATTTCCCGGCTATTGCCGAAGCTGTTCGGACCAATGCCATTGATCTGCTCATTGTTGGGCCAGAAGAGCCATTAGTTAACGGGGTTGTCGATTACTTTCGTCAACAACCTGACTTAGTTAATTTGCTCATCGTTGGACCAGATGCGCATGGGGCACAGTTGGAGGGAAGTAAAGATTTCTCGAAGCAGTTTATGCTTCGATATGGCATACCGACGGCGTCATCGCAGACATTTACTGCAACAACCATTGAGAGCGGTTTGGCTTATCTGGACGGCCATACGTTGCCTGTCGTCCTGAAAGCGGATGGACTGGCAGCTGGTAAGGGAGTAATTATTGCCGAAAACATAACCGACGCAAAGAGCACCCTAACCGATATGCTTGATGGCCAGAAATTTGGTGCTGCAGGCAGTAAAGTCGTGGTAGAGCAATTTTTGCGGGGAATTGAATTGTCGGTCTTTGTTCTGAGCGACGGGGTTAATTACAAAATCCTTCCCGAGGCTAAAGATTACAAACGCATTGGTGAAGGAGATACAGGACTCAATACGGGAGGCATGGGCGCCGTATCGCCGGTAGTTTTTGCGAATGAATCCTTTCTGCGGAAGGTTGAGGAAAAAGTCGTGAAACCAACGCTTACCGGATTGCAGAAAGAGGGTATTGTGTATAAGGGATTTATTTTTATCGGTCTGATGAAAGTAAATGGTGAACCGTATGTTATCGAGTATAACGCTCGGATGGGCGACCCTGAAACAGAAGTCGTACTACCAAGAATTCAGACTGATTTCGCTGAGCTAATGGTGGCAACGGCCGAAGGTACGTTAGATAAAATAGCTGTACAGGTTTCACCCCAAACGGCAGTCACAACGGTTGTGGTGTCGGGAGGGTATCCAGATGACTATGAGAAAGGTAAAATCATTTCAGAACTGGAGCGTTTAGAAGATGTTATGGCTTTTCATGCCGGAACAATGGCTCATAACGGCCATGTAGTAACCAATGGCGGACGAGTGCTGGCCTTAACGGCTCAGGCTAATTCGCTGGAAAATGCCGTCCGGAAGTCGCAGGAAGCGGCCCGAACGGTTCAATTTGATGGGAAGCAGTACCGAAGAGATATTGGGCTTGACCTGATTCGGTACGCTGATTAACTACGAGTTATAAAGTCGTAAAGGTATAACGTTGTATGAACCCTAAACTGTTGTAGTCAACTTTGTGCCTTTGCCACGTTACAACTCGATAACTATATAGATATGAGTTGTAAATCCTGTGCAACTGGCGGTTGCGGAACCCAGCGAGGAGCATCCGATGGTCAGAAAACGGCCACAACGGGATGCGGTAGCGGAGGATGTAGCACCGGAGGATGCAATAAGCTAAATTCATTTGACTGGCTCAGCGATATCGCAATGCCAGGTCTGAAATATGATGTTGTTGAGGTGAAGTTTAAGGGTGGTAGAAAAGAATACTATCGGAACGTTCATCAGCTCGATCTAACGACGGGCGACTATGTGGTAGTGGAAATGCAGTCCGGTTTTCACATCGGTGCTGTTTCACTACAAGGCGAGTTAGTGCGGATACAGGTCAAGAAACGAGGAGTTAAAATAAACGATGATACGAAAGTTATTCATCGGATTGCAACGCCTAAAGACCTCGAACGGCACGATCAGTCTATACTGCGGGATTTGCCGGCTCTTTATCGTTCCCGGGAAATTATTCGCGAACTGAAGCTAAACATGAAGCTGTCTGACGTTGAGTTTCAGTCGGACAATACAAAGGCAACCTTTTATTACTCATCCGAGGAACGCGTTGATTTTCGGGAGCTGATCAAGATGCTGGCCAGTGAATTCAAGGCTCGCATTGAAATGCGCCAGATCAGCCTGCGGCAGGAGGCTGGTCGATTAGGTGGTATTGGTTCATGCGGTCGCGAACTATGCTGTTCGACCTGGCTTACCGATTTCAAAAACATTGCAACCTCTGCTGCCCGCTATCAGAATCTGTCGTTGAATCCGGCAAAACTCTCGGGCCAGTGTGGTCGGCTAAAATGCTGTCTGAACTATGAGTTAGACACGTATATGGACGCTTTGCGTGACATTCCGACCATTGAAAAACCGCTCGAAACCCAAAAGGGACGGGCTTATTTGCAGAAAACGGATATTTTCCGGAAACTAATGTGGTTCGGTTACGGAACCGAAAGCACCTGGTATCCACTGCCAATCGAGCGTGTGCTGGAAATTGCCGAATTAAATAAAAAAGGTGTGGTTCCGGAGTCGTTCGATGTGTTGACGCCAATAGGTGAGAAAGAATCTCCCACAGCGGCTGCACTGAATAGTGATCTCCAGAAACTGGATGCGAAGTACGCTACACGAAGCGCTAAAAAGAAAAAGAAGAAGTCGAAAGGAGCTGGGGATAAAGTTTTAAAACCTGCGCCCAACGGCAAAGCCCAGTAATACAAACCCCGGTCATAATGATTGGGGTTTATTTTTAGTGATAGCCCTGCTTCTACTAAAGCCCTTACGTCAGAAATCACCCGTGTAGAAAGGGCTAAACACGTAGTAACTGCTATCGCGTTTGGCACGCTTAGGTGTCGTTTGAATATAAAGTATAAAACGCGCCTGTCGATTTGGCCCGTCCGCCCATTCCTCAAAGGAACGTTCGCGGGCGTAGAGCCGGTCTACTTCGCGTACGTGCACACTTTCAATCTCTTTAGGGCGCACTGATATCCCGTTTATATAAGCTTCAATATCCGTTTTGTATTCGTCGTACAGGGTTAAATGATCATCCTTTGTCCGTTTTACAAAGGCTAGCTTATTGCTGAAAAAGGTTGCTTCGAGCAACTTATTCATCGAAAACGTATTCGATACCCCCAACGGATTATCGGATAAAGCCGCAGCTTCCAGAAATTGCTTCCATTTTTCGCGTATCGGATCGTTAGCTATGGTTTTATGCGTCGTACTAATAAAGATCCGGTAAGTCTCTGGAAATTTGTTCGCTTCCTGAACATCATCCCATTTTCGATAAATTAAAAAATCGTTTACTTCATCGAATGTTAAGGCCGATAATGCTTGAGCGGAAGCCTCCTGTCCATTGATAAATACCTTAACCTGCTCGCCATTTTGAGTTTTGAGTGCCAGGTGGTTATTGCGTAGACATAAGGCCTCGGGATAATTTATCAGGAGCCCGCTGATTCTTGGGTGTCTGTTAAGCGGTTTACTTACTTCATCAACGAGCAGGGATGACTGCCGGAACCAGGGCATAGCAGGTTTGTGAAGTTCCGCAGCCGCTATTCGTGTAGCATTCGTTAATGGAAAAGGGGCTCTTGATTTTGTACTGAGCGAATCATCCTCGGGTTGAATATGTCGGCAGGCAAGAGCCATACTGGCCAGAAGTGCTCCCCAGACCATATACCTTCCCCAGAAGTTCACCGGATAAGATCGTTCACGATTGATCATCGCTATTCGCTGACGCAACGTTGGACCGCTGAACTGATTGGCGAATACCGATCGCCCGGCCGATAAACTTACTTTGACCAGATTGTACTGATACGCTCGCACATCGACACCTTCTGCCAAAACGGCCTGATCGGCACCGAATTCGAGCGTTTGATGCAGTAAATGCCGGAATAAGTAAGCGGCTGGATTAAACCAGAAAGCAATACAGATCAATTCGGCGCCAATCATGTCCAGGCTATGCCAGCAGCGAACATGGACGCGTTCATGCTTCAGAATCTGGTCCAGTTCGTCGGCTGAATGATGCGCAGGGTTAAGAACTACCCAACGAAAAAACGAAAATGGTGAAGACGTATTCTCATGCAGTACGAGCGTAAAACCACCATAGGGGTTATGCGATGACCGACTGATTACCCGAACAAGAGACGCCAGGCGAAGCCCAAACCGAATGAGAAAAGCGAGCGCACCCAATACGTAAAGGGCAATCAGACTTGTTTGCCAAAACCTAACAGACTGGTTTTGTTGTGCCAGGAAGGCAGCCTGGGTATCCATCTGGTAAGTCCGGCCGTTAGGAAAAGTAATCGTTACCTCTGGCTGCCTGATGCGTGAGTTCGGGAATACGTTCGGTACGATAACCTGCGCCGTACGTTGCATCACTTTTCGAACAGGCCGTGGTCGCCAATCAGGTACTTCCAGCAGAGGAAGGATCAGAGCCGCGGCCAATCCTAACCAGAGGGCAATCCGATTGGCTTCAAAGAATGTTTCGCGTCGGAGTAAAACGAAATAGGCTATACTCACAACGCCCAACAAACCATTAGCCAGTAGTACGTAGCGCAGGAGTTCCATACCGCTATTTTTTTTGTTCGATCATGGCCAGAATTTCCCGCAGTTCATCGGCAGAAATCTTCTCGTTCTTTGCGAAATAACTGACCAGATTTTTGTAGGAGTTATCAAAATAATCATCAACCACTTTCTTGAGTACGAATCGGTTCTGATACGTTTCCTTGCTTATGATCGGATAATACTCATGGGTATTCCCATAAGCCCGGTGCCCAACATATCCTTTTTCTTCGAGGTTGCGAACAATGGTCGAAACGGTGTTATAGTGCAGAGGAGGGTTGGTAAACTGGGGAACCATATCTTTTACATAGCCCTGTTCCATTTTCCAGAGCACCTGCATGACTTCTTCTTCTTTAGCGGTTAACTTTTCCATGTAACAAACTTATAACTATTTTTATCGTTTACAAGTCCTTGCCATCGTTTTTTGTGATTTGAAAAGCCAGTAAGCCCGTCGTAGCTTTGTAGCGTATTAAGGCATGGTATGAAACAACTGGGTTTATTGGTATTCACCGCATTGCTGGTGTTGGGGTGTGATATGAACGCTGGAAATGCGGTTTATAAAGAATATACAGATATTGAAGATGGTAAGTGGTACATTAAAAACGCACCGACTTTTACCTTTACGATAGAGGATGTCTCCGTTCCGTATAATATCTATTATAACCTGCGAAATAGTCTTTCCTATGGCTATTATAACCTTTACCTGACTCGTTATTTACGCGATTCCAGCGGTAAAGAAATCGAATCCCGGCTCGACGAATTGCTCCTGATGGACCCCAAGACTGGAAAACCCAATGGCGATGGCCTCGGTGATCTCTTCGACCATAAGTTTCTAATGAAGCGCGACTATCGGTTTCCCAAACCTGGTAAATACACCATTCAGCTTAAACAATACATGCGGCAAGATCCGTTACTCAATATTCAGAGTGTAGGCATTACGGTTGAAAAAGCGACGCCTGCCAACTAATTCCCAAATTGGCTTCTAATGGTAGTTGATTTCCTGCGAAAAAATCGATTTTTCTTCCTGCCTTACGGCATGGCCCTGATCATTCTGGGAGTTCTGCAGTTGATTTATACGCAAGCTCAATTGATGCAATGGGTTAATGTTCGGAATAATCCGGTAGCCGATGCGTTTTTTACCTATGCTACCTACATGGGTGATGGCGCCTTTTTTGTCGTTGCCTGCCTAATTGTCCTGATCTATAATAGACGCCTAGGCTTCGTTGCTTTTGCCAGTTTTGCCCTGTCTTCCCTGTCTTCGCTGTTCTTGAAAACGATTGTTTTTCCCAATTCACCCCGGCCGTTAAAGTTTTTTGAACACTCTACTTTTGAGTATCATATGATTAAAGGGCTTGATATACACAGCTATAATAGTTTTCCATCGGGACATACGACATCCGCTTTTGCCTTGTTTGGCTTATTGGCCTTTCTTGATCCAAATAAAAAACGAGGCTATTTTTTTGTGCTATTAGGCTTTTTAACGGGCTACTCAAGGGTGTATTTATTCCAGCATTTTGTGGAAGATGTGTATGTGGGCTCACTGGTTGGGACACTATCTTCGGTGATCATCTATTTGTTTTTATATCGATGGATGAAAGGTCGCGAATCTAGAGAGTAAGCTATTTCCTGAGGTTGTCAGGTCACTGAAAATGAAAAAGCCATAACAGCGGTGTTTTTGAAAACAGTCGTGTTATGGCTTGTTAATGTATGAATTACACTGTACTGGGCTATCGTAGCCGGTCCGAATCCCGAACCATTTTTTCGTCCCGACGAATGAATCGGTTGGCTAGGGCGTTGAAAACCAGAGCTGCAATAATGGCATAAAAGCCTGTCAGGAAATTACCCTGATCGGCCGGATTGCCGTATTCTTTACCTGCATAGAGCGTCCGGTAAAGTACAATACCCATGATCGCTGTCAACATCAGGGCATTTACCGCGCAAAGGGCTGTTTGGGTAAGGCGGTTGCGGTATTGAAAAATGGCATACAGCGCAGACAGCGCTACCAAGCCCAGCAGAAGGCCCAGGTACCAGACTGATGTGACAACAGTAGTGGGAGCTACTTGTGCCGGAATACCCGCCTGCTCGGAAGCACGTTGTTGTTGACTGAATTCTAAAGCTGTTAGACGTGCCATTTCGGGGGCTTGCAATCCTGCTTTTTCCCAAAGTGGATTAGCTAAAGCGACCCCCATTGCAACGGCAATAAGAAACAAAAATATCGTTTGAATGCGTTGGATCATTTGTGAAATAGATATTTGGGAGCGCAAAAATAGTTCAAAAATCGATAGTGTATGAAAGCTGATGTTCGGTTAGTGATTACTGCTGATGGTTCACACACCGCTATAAACCAGGTGCTCAATAAAACGTATCATTCTATACACGGCGCTTATCAGGAGTCGCAGCGGGTTTACATTGAGCTGGGCTTGTATGCTGCGCTAAAAATGTTTCCTCATAACCCTCTCCGCATCTTTGAAATGGGCTTCGGGACAGGGTTGAACGCCCTGCTAACTGCTCGAGAGGCCGAAATACATCAACATCAGGTTTTTTACACCGCAATTGAGGCATATCCAATGCCAATAGAAGAGATTCGGCAGTTAAATTATGATCAATTCCTGGGTACATCCTATTTGATCAATCTGCACGAATCGTCCTGGAACGAGCCTGTTGAGATCAATCCCTGTTTTAGTTTGACCAAACTGGAAAGCAATCTTCAGGAGCTGCAAACCGACGAACGTTTTCATTTGATTTATTACGATGCGTTTGCTCCTACAGCACAGCCTGAATTGTGGGAGCCTGAAATCTTTCAGCAAATGGCAAACTTGTTGCTTCCTGGCGGTATGATGACCACATACTGTTCGAGGAGTTATGTACAGCGTAATATGCGAGCCGCTGGTTTAACCGTTGAAAAGCATCCCGGTCCAGCCCATAAACGCGATATTCTAAGGGCAATTAGGCCAATGTAACTCATCTGTATATTAAAAAATGGTCTGGTGCTAATTTTATTGAATCAGTGACGTTATTTTGAAAACAGTGTCTTTACATCCAACAAAGCTATGAATCGTCTGTTCCTTTTCTTTGCCGCTTTCGTGATGCTCACGATCAGCGCGTTTCGAACTACGTTGCCCATTGAACCAACGAGTGGCCCTAAGGCTGAGGCAAAACACATAAAATGGTTGACTATTCAGGAAGCCTACACGCTGACCCAAAAAAAACCTAAAAAGTTTGTGGTCGATGTGTATACCGATTGGTGCGGATGGTGTAAGGTTATGGATCGTGAAACCTTCTCTAAGCCCGCGATCGTAGATTATGTGAACGAGAATTTTTACGCTGTTCGTTTTAATGCCGAACAGACTCAGGATATAAAGCTTGGTAAAGAGACCTTCAAATATGTCAGCACAGGTGGCCGCGGAGTTCATGAACTGGCCGCAGCCCTATTACGAAACCAGATGAGCTATCCGACGACAGTTTTTCTGGATGAAAAATTTCAGCTTATTCAACCGATTGCTGGTTATCTGGAACCCCGTACATTTCATCAGATTATTACCTATTTCGGAAGAGATTACCACCAGAAAGAGCCCTTCGATCAATACAAGGCGGGCACCTATGCCAAAGAATTCCAAACGGCACTGGCAGGAAAATAAACAATAGATCAGACAGGTAAAGGGAAAGGGGTCAGCCGAACGAATTTAGTCGTTCGGCTGACCCCTTTCCCAATATATACTCGTCAGGACGAATGCTATCCATTAGCAATAGAGTCTGGAACTTTAAGAAAATGGATATGTCATTTACGAGTATTTTTGTTGTCTTCATTAACCCTAGGATTTTCGTTAAGAGCCGTGCCACGGTTTGTTTGCTCGTTATTAGTAACTGTGGCACAGCTCTTAATGAAAATCCTAAACCCAACCAATGAGATTAGATGAATAAACAACTGATTTTTCTATCGGCAATGACCATTGCTGTTAGCGTTAAGGCTACAGATGGTACAGCATCCCGGTTTTACCGGAACAGACCTTCTTATACGATTGAAGGAAGTAAGGTGCCACGGCCGGGTGTACCACCCCGTAAATTCATCGATCCGCAAAATATGGATCTGTCCGTAAAGCCGGGCGATAATTTCTACCAGTATGCAAACGGAAACTGGATTCGGACGAACCCCATTCCTGCTTCTAAAACCTCATGGGGAAGTTTTAATGAATTGCGCGAGAAGAGTCTGGACGCTATGAAGTCGCTGCTCGAGGAGGCAACGAAAACCACAACCAGAGGTCGGCTTTATCAAATGGTAGGCGATTATTATACCAGCGGTATGGATAGCGTAACGCTCGAAAAACGCGGCTTTGATCCAATCAAGTCCGATTTGGCTCGCATTGATAAAGTCAACAATAAAGCATTGTTTCTCGATGAGCTGGCCTATCAGCGCACCCAGGGCAATGGCATGTTATTTGGCTTTGGTGTAACGCCAGACCGAAAAAATGTAAGCAAGTATTTACCTCAACTTGCTCAGGGAGGGACTACACTACCCGATCGCGATTACTATCTGAAAAATGATGCCCGGAGCCAAAAGATCCGTGATGCGTATCATGATAATCTGGTCAGCATGTTCGCATTGATTGGCGAAGAGCCAACTCAGGCTTCACAGGATGCCGATGTGATCATGCGTATGGAAACGGCCATAGCTAAAGCGCAAATGCCGCGTGTTGAGATGCGTGACCCATACAAGACGTATAATAAATTGACCGTGTCTGCTTTTAGCCAGAAAACCCCCGGAATTAGTTGGGCCGACCAACTGACGAAATACGGCGCCAAAGGCCAGGACACGGTACTCGTGCAAAGCCCTGCCTTTTTTCATTCTCTCGATAGTTTGTTAACAGCTACTCCTATCGAAGACCTGCGAACATACATGCGCTGGAATATTTTAAAGAATGCAGCACCCTATCTAAGCGATGCTTTTGTTCAGCAGAATTTTGCCTTTACGAAGGTATTGACTGGTCAGAAAGAGCAGACACCACGCTGGCAGCGTGTGAGCAGCCTGATCGATGGTACACTCAGCGACCTCCTTGGGCAACTTTACGTGCAAAGCTATTTTAAGCCTGAAGCCAAACAGCGAATGCTGGCCCTGGTCGACAATCTAGAAGCTTCCTACAAAGACCATATCAAAAATCTGGACTGGATGAGCGAAGACACTAAAAAGAAGGCACTTGTAAAATTGCTGGCGTTTAAGCGAAAAATTGGTTATCCCGACAAGTGGAAGGTGTACGAGGGTGTTGTTATCAGCCGGAATGATTTTTATGGTAATGTAAAATCAGCCAATAAATGGCAGTATAATCACGTACTTGGCCGATTGGGTAAGCCAGTCGATCGGACGGAGTGGGGCATGACGCCACCAACCGTAAATGCGCAATACAGCCCGGTCAATAACGATATTTCGTTTCCTGCCGCTATTCTGCAATTTCCATTCTTTGATTTCGATGCCGACGATGCCGTTAATTATGGCGGCATCGGTGCTGTTATCGGCCATGAAATGACGCACGGCTTCGACGACTCTGGCCGACAATATGACGCTGATGGAACCTTACGCGATTGGTGGAGCAAAGACGATGCTACGAAATTTAAAGAACGTGCCGACAAAGTACGGGATCAGTTTTTCGGCTTTAAAGTACTGGATTCTATAAAAGTAAACGGACAACTGACATTAGGCGAAAACCTGGCCGATCTGGGCGGACTGGCTATCGCCTACGATGCCTTCAAGAAAACGCCACAGGGTAAGTCAAAAACCAAGATAGATGGATTTACGCCCGATCAACGGTTTTTCCTTTCATGGGCACAGGTGTGGCGAAGTAATCAACTTCCCGAATCGACGGCGCAACGAATTATGACTGACCCGCACGCACCTGACGTTTATCGGGTCAATGGGCCGCTCTCGAACATTGATGCCTGGTATCAGGCGTTTGCTATTCAGCCTGGCGACAAGCTGTACAAGCCAAAAGAACAGCGGATTAAGGTTTGGTAGAACAAGCCATTCAGCAATAAATAGGAGGGTAACTGATGGAAATAAGTAGCTGCCAGGGTAATCTGGGCTTATAGTACACCAATTACCTTTTTATCTTTCCAACTGAATTTAGTACGATACCCTTAACCGCTCGCTTTACACGTATGAATGCGTCCCGAATTATAGTAGTAGCCTTATTAGCTATCAGTATTTCATGCCAGACAAAACCAAAACAGGAGGCTACAACTGCCTCCGATACTACCACTGAGCAACCCGACAGTGCAGCAAGTTTGGCGAAACGCCCCGGACCTGATTCGCCCCGAACAGCCGCTGACCGGTTGATCCGAGCGCTTTATTTTGAGCATAATGCGAAAGAAAACCCATTTCGTGAAAAGAAAGACAGAACACTGATCGATCAGTTCTTTGCTAAACCGACGGCTGATCTTATCTGGAATGACGCACAGAAAGCAACGGGTAAGGTAAATAGAACGAAAACCAACCTGCTTTTTAACGCTCCCGATGCAGCCGTTAAGAAAACCTGGGTAGAACCGGCAGCTATCGGTGGAAAAAGAGCAATTGTGTATGTGACATTTCAGGATAACGGTAAACCGCAAGAAGTTAAGGTCGACATGAATCAGATTGACGGGGGGCGGTGGCGCATCACGGAGATGTTCTATCCGGATGGTAAACAATTAACGCAATTGCTGAAATAAACGTAAATCATTAGAGTTGTGTTATCTACAGTAAATTGATTCGTTTAGTCAGTGATAAAAGAGCTGCTAATAGACAAACGAGCAGTATAACTTCTGCGCTGAATACCAGGTTGTAGGGCTCAATGCAGACAACATAAATGCAGGGTCGATAGCGCATCAAAACGAGTTCAGTTCTATTTTCTCTAAATTATTTTTAAGTCATTTGTTGACAACACGATAAAAGCGTGTAATTTTGCAACTCCAAACCCGAAAGGGGGGCGGAAATTGTTCTTTACGAGTGTTTTTGGGGAGTTTCCAGAGTGGCCAAATGGATCAGACTGTAAATCTGCTGGCGTACGCCTTCGGAGGTTCGAATCCTCCACTCCCCACTAAAGGAAGTTATAAAGTTTATCTGGTCATAAAGTTATGGAGTTGAAAAACTCAACGACTTTAAGGCTCTCCAACTTTGTAACTTCTTTTTTGCGGAAGTAGCTCAATTGGTAGAGCGATAGCCTTCCAAGCTATAGGTTGCGGGTTCGAGACCCGTCTTCCGCTCTATTAATGAATCGTGTAGAATGAAAAATGTATCGTGCTGTAGTTTCTGCAACCTCATTTTCATTCTACATAACCCATTAGTAAGTAAGCCGTTATAGCTCAGCGGTAGAGCACTTCCTTGGTAAGGAAGAGGTCCGGGGTTCAAGTCCCCGTAACGGCTCAAGACTTCTTTAGTGGAGTCTTATTGACGGGGCCGCCCGTGCGGTTTCAAGCCAAAACGGTGTCAGACCTCAATGGGTAGATATCGTCTGGCCTTATTTACGTTCAGCGAGTTCACCCAATAACAAACAACAGTTCATAATAGCGTTTTAAAAACATGGCAAAAGAGAATTTTGACCGCTCGAAACCGCACGTAAACATCGGTACGATTGGTCACGTTGACCACGGTAAAACGACGCTGACGGCTGCCATTACGAAAGTGCTGGCCGAAAAGGGTCTGGCCGCAATTCGGGACTTCTCCTCGATTGACAACGCTCCGGAAGAAAAAGAGCGTGGTATCACCATCAATACATCGCACGTTGAGTACTCTACAGCTAACCGCCACTATGCGCACGTTGACTGCCCAGGCCACGCTGACTATGTGAAAAACATGGTAACGGGTGCTGCTCAAATGGACGGTGCTATCCTCGTGGTAGCCGCAACGGACGGTCCAATGCCACAGACTCGTGAGCACATCCTGCTTGCTCGTCAGGTAGGTGTACCTCAGCTCGTTGTGTTCATGAATAAAGTGGACATGGTGGACGATCCAGAGTTGCTCGAACTCGTAGAAATGGAAATCCGCGAACTGTTGAGCTTCTACAACTTTGACGGTGACAATATCCCAGTTATTCAAGGTTCGGCTCTTGGTGGCCTGAACGGCGATGCTAAATGGGTTAAAACCATCGAAGAACTGATGGATAGCGTTGACAGCTTTATCCCACTTCCTCCTCGTCAGACGGATCTTCCGTTCCTGATGCCGGTTGAAGACGTGTTCTCGATCACAGGTCGTGGTACAGTTGCTACAGGCCGTATTGAGCGGGGTATCATCAACTCAGGCGAACAGGTTGAAATCCTGGGTATGGGTGCTGAAAACCTGAAATCAGTTGTAACTGGTGTTGAAATGTTCCGGAAAATTCTGGACCGTGGCGAAGCTGGTGACAACGTAGGTCTGCTGCTCCGTGGTATCGAAAAAACCGATATCCGTCGTGGCATGGTAATCTGCAAACCAGGTTCTGTAACTCCTCACCTGCGGTTTAAAGCTGAAGTTTATGTACTCTCGAAAGAGGAAGGTGGCCGTCACACGCCGTTCTTCAACAAGTACCGTCCTCAGTTCTACTTCCGTACCACTGACGTAACTGGCGAAATTACATTGCCTGCTAACGTTGAGATGGTAATGCCGGGTGATAACATTACAATTGAAGTTAGTCTGATCAACAAAATCGCTATGGAAAAGGGACTCCGTTTCGCTATCCGCGAAGGTGGTCGTACCGTAGGTGCTGGTCAGGTAACAGAAATCCTCGATTAAGTAAGTAATTCAAAACAAGTGCATTTCTTTACGGGGTGCACTTGTTTTTTGATATTATTTCGTACTTTTGCAGTCCGAATTCGGAAGCACGCCGGTTCGGGTTTTTAATACGGGTGTAGTTCAAGGGTAGAATAGCGGTCTCCAAAACCGTTGATGGGAGTTCGAATCTCTCCACCCGTGCCAATCCCTTACATACAATGGACAAGTTTATATCGTTTCTGAAAGCCTCTTGGGAGGAGGTTCAGCATAACGTGACTTGGCCTAAATTCGGCGATCTGCAGTCCAGTTCAACGCTGGTATTGGTAGCATCGCTGATTTTTGCGCTATTGGTCGGGTTAATTGATTTAGTATTTGAGAACGGACTGAATGCATTTTATCAGTCATTCTAACGTATGATTTGGGATTGCTGATTTATGATTGACAGAAATCATACGTCAAAAATCAACAATCATAAATCTTTACCAATATGAGCGGCATACAGTGGTACGTCATTCGGGCGGTATCGGGGCAGGAGAAGAAGATCAAATCCTATCTCGATAACGAAATTATCCGGCAAAAGTTGGATGAAATCATCCCGCAGGTTCTTATTCCTTCGGAGAAGGTGTATGAAATGCGCAATGGAAAGAAACGCGTTCGTGAGAAATCGTTTTTTCCGGGTTATATCATGATTTCGGCCGATTTGGGTAATAACCGTGCGCTCGACCTGATCCTGAACATGCCAGGTGTTCTGGGATTTCTGGGAAATTCGCAGGCGGGCACAACGACCAAAGTTCCAGTTCCGTTACGGCAGTCAGAAGTTAATCGTATGCTGGGCCGGATGGAGGAAGAAGCACAGGAAGTCGCAGCGCCAACAGTAGGTTACCTCAAAGGTGAAAATGTAAAAGTTGTTGATGGGCCGTTTGGCGGTTTCATTGGCACTGTGGAAGAAGTATTCGACGACCGGAAGAAATTGAACGTCGTTGTTAAGATATTTGGCCGGAGTACTCCGGTAGAACTCAGTTACGCACAAGTAGAAAAAGAAAGCTAACCAAAAATTGGCTTTCAATTGGTCAGGTAGCCTATGCTTCCCTCAGAGGACAAATGACCAAAACAGCCTGGTTCATGATAAATGAGTCTGATTTTATGAATGTGACTAATAAATCAGGTATCAGACGTCATAAATCACAAATTTTAATACGATGGCAAAAGAAGTAGGTGGCTATGTAAAGCTGCAAGTCAAAGGCGGGCAGGCTAACCCCTCACCTCCGATCGGTCCGGCGCTTGGTTCCAAAGGTTTAAACATCATGGAATTCTGCAAGCAGTTCAATGGCCGTACGCAGGATAAAGTAGGTACGGTATTGCCGGTTTTGATTACGTACTATAAGGATAAGTCCTTTGATTTCGTCATCAAAACTCCGCCAGCACCAATTCTGCTGATGGAAGCGGCTAAACTGAAAGGTGGCTCTGCTCAACCAAACCGCAACAAAGTTGGCTCCGTATCATGGGATCAAATCCGGACAATCGCTGAAACGAAAATGCCTGATTTGAACGCTTTCACGATCGAGTCTGCGATGAAGCAAGTGGCCGGAACGGCCCGCAGCATGGGAATTACGGTGACTGGCGCTGCGCCATTCGAGAACTAATAGACTTGCCCAGGCAAACACAGAAATGGCTAAGTTAACGAAAAAACAAAAAGAAGCTCAGTCGAAGTACGACGCTGCTAAAGAATATTCGCTGGAACAAGCAGCTTCTATTCTGAAGGAGATTTCGTACACTAAATTCGACGCTTCTGTGGATATTGATGTACGGTTAGGCGTTGATCCGCGTAAAGCCGACCAAATGGTACGTGGCGTAGCTACGTTGCCACACGGTACGGGTAAAACGGTTCGCGTTCTGGTGCTTTGCACCCCGGACAAGGAGAACGAAGCGAAAGAGGCAGGTGCCGATTACGTAGGGCTGGATGATTACATTCAGAAGATCGAACAGGGCTGGACGGACGTTGACGTGATTATCACGATGCCGAACGTAATGGCTAAAGTTGGTCGTCTGGGTAAAGTTCTGGGTCCACGTGGTCTGATGCCAAACCCGAAATCGGGTACGGTAACACCTGACGTAGCAAAAGCTGTTCGCGAGGTGAAGGCTGGTAAAATCGACTTTAAAGTTGACAAAACCGGTATCATTCACACCAGTATTGGTAAAGTGTCGTTTACGCCAGAAAAACTGGCCGAAAACGCTCAGGAAGTTATATCGACACTGATGCGCCTGAAGCCTTCATCGGCAAAAGGTACATACGTGAAGACAATATACCTGTCGAGCACAATGAGTCCGGGAGTAAGTATTGATAAAGGCACAGTAGCCGGAATTTAAGCCATGAAGCGCGAGGAAAAAGGAGCGATTATTGAGGAATTAACTGACAAGTTTCAGAGCATTCCCTTCTTCTACATCACGGAAGCCAATGGCATGACGGTTGCTGAAACCAACAATCTCCGTCGGATGTGTTTTGAGCGGGGCATCGAGTACAAAGTGGTGAAGAATTCCTTCATCAAAAAAGCACTCGAAACCCTGGATACGGATTTTACGCCGTTCAACGAGACGGTGCTTCATGGCCAGTCAGCGGTGATGTTTCACCCTGAAAATGGTAAAGCACCGGCACAGCTTATCAAGGAGTTCCGCAGAACAAATGATAAACTGCAACTGAAGGCTGCATCGATTGATTATAGCCTGTTTATTGGCGCTGACCAACTTGATACGCTCATCTCACTGAAGAGCAAGCAGGAACTGATCGGCGAAATTATCGGCCTGTTGCAATCACCTGCCAAAAACGTCATCTCGGCGTTGCAAGGCGGTGGCAACAAACTGGCCGGTATCCTCAAAACGTTGTCGGAGCGCGAGGAAGCAGCTTAGCTGTAAGGCGGGTTTCGTCATAATGACATAAGCCCGCATCTTTCGACACTAAAAAGCGGGCTTCGCCCCGCGCTATTAACAAATCGTATCACAATCAAATTAAGAAAATACTACAATGGCAGATTTGAAAGCGTTCGCTGAGCAGCTTGTAAGCCTGACGGTTAAAGAAGTTAACGAACTGGCTGCTATCCTGAAGGATGAGTACGGAATTGAGCCGGCTGCTGCCGCTCCCGTAATGGTAGCTGGTGGTGCTGCAGGTGGCGGTGATGCTGCTCCAGCTGTTGCCGAGAAAACTTCGTTCGACGTAGTTTTAAAAGCGGCTGGTGCTGCTAAACTAGCTGTTGTGAAACTGGTTAAAGATCTGACAGGTCTGGGACTGAAAGAGGCTAAAGAATTAGTCGATACAGCACCGAAACCAGTTAAAGAAGGCGTTAGCAAAGACGAAGCAGAAGCACTGCGGAAACAACTCGAAGAAGCTGGTGCTGAAGTAGAAGTTAAGTAAGCAACCACTTGATCGTATATCGCTCCAGGCAGGGGAGGCCAGACCAACGTCTGGTCTTTTCCTGTTTGGAGACTTTTTTGTCTATGCCCTTGCAAAAGACAAACTTATTCGTATTGCATTACGTTGTCTATTCACGCCCCTTAGGTTGGGTGACGCCCGGGGCCTGAATGACCGCTTAGTTCGGGTGCCGTTGTAAATCTTCACAACGCGCTCATAGAGAATCGGTTACGCAACTAAACGAAGAACAATCTTGGCTACAAACGCGAAAATCAGTACGCGCAAAAATTTTGCGACGATTCAGCCAGTGATTGGGTATCCAGATTTTTTGGATATTCAAGTAAAATCCTTCAAAGATTTTTTCCAGCTTGATACCCCCTCGAATCAACGTTCGGAGGAAGGATTATTCAAGGTTTTTCAGGAAAACTTCCCAATTTCAGACTCCCGCGAGAATTTCAAGCTGGAGTTCATTGATTATTCTGTTGATCCACCGAAATACTCCGTTGACGAGTCTATTGATCGGGGGTTAACGTACTCGGTGCCTTTGAAAGCCAAGCTGCGCCTGTCGAACAACGATCCCGATAACGAGGATTTTGAAACGATCGAGCAGGAGGTATTCCTGGGTAACATTCCGTACATGACCGAGAAAGGCTCCTTCGTCATTAACGGAGCAGAACGGGTGATTGTTTCACAATTGCACCGTTCGCCAGGCGTGTTCTTCTCCATGAGCAAGCACACAAATGGCACCAAACTCTATTCAGCCCGGATTATTCCATTTAAAGGATCATGGATCGAGTTCTCGACTGACGTTAACAACGTCATGTATGCGTACATCGACCGGAAAAAGAAATTCCCGGTTACAACGCTGTTGCGTGCCATTGGTTTTGGGTCAGATAAAGACATTCTTGATCTGTTTGGTCTGTCAGAAGAAGTACCGGCAACGCCAGCAAACCTGAAAAAAGCGATCGGTCGCCGGTTAGCTGCCCGGGTACTGCGTACATGGACCGAAGACTTCGTCGATGAAGACACAGGTGAAGTAGTTTCGATTAGCCGGAATGAGGTATTGCTTGAGCGTGACTCGGCTATCTCAGCAGACGATATCGATGTAATTACGGATTCAGGTCAGAAGTCAGTCATCCTGCATAAGGAGGATATGAATATGGCCGATTACAATATCATTTATAATACGCTGCAGAAAGATAGCTCAAACTCTGAAAAAGAGGCCGTTGAGCAAATCTATCGGCAGCTTCGGAATGCTGATGCACCCGATGAGCAAACTGCTCGGGAAATCATCCAGAGTTTGTTCTTTTCAGACAAACGGTATGATCTTGGTGATGTTGGCCGTTACCGGATTAACAAAAAACTCGGTCTCGACATTTCTTCGGAGATGAAGGTTCTAACGACAGAAGATATTGTTTCTATCGTGAAATACCTGATTGGCCTGATTAACTCGAAAGCCGTTGTCGATGATATTGACCACCTTAGCAACCGGCGTGTCCGTACAGTAGGTGAGCAGTTATATGCCCAGTTTGGTGTTGGTTTGGCCCGGATGGCCCGGACAATCAAAGAACGGATGAACGTACGGGATAACGAGGACTTTAAACCCGTTGACCTGATTAACGCCCGTACTCTGTCGTCGGTGATCAATTCGTTCTTTGGAACAAACCAGCTGTCGCAGTTCATGGACCAGACTAACCCACTAGCTGAAGTGACGCACAAGCGTCGTATGTCAGCTCTGGGACCCGGTGGTCTGTCGCGCGAACGGGCCGGTTTCGAGGTTCGTGACGTACACTACACGCACTACGGTCGTCTGTGTACCATCGAAACCCCGGAAGGTCCGAACATCGGTCTGATTTCGTCACTTTGCGTCTATGCTAAAATCAATAGCATGGGCTTTATCGAAACCCCGTACCGTATCATTGAAAACGGTAAGGTGTCTATAGATAAGCCTGTGATGTATCTGACGGCTGAAGAAGAAGATACGCATTATATCGCACAGGCAAACGCCGGTATTGATGATAAGGGTAACTTCCACGTCGATCGCCTGAAGGCTCGTTTTGAAGGTGACTTCCCGATGGCTGAACCTGCGAATGTAACGTTCATGGATATAGCGCCGAACCAGATTGTATCGGTGGCTGCTTCCATGATTCCGTTCCTTGAGCACGACGATGCAAACCGCGCCCTGATGGGATCGAACATGCAGCGTCAGGCAGTTCCACTGCTCCGCCCGGAAGCTCCGATTGTAGGAACGGGTCTGGAAGGACGTGTAGCTGTTGATTCACGGACGCTGGTTATTGCGGAAGCTGATGGTGTTATTGAGTTTGTTGATTCAACCAAAATCGTAGTTCGCTACGAGCTTGATGATGATCAACTGGCAGTAACATTTGATGAAGACCGGAAGACTTATAACCTGATCAAATTCCGTCGGACGAACCAGGATACTTGCATCAACCTTAAACCAACTGTCCTGAAAGGTCAGAAAGTGAAGAAGGGCGATGTACTTTGCGAAGGCTATGCTACACAGGCTGGCGAGTTAGCACTTGGCCGGAACATGAAGGTTGCCTTCATGCCATGGCAAGGGTATAACTTCGAGGATGCTATTGTGATTTCGGAGCGGGTTGTTCGTGAAGATATTTTCACTTCGATCCACATCGAAGAATTTGAACTGGAAGTACGCGACACGAAGCGTGGTGAAGAGGAATTAACCTCCGAAATTCCGAACGTAAGCGAAGAAACGGTTCGTAACCTTGACGAAAACGGTATCGTTCGTATTGGTACAGAAGTGAAGGAAGGCGATATTCTGATTGGTAAGATTACACCAAAAGGAGAGAGCGATCCTACGCCAGAAGAAAAACTGCTCCGTGCTATCTTCGGTGACAAAGCCGGTGACGTGAAAGATGCTTCTAAAAAGGCACCACCGTCATTGAAAGGCGTTGTTATTGACACTAAGTTGTTTGCGCGCCCGGCTAAAGAAGACCGGGGTAAGCACAAAGACGAAGTGAAAGCACTGATGAAGAAATATGGCCGTGAGCTGAATGACTTCCGTGCCCGCATGATCGAAAAAGTGGTTACGCTTCTCGATGGCAAAACCAGCGTGGGTGTTAAGCATAAATTCGGTGATGAAATTGTCAGTAAAGGTGTGAAGTTTAACCGGAAGAACATTACGGAAAACTTATTCCCTGACAAGAACTCATATCGCGACGAAAGTGGTTACGCTGTGCCGGAAGAAGCGAACATCCTGATCGATGTCAATTTAGATGGCTGGACGGACGATGATAAGCTGAATCAGATGATTGTTCATCTGGTGAAGAACTACAACAATCGTCGGAGCGAAATTACGGGCCGATTCAAGCGTGAACGCTTTACACTTGAAGTTGGTGATGAATTGCCAGCAGGTATCGTGAAACTGGCTAAGGTCTATATCGCTAAGAAGCGGAAGCTGAAAGTAGGGGATAAGATGGCCGGTCGTCACGGTAACAAAGGGGTTGTTGCCCGGATTGTACGGGATGAAGACATGCCATTCCTGGAAGATGGAACAAAAGTCGATATCGTATTGAATCCACTTGGCGTACCATCTCGTATGAACCTTGGGCAGATTTATGAAACCGTATTAGCATGGGCTGGTCAGAAACTGGATCGGAAGTATGCAACGCCAATTTTTGACGGAGCTACAGAACAACAAGTTGTTGATGAGTTAGATGCTGCCGGTTTGCCATCATTTGGTCGTACATACCTCTATAATGGTCTAACGGGTGACCGCTTCGATCAACCTGTAACAGTCGGTATCATCTACATGCTCAAACTCGGACACCTGGTGGACGATAAGATGCACGCTCGTTCAATTGGACCCTACTCGCTCATTACCCAGCAACCACTGGGTGGTAAGGCGCAGTTTGGTGGTCAACGGTTCGGGGAGATGGAAGTGTGGGCGTTGGAGGCCTTCGGGGCATCGAACATCCTGCAGGAAATCCTGACGGTGAAGTCGGATGACGTTGTTGGCCGCGCGAAGGCATACGAAGCGATCGTGAAAGGTGAAAACCTGCCGAAGCCGAATATTCCGGAGTCGTTCAACGTACTCGTTCACGAATTGCGTGGTCTGGCACTTGAAATTACATTAGAGTAATAGGAGCGAGGAGCGAGGAGCAAGGAGTAGAATAGTAAACAAACGTTTTCATTCATAATCCTTGCTTTTCACTCCCAACTCCTCTTTTAAAACCTATAATCTCCAACCAATGTCGTTCAAAAAGAACAAGAAACTCAATAGCGACTTTGCCAGCGTGACGATCAGCTTGGCGTCGCCAGAGTCTATTTTGGAGAGTTCCTACGGCGAGGTGACACAGCCGGAGACGATCAACTACCGGACCTACAAACCCGAAATGGGTGGCTTGTTCTGCGAGCGCATCTTCGGGCCAGTGAAGGACTGGGAATGTCATTGCGGTAAATATAAACGGATACGCTATAAAGGCATTATCTGTGATCGCTGCGGTGTTGAAGTAACCGAGAAAAAGGTTCGCCGGGAGCGTATGGGCCACATCGAACTGGTGGTGCCTGTTGCGCATATCTGGTATTTCCGCAGCTTGCCGAACAAAATCGGTTATCTGCTGGGTCTTTCGACCAAAAAGCTCGATCAGGTGATCTACTACGAACGGTATGTGGTAGTTCAACCTGGTGTGAAGGCCGAAGACGGCATTAACCAACTCGATTTCCTGACGGAAGACGAGTATCTTGATATTATTGACAAACTGCCGAGCACGAACCAGCACCTCGACGACAAAGACCCGAATAAATTCATCGCCAAGATGGGGGCAGAAGCGTTGGAAATGTTGCTGTCGCGCGTTGATCTCGACGAACTGTCTTATTCCCTGCGTCACTCAGCAGCAACCGACACATCGCAGCAGCGGAAAGCTGAGGCCTTGAAACGGTTGAAAGTTGTTGAAGCGTTCCGGGAAGCAAACGGCCGGATTGAAAATCGTCCAGAGTGGATGATCATCAAGATGGTACCGGTAATTCCCCCCGAGTTGCGTCCGCTCGTCCCGCTGGATGGTGGCCGTTTCGCTACTTCCGATTTGAATGACCTGTATCGCCGGGTAATCATTCGGAATAATCGTCTGAAACGTCTGATCGAAATCAAAGCGCCAGAAGTAATTCTCCGTAATGAAAAGCGGATGTTGCAGGAAGCGGTTGATTCGCTGTTCGACAACTCGCGGAAAGTGAATGCTGTTCGTTCAGAAGGTAACCGTGCTCTGAAGTCGCTGTCTGACATGCTGAAGGGTAAGCAAGGGCGTTTCCGTCAGAACCTGCTTGGTAAACGTGTCGACTATTCAGGTCGTTCGGTTATCGTGGTTGGTCCTGAGCTGAAACTGCACGAGTGTGGTTTGCCGAAAGACATGGCTGCTGAATTATTCAAGCCGTTTGTTATTCGGAAGCTTATCGAGCGGGGTATCGTTAAGACGGTGAAATCGGCGAAAAAGATCGTTGACCGGAAAGATCCTGTTATCTGGGATATTCTGGAAAACGTACTGAAAGGCCACCCTGTATTGCTGAACCGGGCTCCAACGCTGCACCGTCTGGGTATCCAGGCATTCCAGCCGAAGCTGATCGAAGGTAAAGCGATTCAGTTGCACCCACTCGTTTGTACGGCTTTCAACGCTGACTTTGATGGTGACCAGATGGCCGTTCACGTGCCGCTTGGTCAGGAAGCTATCCTCGAAGCCTCGCTGTTGATGCTCGCATCGCACAACATTCTGAACCCTGCCAACGGTGCGCCGATTACGGTACCTTCGCAGGACATGGTGTTGGGCTTATATTACGTAACCAAAGGCCGTAAGAACACGCCTGAATATCCGATTTCGGGTGAAGGAATGACGTTCTACGGAGCTGAGGAAGTAATTATTGCCATCAATGAAGGTAAAGTTTCCAAGCACGCCAACATTAAGTGCCGGGTTAAAGTCCGGGATGAAAGTGGTGAGTTGGTTTATAAAGTAATTGACACCGTTGCTGGCCGGTTATTGTTCAATCAGGCTGTACCGGAAGAAGTAGGCTATATCAACGAACTGCTGACGAAGAAAAAGCTGCAACAAATTATTGCACTGATCTTCAAGATTTCGGGTGGTGCGCGTACGGCTCAATTCCTCGACGAAATCAAAGAGCTTGGGTTCCAGATGGCGTTTAGAGGTGGGTTGTCAATCGGCTTGAGCGATGTCATGATTCCTGAAGCAAAGCAGGGACTCGTTGAAGAAGCGAAAGCTGAAGTACAAAGCGTTTGGGACAACTATCTGATGGGTCTGATTACGGAGAATGAACGTTACAACCAGGTTATCGATATCTGGACGCGCGTAAATTCCCGTCTGACCGAGACGCTGATGAAGCAGCTCGAAGCCGATCAGGGCGGATTCAACTCAATTTACATGATGATGCACTCGGGAGCCCGTGGTTCTCGTGAGCAGATTCGTCAGTTGGGCGGTATGCGTGGTCTGATGGCTAAGCCACAGAAAAACCTGCAGGGCTCTGTTGGTGAGATTATCGAAAACCCGATTCTGTCGAACTTCAAAGAAGGTCTCGACGTGTTGGAGTACTTTATCTCAACGCACGGTGCTCGGAAAGGTCTGGCCGATACAGCTCTGAAAACAGCCGATGCCGGTTACCTGACCCGTCGTCTACACGATGTAGCACAGGATGTTATCATCAGTGAAGATGATTGCGGTACGCTACGTGGTTTACAGGTTTCGGCTCTGAAAGATAACGAAGACATTGTTGAGCCACTATCCGAGCGGATTTTGGGTCGTACAACGGTTCACGATATCTACGATCCGCTGTCGAAAGAGCTGATCGTTGCTTCGGGTGAGCTTGTTACCGAAGAAGTAGCTGCCCGTATTGACGAAACCAGTATTGAAACGGTTGAAATTCGTTCGGTATTGACCTGTGAGTCACGCCAGGGCGTTTGCGCAAAATGCTATGGTCGTAACTTGGCATCGGGACGCATGGTAGACATCGGTGAAGCTGTGGGCGTAATTGCTTCTCAGTCCATTGGTGAGCCTGGTACACAGTTAACCCTGCGTACATTCCACGTTGGTGGTACGGCTTCTAACATTGCTGTCGAT
This sequence comes from Spirosoma aureum, assembly GCF_011604685.1. NCBI lineage: Bacteria > Pseudomonadati > Bacteroidota > Cytophagia > Cytophagales > Cytophagaceae > Spirosoma > Spirosoma aureum. The sequence goes on along the minus strand of NZ_CP050063.1, from coordinate 193,649 downwards.
GCATCGATCAAAGCGAAATTCGATGGTCTGATCGAATTCGAAGAAATGCGGACGGTTCAGTCGGAAGACTCTGAAGGCAACCCTCAAACGGTCGTTATGGGTCGTTCGGGTGAAATTCGGATCGTTAATCCAAATGACCGTAATGTCGTACTGATCAGTAATAACGTTCCTTATGGCGCGTTCCTGCGGGTGAAAGACGGCGATACGGTGAAGAAAGGTGACGATATCTGCGCATGGGACCCTTATAACGCCGTTATCCTGTCAGAATTGACTGGTACACTGAACTTCGACGCGATTGAAGATGGTATCACCTATCGCGAAGAGTTTGATGAACAGACAGGCTTCCAGGAGAAGGTGATTATCGAAAGCCGTGATAAAGCCAAGAACCCGGCCATTGTGGTAAGTGGAACAAGCTCACTATTGCTGCATCTTGACGAAACCGGCAATGGTCAGCTTCAAAAAGGCTATAACCTGCCAGTTGGTTCGCGCCTTGTTGTAAAAGAAGGGCAATCAATTAAGGCTGGTCAACCACTGGCTAAAATTCCACGTAACGTTGGTAAAACTCGTGATATTACGGGTGGTCTGCCACGGGTAACGGAATTATTCGAAGCCCGGAACCCATCGAACCCGGCTGTAGTGAGTGAAATTGATGGTGTTGTTACGTACGGTACGATCAAACGGGGTAACCGCGAGATCTTCATCGAGTCGAAAGACGGCACCAAGAAAAAGTATCTCGTGCCGCTGTCGAAGTTCATCCTTGTACAGGACAATGACTTCGTACGGGCCGGTGCACCTTTGTCTGACGGAGCCATCACGCCAAGCGATATTCTGGCGATCAAAGGACCGACTGCCGTTCAGGAGTATCTCGTGAACGAAATTCAGGAAGTATACCGTCTGCAAGGCGTAAAAATCAACGATAAACACATTGAAGCCATCGTGCGTCAAATGATGCAGAAAGTTGAGATTATCGACTCTGGAGACACAAACTTCCTCGAAGGTCAGGTTGTTGATAAGTGGGCGTTCCGTGAGGAAAATGATAAAGTTCTCGATGCGAAAGTGGTTATGGACGCTGGCGATTCGCCAAACTTCAAGCCCGGTCAGATCGTAACGAGCCGTCAGCTACGCGATGAAAACTCAAGCCTGAAACGTCGTGATTTAACGCTGGTGACTGTCCGTGATGCAATGGCCGCTGTTTCGCAGCCAACGCTGATGGGTATTACACAGTCGTCGCTGGGTACTGATAGCTTCATTTCGGCAGCTTCCTTCCAGGAAACAACGAAAGTATTAAGCGAAGCTTCTATCCGTGGCAAGCGCGATATGCTGGAAGGTCTGAAAGAAAACGTTATTGTTGGTCACCTGATTCCGGCAGGAACGGGTCTTCGCCGATACCAGAGCGCGATTGTTGGTTCGAAAGAAGAACTGGAATCAATTACTGAATCACGCGAACAGTTTGCCCGCAGCAAAAAACGTGCGACGGTATAAGCGTCAGACTGAGAATAATTATAAAAATACCCCAGCTGGAAACGGTTGGGGTATTTTTATGCTGAGATTAGAACAAAAAGGGCTGATTCAAGATTATCTTGTAAAACATTCATCCAATACACAATATGCAACTCAACGCTGGTTGCGAACTGTCGTTCGAAGCTCAGGAACCAACCCCATTAATATTAATGCTGCGCCCTCGCTCGGGAGCTGGACAATGGATTATCCGCGAAGAATATCAAATTACACCTGCTGTCAATGTTACTGAATTTACTGACATGTATGGTAATTTATGTCAGCGTGTTGTTGCACCACAGGGGCCATTTTCTATTCACTTTTCGGCAACCGTCCAAACGGCTGATATTATTGATGTTTCGATTGGGGCACCTTATACCCCGGTTGAAGACTTGCCAGATGATGTGTTGCATTATACTTTACCTAGTCGTTACTGCCAGTCAGACCAGTTAGGTGACCTGGCAACTGAGATCACGAGCAATAGTGAGCCCGGTTATGATCAGGCCGAGGCTATTCGGCGGTGGATTCATACGAACATAGTGTATCAATATGGAACTAGTGACGCCAGCACATCGGCAGTTGATACCGCCAATAAGCGCATTGGTGTCTGCCGGGATTTTACACATTTAGGTATCTCGCTTTGTCGGTCACTCAATATTCCGGCCCGTATGGTAGTTGGTTATCTTTACCAGTTAGACCCAATGGATCTGCATGCCTGGTTTGAAGCGTACGTTGATGGGCGCTGGTTTACGTTCGATGCTACCCAGGATCAACCGCGTGGCAATCGAATTACGGTAGCCTATGGGCGAGATGCCGCTGATGTTGCTTTTACAACTCAGTTTGGAGCCATGACGCTCAATGATATGAAAGTTTGGGTTGATGCTGTTGAAGTAGAAAGTGAAGAAAAAAATAGGTGAAGACGCAACCCTTTCAGTTTCAATGGAGTCTATAGAAAAAAAGGACACCAGCCGATGAACAGACAACTCCTTTTCTTTGCTTTGTTAGGGTCTATGACGGCTTGCCAGCATGAAAATGATATTCAGCCAAGCGCATCGTCGTTAGCATGTGAAGTGACCGGCAGCTACCAGACAAACTTTTTTCTTGATCCATCGTGTGTAGCTGTTCCGACCGATCAAATGCCAACTGCTGAATTAAAAGCTGAATCAGATAGTACAGTTACGTTGCTTTATACAAAATTCTTTCCGGCTAAAGAAGTTCGGCAGCTATCGAATGTCAGATTAAGTCGCCAGGCCGATGTGGTTCAGCTACGAATGGCTGATTCAAGCATTGGGTCGTTTCAAACCGATCGTATTTTTACGAATAATGGCATGGAGAAACAGGGTAAAGTATTACGGATATCCATGCAACAGAATCCACAGGAGTCAATGTTTTTTACAGGTTATAAAAAGTAAAAAGCGCGACACCGTTGGGTGCCGCGCTTTTAATTCGTTTAAAATGGCTTTTATCTACCGAACTGCGAACTCGCCAGCTCCTATCCGGAACCCTTCTGAGTACAATTCAATAGTGTATTTACCGGGCTTGTAAGGAATTCCCCGCGTATACAATAACTCGACGTTTTGACCATTGCTGGTATAATTCACTGTTTGCTTGGTCGTGTAGATCGTTTCGTTGCCATCAACAGTAAAGGTGCCAGAACCATTGGCCATATCAGACACTACAGCACCACTTGGGTCAAGTACGCGAACAAAAACTTCTTTTGGTTCTTCCTTCGTGAGTGGGTTATCGAGCAACGTATAAACTAGCTTGATTTTGTCCAGACGTTTTGCTTTGTAAGCATCATCCTCTTTAACCTTACCTTTTGCGTTAACAGAAAAAACTTTAACGTTCTGAGCCTTTAATGCTGCCGCACGGGTCACCTTGGTACTTAGCTCCTGATTCTGCGATACAACCGTTGTGACAGAGTCTGTCAGACGTTGCTTCTCTGTTTTAAGACCGGTGTTTTCTTCATCCAGAACCTTAACATTGGTTGCCAAGGTTACATTTTCCTTCTGGAGGTTAGCAATGAGAGTGTCTTTCTCCACCAGAAACGCTTCGTACTGTTTGATTTTACTTTCATACTTAGCGATCGAAATACGATTGCCTTTCCGCAGAGAAGCTTTATCTACTTCCAGTTGAGCCTTCACTTTTTCCAGCTCCGATACGTCGCCACCTAATTTTTGTACTTCGGCAATTTTAGCATCCAAAGCTGTCGAAATTGAATCCAGCTTAACACGAGTGGTTGACAGCTCCTCAACTCGCTCTGAGATAGTTACTTCCTGATTCTCTGAAACTTTCTTCTGGTCAAAATACAGATAACTGGATACACCAGCTAAACCTGTCATTATAATCAGGGCCGCCAATAAGGCACCATTTGTCTTTGACCTTGGGGGATTGTTCTCCATAGCAAATTTTCAGTTTAACGGTTTAACATGCACAGACTAAAAAAAGCCGCTTGCGCGGTTGTGTAGAGGTTGTTACATCTGAGTGTAGTGTTGGGCTAAGAATCGTATATTTTTTGTTATAGAAGAACTCGTTTAAAGCGCGACATGAATTTGGAACGCCCTCCGATACTGGCATATTGCATCAAATAACTCATTTATGTCCAAAAAAGTTTTTTTTAAGTATATGCCGAACAAAGGTAATGTATTGTGACTATCAATTTGTTAAACCAAATAATAAATAATTTTAGTAGCCTATATAAAATGCCGTATAGTAAGAAAATACAGTGGGCAATACAACCATAACAACTACCAACAACAATTGGTTATCTCCCCATGCCTGAACTACCCGAAGTTGAAATTCGACGTCAATATCTTGAAACATCTTCGCTTTATCAACCAATTAATCATATCGAGGTTGAGGATAAAAAGCTACTTACTACTGATTATAACACATTAATCAGTACACTTGAAGGTCGATCATTTACCGGTACACGTCGGATCGGTAAAAATTTGTTCGTTCTGACAGACGACTCTAATATCATCGTTCACATGCACTTTGGCATGACTGGCGATCTGCAATATTATCATGCTTCACTTGACCGTCCGCGCTTTGCCCGAATCGTATTTGAGTTCGAAACTAATTTTAATCTGGGCTTTCTTTGTCCTCGAAAGTTTGAGCGTGTTGGCTTGATAGACAATATTGACGCCTTTCTGCAACGTAAAAAAATTGGCAAAGATGGTCTAGACATCACGTTGGCCGAACTTTCAGAACGAGTTAAACGCAAAAAAGCGCAAATTAAACCCGTGCTTCTTGATCAAAGTGTAGTGGCTGGCCTTGGCAACTGGATTGTAGATGAGGTTCTTTTTCAGGCATTTGTTCATCCCGAACAACATGCAGACTCGCTCACTGACGAACAGCTTAGCCAGATTCATGCCGCAACTCGCCTTGTTCTGGAAACAGCGATTCGCAGTGAGGCAACATACCGTGATTTTCCCAGTAGCTTTCTAATTCACGTTCGCGAATGGGACGACTCACCTTACGATGACGTAGAGGCTCATAAGTTTTGTCCTCGATGTGGTACACGAATCGAGCGAATCGTTGTTGGTGGACGTACAACCTTCCTGTGCCCAAAGGAGCAACTGCTTTCATGAACTTGTTGATGTGGAACAATGTTGATGTATTAAATGTATATACATCAATTATGGCAACACAACGCACTATTTCGGCAATGCATACGGCTACCCCAAACAATGTTGGTGATGGCTTTATTGGCTTAAATGCATTTCATCCACAAGGGTCCAGACCATTTAATCCATTTTTGCTTCTAGACCACCATGGGCCAATGACCGTACAACCTTCCAATAAACCGAAAGGGGTTGATGAACATCCGCATCGGGGTTTTGAAACAGTGACAATTGTTTATAAAGGTGCTTTGGAACACCGTGATTCGGCTGGTAACCATGGTAAAATCTTTGCCGGTGATGTACAATGGATGACAGCTGCGTCGGGCATTATCCATGAAGAAAAACACGAGAAAGAATTTTCGCGTCAGGGCGGTCAGCTGGATTTCGTACAATTGTGGGTTAATCTGCAAGCTAAAGATAAAATGAGGCCACCCCGCTATCAGGACATTGCATCATCAAGAATTCCGACGGCAACACTGGCTAACGGTGGACAACTTCGGGTAATTGCCGGTGAACTGTCGGGCTTGAAAGGACCAGCTCAGACTTTTAGTCCGGTGATTCTTGCTGACTTATCATTATCGGCGGGCCAGTCAGAAACTATCCAGGTGCCTACGGATTATACGCTGATGGTTTATGTCTTAAGTGGATCGACAGCTCTGAACGGTGAATCACTTCAACGTGGACAGATTGCTTTAATGAATCACGATGGCGAGTCGATTACGCTTTCGACCACGACAGATGCCAAATTACTCATCCTGGCTGGTGAGCCAATTCATGAGCCTCTGGCGGCTTATGGCCCTTTTGTAATGAATAGCAGGGAAGAGCTACTAGAAGCATTTAATGACTTTCAGGCTGGACGCATGGGTGTACTGAATTAGTTTTGCTTGCTTTCTAAACCCGTGTGGTCATTGCACAACGACTTTTTCGACTGGAAAGGGTTCGCCCAAAATCGGTGGGAGACGTTTAACTGGAATCCATAAACACGTACGCTCAGATTTAGGCTGAAGAGCAATTTGGATTGTGCGACAGCCGTGCGGGTTTGGAAGCTGAATGAACGCTTCTGAGCAAAAGGCCTAAGACAAAACGAGCGATAATTTCCTGGATACCTGCTCCTCCCCAACCAAATAATGTGGCTGGTATGCCTGATGGTCTTTAAAACAAATAAATAAGGCCTTTAAAACAAAACCGTCAAAATCCGATCGGCCTACTTTTGTTCCAACCATTTATCTCTTAAATCATGGAACAAGAAATAAGCGTAGATTATGCCAACGGGGCTCAGCAGAAGCCAATCCATTCGGGTTTTACAGCCACTTCCACCACCGATGACGTTATTAAAGGAATTGACCTTAGTGGAAAAACGGCCATCGTAACCGGTGGCTATGCGGGAATAGGGTTAGAAACGGTTAAAACCTTTGTCGAAGCAGGAGCTAACGTTGTGGTGCCCGCTCGTGACGTTAACAAGGCGGCAAAAAATCTGGAAGGCATCCAGAACATTCTTATCGAGCCGATGGATTTGATGGATTCGGTTTCTATTGATGCATTTGCTAAAAAATTCCTCAGTACCAACAGTCCACTGCATATATTAGTCAACAATGCGGGTATAATGTGGGTACCGCTCCAGCGTGATGCACGGGGATATGAATCTCAACTCGCCACGAATCATCTGGGACATTTTCAACTCACGGCAAGGCTTTGGCCAGCTCTAAAAAAATCGGGCGATGCCCGAGTAATTAGTGTCTCTTCTTTTGGTCATCAGATGGCTCCATTTAACTTTGAAGACCCCAATTTTGAACACCGGACCTATGAAACCCTGGTAGGCTATGGCCAGTCTAAAACAGCAAATAATCTTTTTGCTGTAGAACTGGATTCGCGGGCAAAAGCGTTTGGTGTTCGTGCCTTTTCGCTTCATCCGGGGTCCGTTAATGGAACTGATCTAGGGCGGGTTGCTCCCATGGAATTATTTCAACAAATGGGCACTCATGATAACGAAGGTAATCTGTTTCCTGAGGTTGCACAGAAACTAAAGACAATTCCACAGGGTGCCGCAACAACTGTCTGGTGCGCAACCAGCCCGCAACTGGCTAATTTGGGCGGTGTGTATTGTGAAAATGCTGATGTGGCCGAATTAGATCTGGGAAACATTGATCATCACTATGATGACCCGCTAACACTTCGCGGTGTAAAACCTTATTCAATCGATGCGGAAAATGCGAAACGATTGTGGACGTTGAGTGAAGAGTTAACAGGCGTTTCGTTTGTAACGGAGTAAGATCTGTTTTGTGCCTATCGATGGGTTAAAACGGGTAAAAAGGTAGCGCTTAAGACTCTACCTTTTTACCTGGTCGATGGGTTTGCCATTTGTATGACGGTCAGATTTCACAACGAGTTTGTTTTGTATCATAGCCTTTAAAAATCGTGGGATATCAAGCCTACTATATCCATCCTGACCTGAAGCTATCATCCTTCGATGACAAGTTTTATAAAGCCGACGTGCTGTTCGAGCATCATTTGCTGGTCTGGTTTATTTCAGGAGAAACCAAGATCGTGCAAGGGGATAAGGTTCATTGGTTCGGTGCTGGCGATATCTTATTATTTCCCCGTAATCAGCTCGTGACGGTAATCAATTATCCTAAAGACGGTTTGCCGCACCAATCCGTAGTAATGCATCTGACTAAAAGTCGATTAACCGGGTTTTATGCTAAAAATAAGGTTGACGTTAAACAGATGCAGCCTCCGAAATTCCACACATTTGACCAGCATCCGCTTCTAAAAAGCTGTCTAGCCTCCTTGATTCCCTATTTTGAGCTGAAAGAATCATTGCCGGATACGATTGCTGCCATAAAAATAGATGAAGCCATTACTATACTTAGGACGATCGATCCCAATATCGACCATTTGCTGGCTAACTTTGATGAGCCCGGCAAGCTAAGTCTGGTTGATTTCATGGAGCAGAACTACATGTTCAACATGTCGATGGATAAGTTCGGTTACCTGACTGGCCGCAGCTTGACCACATTTAAGCGGGATTTTAAAAAAGTATTTCAGACTACGCCACAAAAATGGCTTATGGATAAGCGATTGGAACTCGCTCATTATCAGATCCGGGAAAAGAAGCGAAAACCTTCCGAGGTTTATCTGGAGGCCGGCTTTGAGAATCTATCCCATTTTGGCTACGCCTTTAGAAAACGTTATGGGTATGCGCCAACCGAAATAGTGAATTAGCTAACTGACAACATCGTCGCGATAACTTATTGAAATGCCTGATTATAGTTTTCTGTTACAAGCAGCCCTGAGTTGTACAATGACAATAGATTGTGCTCAAAACAGGTTATAAATCCTTAATATTCCCAAATCCAATTACATCTCTATAAACAGGATTCTCCCGAAGCTCCGTAGCGCGAACGAGCTTATCGGGGCCGAACTTTGTTTTCAGATCATAGAGTGTTTGCCGAAATTTATTCTTACGAGTCGTATCAGTAAACAGGCTAAGTGGTACTACTTCGGTTGGTATGAACCGGAAAACAACCACGCACATGGTTCGCAGGAGTTCGTTTAAAACGGGTTCACAACGATGAGCTGCCTGAAACTTATCCAATCGCTCCCTAATAATCTGATAAAGTTCGATACCATCCTGTTTTGGTTCGGGAAAATGAGCTTCGTAGTTAAAGGTCTTGCCTGTATGGTATCGGCATGAGAATGACATATCCTGGCAAAATACGCCCTGCTTCACCATCCTTCGTTCGAGTGTAAGACAGAGCGACTGAAGTAATTCGTCTAATCGTTCTGGGGTGTGCCGCTGTTCAGCCGAAATCGTTCGCATGGCAGACATGCTTTTGTTGGCGTCGTTCGTTTGTAAATCGACCTCTCCGCCAAAGTTTAGACGCAAATGCCAGTGCCAGCCAATAATACTTTTACAGATAGCCTTCAGGTGATCTGGGGAGGCATAACGGAGGTCGAGCGGAGTATATACTCCTCCTGCCTGTAACCGTGCGGCCATGCGGTGCCCAATGCCGGGCAGATCAGTCAGAGAAAGCGTTTGTAGCACGTTGTCGATCGTATCTGGCGTAATGATGGTTAAGCCATCTGGTTTTTGGATATCTGATGCCAGTTTTGCCAAAAATACATTAGGCGCAATCCCAATAGAACATTGCAGATAATCGCCCACTTTCTCCCGAATCGCCTGCTTGATGTTTCGTGCCACCAGTTGCATGTCTTTATAAACCAGTTGGTAACTCGTCAGATCAACGACTGCTTCGTCAATACTTTTTGGAACCACATCGTCTGAAAACGTACGCAGAACGGCAATAATCTTGGTATGATATTCCCGATACCGATTTGGGTGTGTCTCTATTGGTACTAAGTCGGGGCATAAGAACATGGCCTGGTCAAGCCGCATTCCTGTTTTCACGCCTTTCTGTTTCGCTTCTATCGAGGGAGCAATCACACAACCATGCCGACCAGTATACACACATACGCCCACAGGACGCCCACGCAGCCAATAATTTTCCTGCTGTTCGCAGGAAGCAAAGAAACTGTTCATGTCGACAAACAGTACCGTTGGAGAAGTATGCGTCGTGAGTCGGTTGCGGTTCATTAATTTTACGAAAAGAAAGTGTCTTTTGGCCTATTCATTCGTCTGTATTTGTTGTATGTTTGTTGTAATACAAGCGCAATATATTTTACTTGTATTATACTGTCAACAATCTATACGACAATGGCAGGAAAATGTTTAGAAAAAATTAATGACGCAGTGACTATACAAGATCGATTAAAGCAGGTGTTTGATGCTTTGGGCATTACTATCTATCAGATTGCCAAAGAATTAGGCGAGAACCCGTCTAAATTTTATAACATTCTGAATGGGCGGGCCAAACCATCGTATGACACCATCATGAGTTTACTGGCGTGTTATCCTCAAATCAGTGCAGATTACCTGATACGGGGGATTCTTCCTGTGCTGAATTCGCCGGAGCCCAATGCAAAAATGATGTCATCCGATGATGAAACCGTCGAGGTGCCGTTTGTGCCGGTTCGATTCTACGCCACATTTGTGGAGAGTTATGCCGATGGCTCCAGCGCATCAGAAACAGAATCATTCCGGGTTCGAAAACCCGTCATGAAAGGGCATAGGCAGGCGGTTGTGCTGGAAATCTCAGGCAATAGCATGAGCCCACAACTCGCCCACGGAGCCAAAGTATTAGCGGTACGGATTAGCGAAAGTGACTGGGAGTATCAATCTGGGGGTGTTTATGCCGTCATGTACCGTGATTATTTTGTTGTGAAGCGTATCCGCGACAATGAACTGATCACCCGGAAATACCTGACACTTCACTCTGATAATCCAAATGGAGGGAACGTAACGGTTCCATTACAGGATATCCGGGGAATGTGGAAGATTGTAACAATCGTAGAAGCACCAGTAGAATAAATTAGCTATCGACTTGCTGGTTTTCAGCCTGCAAGGCTTCTTTCTGATGCGCCCACATTTCCTGAAAAGTAGAACTTCGCGTCAGCAGCGTTGAGAAATTACCTTCATCGACAATGCGGCCATCCTGCATAATGTAGATATAATCGAACAGCGGGAGCAAGTGGAGTCGATGAAGAGTTGATACTAAGGCTTTGCTAGAAAATTCGCGCAGAAGCTGACGATAAACAGCTAGCTCAGTTTTGGGGTCTACACTGCTTGTTGGTTCATCCAGGAGTACGATATCGCTCGTTCGGGCGGCTAGTATGCCCCGTGCCAGTGCTAGTCGTTGCCGCTGGCCACCCGACAGATTCACGCCTTTTTCCTGAATATTCGTTTCGAGACCATTCGGTAATTGCCTGACTACATCATCAAAACGAGCAATTTGACAAACCTGGGTAATCTCATCATCCTCAAAGGGTAAGCCAAGAGTAATATTGTAAGCTATTGTGTTCTCGAAAATCTCCGGTTCCTGCGGAAACAGCGTTACCGTGTTAGAAACACCGTTTAGATTGGAAAAATGTTGACCATCTACCCACACCGACAAGCCGGGTTCTGGTGCATATAAGCCGCGCAAGAGCGTTAATAGGGTACTCTTGCCAGAACCACTTTCCCCAATAAAAGCAATTCGTTTACCTCGGCTTAGGCTAATTTTTAGATTATTTAAGTTCGGGGCTTTACGATCGGTTGAGCCTGAGTGACTATGTGAGAAATTGAGTCCCGCTATGTCAATAGTTTGCCATCTATCGGGTAATGTTTCGTAATCTGGCCGTTCGTGTTGACCATAAGCTTCTTTAATACCCCGTGCCGTTTGAACATCCGTATTAAACTGTACGATCTGTGTATATTGCCAGGCTACATCATGAAAAACACTCGTAAATTGGTTCACATAGCCCAGCAGTGTTACTAAACCTCCAATAAGAAAGACCTGACCTGGTGTGTAATGCTGGTAAACATAGCCTGTTGCCAGTACAATATAAATAAGCGCTACCAACATTGATGCTACAAACCATTTCCACTCATTGATTCGTACCTGTCTCATGAACGGCGGAAAAACGGCCGCGATTTTACTGCCTAAACTTTCCTGAATCCGTTGTTCTAATCGTAGGGTTATGACAGTAATAATATTGGATAAACTGTCGAACAGAGTCGATGAAACAACGTGTTCGCGTTCATTCGTCTCGTCAAGTGCCTTAATGAAAGGACGGTCGAAGCGGAGAATAACCCAAATAGTTAAGGCACCCAAAGCAACACCTGCCAGCCCAAATAAAGGAGAAAAGAATAGCATTGCTCCAAATGAAAACACGAATTTGGATAGCGCCTGTATATAAATAAAGCCGTCCTGAAAAAACGTTTTCAGGGCATCGTAAGCCTTTCGTATTCGATTGATCGTTGCTCCACTGTGGTGATCTTTATGCCAGCCAACAGGAAGGTATAGGGTCTGGTGAAATAATTCGTCCAGAAAATTACGGCTTAAATTGAAAGCCAATCGCCGTTCCATAACCCTTGCCGGTCCATGAAAAGCCCATTCTAATAGTTCAAGGGCTACATAACCACCCGCATAAAGCCATACCAGCCGTAAAATGGCTGTGTCCTGCTTTTGAAGCTCCCCAATAAACCACCCGAATAGCAACGGACGAATAGCCGCCACTACATTGGCCATAATAAATAGGAAATAAACCAGTATATACTGCCTCTTTTCGTGCCGGGCATACGTCCAGGCTGTTCGAAGTAGGGTTATATATGGATTTTGCATGATTCTAAGTTACAGACACGATTTTGTAATGCATTCAACAAACAAAATTGACAAAAAAGATGAAGAGTTTTCGTTATATTCTTAGTTTATTCATTTGTTTTCTGATTGGCTTTCAGTAATTTTGCGACCTGATTCGTGAAAGGTGCCGTTTGCGAACTTTGCGGCTCCTTCCTGCTGTTTTAGAATTAAATAACTCTCAGTATAACAAGCTAATGGCTCGCGATTTAAATTTCACGAGAAACATCGGTATCGCTGCTCACATTGACGCAGGTAAAACGACCACAACCGAACGAATTCTCTATTACGCCGGGGTAAGCCACAAAATCGGTGAGGTACACGATGGTGCCGCCACGATGGACTGGATGGAGCAGGAGCAGGAGCGTGGTATCACGATCACTTCCGCTGCTACGACCGTTGACTGGACCTACCGGGACAAGAAATACCACATCAACATCATTGATACGCCAGGCCACGTTGACTTCACCGTTGAAGTGAACCGTTCGCTACGCGTTCTTGATGGTCTGGTGTTCCTCTTCAGCGCCGTTGATGGTGTAGAACCACAGTCAGAAACCAACTGGCGTCTGGCCAACAACTATAACGTAGCTCGTCTGGGCTTCGTTAACAAAATGGACCGTTCGGGAGCCGACTTCCTGAATGTGTGCAAACAGGTAAAAGAAATGTTGGGTAGCTACGCTGTTCCCCTTCAATTGCCAATCGGCGAAGAAGAGAACTTTAAAGGTGTAGTTGACCTCGTTAACTTCCGCGGTATCCAGTGGAATGAAGACGATAAAGGTATGACGTTCCGGGAAGTTCCTATCCCAGACGATATGCTGGAAGAAGCCACCGAATGGCGCGAAAAACTCCTTGAAGCCGTTGCTGAATTCGACGACAGCCTAATGGAGAAATATTTCGAAGATCCAGAGTCAATTTCGGAAGACGAAATCCTGGCGGCTCTTCGTAAAGCTACCATCAGCATGAAAATTGTGCCGATGCTTTGCGGGTCTTCGTTCAAAAATAAAGGTGTTCAAACCATGCTTGACTACGTGATGGCTCTGTTGCCATCGCCTATGGATAAAGAAAGCATCAAAGGCACCAACCCAAACACGGGTGAAGAGATTTCACGTAAGCCGTCATCTACCGAACCATTCTCGGCTCTGGCGTTCAAAATCGCAACCGACCCATACGTAGGTCGTTTGTGCTTTGTTCGTTCTTACTCGGGTGTGCTGGAGTCAGGTTCTTATATCCTGAATAACCGTTCGGGTAACAAAGAGCGGATTTCGCGGATTTTCCAGATGCACGCTAATAAGCAGAACCAGATCGACCGTCTGGAAGCTGGTGATATCGGTGCTGTGGTGGGTTTTAAAGACATCAAGACGGGTGATACCCTGTCTGATGAGAAGCACCCAATCGTTCTGGAGTCGATGGTATTCCCTGATCCAGTTATCGGATATGCTATCGAACCGAAGAAATCAGCCGATCAGGATAACTTCTCGAAAGCTATCGGTAAACTGATCGAAGAAGATCCAACCTTGAAGGTTGAATCGAACGAAGAAACCGGTCAGACCATTATCCGTGGTATGGGTGAGCTTCATCTTGAAATCATCATCGACCGGATGCGTCGTGAGTTCAAAGTGGAAGTAAACCAGGGTGCTCCACAGGTGGCCTACAAAGAAAAACTTACCAAAAACGTTGAACACCGTGAAGTTTACAAGAAACAAACGGGTGGTCGTGGTAAGTTTGCTGATATCGTATTTGAACTCGGACCACGGGGCCAAGACGAAAATGGTGTTGTTCAGCCTGGTCTGGAATTCGTAAACGGTATTGTCGGTGGTGTGATTCCTCGCGAATTCATCCCAGCTGTACAGAAAGGCTTTGACGAATCGCTGAAGAACGGTCCGTTGGCTGGCTTCCCGCTCGAAAGCATGAAAGTTCGGTTGTTCCACGGTTCGTACCACGACGTTGACTCCGATTCTTTGTCTTTTGAAATGGCGGCTCGTCTGGGCTTCCGTGAAGCAGCTCGTCAGGCTGGTCCTAAACTGCTTGAGCCAATCATGGCAGTTGAAGTACTGACACCAGAAGAATATACCGGTCCAATCACGGGTGACCTGAACCGTCGTCGTGGTGTCATGAAAGGTATGGATACGAAAGCCGGATCGCAGGTAATCAAGGCCGATGTTCCCCTATCGGAACTGTTCGGTTACGTAACGGATTTACGGACGATGTCATCTGGTCGTGCTACAGCTAACCTGACGTTCTCGCACTACGAAGTTGTGCCACAGAACATTTCAGACACGGTTGTAGCCAAAGAAAAAGGTACAGTGAAGGCGTAAGCCTATTCGATATTGGGCAGTAAGTTGATATTTGCTTACTGCCCATTTTTTGTGCTGTCGGAGTAAATGGTTCTTTCGGCGGCACTTCGTATAAACAAATAACGAACCACAACACAATGAGCCAAAAAATTCGCATTAAGCTGAAATCGTTTGACCATATGCTGGTTGACAAATCGGCGGAGAAAATCGTAAAGGCCGTAAAATCGACGGGCGCTATCGTCAGTGGCCCCATCCCTCTTCCGACCGACAAAGAGATTTACACCGTACTGCGGTCACCCCACGTCAACAAGAAAGCGCGGGAGCAGTTCCAACTGTGCACCTACAAGCGTCTGGTCGACATCTATAGCAGCAGCGCTAAAACGGTTGATGCATTAATGAAACTCGAATTGCCGAGTGGTGTTGATGTAGAGATCAAAGTCTAACTGATTTTGCTACAGGCTTACAAAGCCGCCAGTATGATACGTAAACGTGTCAGGCTGGCGGCTTTTGTTTAATTCATTGGGGCACACAGATAATGATTCAAAAATACTTCAAAATATATTTTCCATTTCTCCCAACTATTTTATACTTTTGCACTCCCAAACTCGAGCTAGAGTCGAAGATATACGAAGGTGAAGGTCCGCTATAAAGTGGAAACCACATCTGACTTTTGGGCAAACAAACCTTGTTCTGCAAGGTATTGTCTGCCCATGAAAGGTCAGGTGTTATGCGCCGGACCTTTTTTTATGTCTTTTTGGCCCTGATTGTTAAGCAGATATAGGATTCATCCGACAATTTGCCTACCTTTGCGGCCCGATTCAGGTAATGCGACTGGTATTGCATGACTGAGGACGGGAATAATTTTTCAATTACCTGCTTACTTTAAACAAACACAAATGTCTGGTTTAATTGGCAAGAAAATCGGGATGACCAGCGTGTACAATGCGGACGGGCAGGCTCTGGCATGTACAGTGATTGAAACAGGTCCCTGTGTCGTAACCCAAGTTCGTAGCGTCGAGAAAGACGGCTACGCGGCTGTGCAGCTGGGTTTTGGCGACAAGAAAGAAAAGCACACCAACAAGCCGGAGTTGGGCCACTTCAAAAAAGCTGGTACCACACCTAAGCGCAAACTCGTCGAATTTAAAGAATTCGTACAAGAGTTTAACCTGGGTGATACGCTCACGGCGGCCGACGTATTCGGCGAAGGCGACTTCGTTGACGTAGTCGGAACAGCCAAAGGGCGCGGCTTCCAGGGCGTTGTGAAGCGTCACGGATTCGCCGGTGTTGGCGGTCAAACGCACGGCCAGCACAACCGGGGTCGTCACCCAGGTTCGATCGGTGCCTGCTCATTCCCATCACGGGTTTTCAAAGGTCTGCGCATGGCCGGCCGTATGGGCGGTAACCGCGTAAAGGTGCAAAACCTGCGCGTTCTGCGCGTTCTGTCTGAGCAAAACCTGCTCGTTGTTAGTGGTTCAGTTCCAGGAGCCAAAAATTCATACGTTATTATTGAGAAATAGGCCATGGACGTAATCGTATATAACAGCAAGGGCGAGGACACGGGCAAGAAGGTCACGCTGCCGGAAGAGGTTTTCGGTATTGAGCCGAACCAACACGCGATTTATCTCGACGTGAAACAATACCTGGCTAACCAACGTCAGGGAACGCACAAAGCGAAAGAGCGCGCTGAAAATGCACACTCAACCCGCAAACTGAAGAAGCAAAAAGGTACAGGTGGTGCTCGCGCAGGTAGCGCTAAATCGCCGGTATTCGTTGGTGGTGGTACGATTTTCGGACCTCGCCCCCGCGATTATAGCTTCAAACTGAACAAGAAAGTGAAATCGCTGGCCCGCAAATCGGCTCTTGCCGCTAAAGCGCAGGCCGAAAAGATTTCGGTTATTGACAGCATTACGCTGGAGTCGCCCCGTACGAAGGATTACATACAGTTTTTGAGTGACCTGAATTTGACAGGCCGTAAAACACTGCTTATCCTGCCGGATGTGAATCTGAACGTTGTGTTATCGAGCCGGAACGTGCAGAAGGCAAAAGTGACAACCGCATCGCAGGTAAATACCTACGATCTGATAAACGCCGACCAACTGCTGATCAGCGAAGAAGCTTTGTCAACCATCCAAACGCTGTTCGACAAATAATCATGAGCGTACTAAAACGACCAATCGTCACCGAAAAAATGACGGGCCTTAACAAGCAGGGGAAGTATGCTTTTGAGGTTGAATTGAAAGCGAACAAACTCGAAATTGTTAAAGCTGTCGAGAAATTGTACGGCGTAAACGTCGAGTCTGTAAACACATTGCGGTCGCTTGGTAAAAAGCGCAGCAAGAATATCAACGGACGCGTTGTAACGGGCAAGACCCCAACTACCAAGAAAGCAATCGTAACGGTTGCAGAAGGCGAAGTAATCGATATCTACGCTGACTTGTAAACCGGGCATTGCCCTACCAATTAATCAGTCATGGGAGTTAAAAAACTAAGACCAATAACGCCGAGTACACGTTTTCGCGTGGCACCCGACTTTGCGGAAATAACAGCCTCCAAGCCGGAAAAAAGCCTGCTGGAGCCCCTAAAGAGAACCGGTGGCCGGAATAATGAAGGCCATCGCACTATGCGCTACATTGGTGGAGGTCATAAGCGGCATTACCGTATTATTGACTTCAAGCGCGATAAAGTCGGCCAACCCGCCGAAGTTTTGACTGTAGAATATGATCCAAACCGTTCAGCCCGCATTTCGCTGGTACAATATGCTGACGGAGAGAAACGCTACATCATTGCACCACAAGGTATCACAGTAGGTCAGACGATTCAGTCTGGCGAAGGTGCAACCCCCGACGTTGGTAATGCCCTTCCATTAGCTTCTATGCCAATCGGTACGATTGTTCACAATATCGAACTGACTCCCGGTAAAGGCGCTGCAATGGCTCGTTCTGCCGGTACTTATGCTCAGTTGGTTGGTCGCGAAGATAAATATGCAATCCTGCGTCTTCCTTCTGGTGAAACCCGTCGGGTTTTGAGTGCTGGAATGGCAACGGTTGGCTCTGTATCGAACCCAGATCACATGAACGTTGTAGTGGGTAAAGCAGGTCGTAACCGTTGGTTAGGCCGTCGCCCACGTGTTCGTGCTGTGGTTATGAACCCTGTCGATCACCCAATGGGTGGTGGCGAAGGCCGGGCTTCCGGTGGTCACCCACGTTCGCGCAATGGCCAGTTCGCTAAAGGTCAAAAGACCCGCAACAAGAACAAGGCATCAGAAAGCATGATTATTAGCCGACGCAAAAAGTAACAGATAACAATGGCACGTTCACTCAAAAAAGGCCCATATATTGATTTTCGCCTGGACAACAAGGTACAGGCGCAGAATGATTCGGGCAAGAAATCGGTCATCAAAACCTGGTCGCGTCGTTCAATGATTTCGCCGGATTTCGTAGGCCACACATTTGCTGTACATAACGGCAACAAGTTTATTCCGGTTTACGTAACGGAAAACATGGTAGGCCACAAGCTCGGTGAATTTTCGCCGACGCGCAACTTCCGGGGTCACACCGCAAAGAAAGACAAGGGCAAACGATAATAGTTAGCAGAAAGCAGTAGGCAGTCAATAATGACTTGTCAGCTGCCCACTGCAAACTGCAAACTGAAGACTAAACATGGAAGCAGTAGCAAGACTTAGAGATGTGCCCACGTCGCCCCGTAAGATGCGGTTAATCGCCGATCTGATTCGTGGTCAGCGCGTTAGCCGGGCGTTGGGTCTGTTAAAATATCAGCCGCAAGCCGGTGCCGCCGTATTGCAGAAAGTGCTGTTATCGGCAGTTGCCAACTGGCAACAAAAAAATGAGAATGAGCGCATTGAAGACGCCGACCTCTTTGTAAAAACGATCTTCGTAGACGGCGGTCCAATGCTGAAACGTCTGCGCCCCGCCCCCCAGGGTCGTGGTCACCGGATTCGGAAGCGGTCAAACCACATCACCATCGTGGTCGACAGCGCTGCTCAGCCGGTATTAGGTCAGGCAGAAGTAGAAACCCCAGAAAACGAGAACTAAGAAATGGGACAAAAAATTAATCCAGTTGGCCTGCGACTTGGTATTGTTCGAGGCTGGGAGTCGAGCTGGTACGGTGGTAAAGAATTTGCAGATAAACTCGTTGAGGACGAGAAAATCCGTAAATACGTTGCAGCCCGTATTCCGAAAGGAGCTATTGCACGGGTTGTGATCGAACGTACCTTGAAGCGTGTTACCCTAACGATCCACACAGCCCGTCCAGGCATCGTGATCGGTAAAGGTGGTGGCGAGGTCGATAAGATCAAAGAAGAATTAAAGAAGGTTACGGGCAAAGATGTCCAGATCAATATCTTCGAAATTAAGCGGCCTGAAATCGATGCGAAACTAGTTGGTGAAGCCATTGCTCAGCAATTACAAGCCCGTATTTCGTTCCGTCGTGCCATGAAGCAAGCCATTCAGTCGGCAATCCGGGTGGGTGCGCAAGGCATCAAAGTGAAAGTATCAGGTCGTTTGGGCGGTGCTGAAATTGCCCGTTCAGAGCAGTATAAAGAAGGACGCGTTCCTCTTCATACGCTTCGCGCTGATATTGACTATGCTATTTCGGAAGCACAAACCGTCTATGGTAAAATCGGCATCAAGGTGTGGATTTTCAAAGGCGAAGTATACGGTAAGCGTGATCTGTCGCCAGCGGCTATGATGAGTCAGGCGCAGGCGGGCGAACGTAGTGCCAGTGCTAATGACCGTGGTGACCGTCGTGGCCCACGTGGTGATCGTGATGGAAACGACCGTGGTGGCCGTAACCGTGGTGATCGTGGTGGTAACGACCGTGGCGGTAACAACCGTGGCGGTGGTGGCCAGGGCGGCAACCGTGGTGGCGGTGGTGGCCAGGGTGGTAACCGTGGCGGTGGTGGCCAGGGTGGTAACCGTGGCGGTGGAGGACCAAGACGATAAACTTTAGTCATCAGTTGTCAGTCGATAGTCATCCGCAAGTGAGCGACTAACGGCTAACCACTATCGACTCGCAACTTTTAGAGCTATGTTACAGCCAAAAAGAACAAAATTTCGCAAGCAACATAAAGGACGGATTCCTGGTATCGCATCGCGGGGCCATGAAATAGCGTTCGGTACGTTCGGCATTAAATCGCTGGAACCAGGCCGGATCACTGCCCGTCAGATTGAAGCCGCTCGTATTTCCGTAACGCGGGCTATGAAACGTGAAGGCCAGGTTTGGATTCGTATTTTCCCCGACAAGCCGATCACCAAGAAGCCAGCCGAAGTACGGATGGGTAAAGGTAAAGGTGCACCCGAATACTGGGTAGCCGTAGTAAAGCCCGGCACGATAATGTTCGAAGCAACGGGCGTTGATTTAGCAACAGGTATGGAAGCCCTGCGGTTGGCAGCTCAAAAACTGCCGGTTCGGACCAAGTTTGTGGTCCGGCGCGATTATCAGGAGCAAGGCGAGTAATCCCCCTAAGCGACGAACAAGATGAAAAAAGAAGATTTGAAAGGATTGTCGGCTGACGAGTTACGCACCGAACTCGGTGTGGAACAGGACCGCCTGCTGAAACTAAAGTTCGCACATGCGGTATCTCCGGTAGAGAACCCAATGCGCATCCGCGAGAGCCGCAAACGGATTGCTCGCCTGAATACAGAACTGACGGTTAAATCGCGGCAAGCCTAATAAGATACGACGATGGAAGAGCAACAAGCACCAGCACCGCAGGAAGAAGCAACTGCTTCGGCGGTCGTAGCAACAGAACAGCCGCAGGCAGCCGCTCCCGTAACTCCAGCAGTGAGTGAGGAAACGGCGTCGGAGCGGAACGCTCGGAAAGAGCGTATCGGACGGGTGACAAGCAATAAAATGCAGAAAACAATCACGGTTGCGATCGAACGCAAAGTGAAACACCCACTGTACGGTAAGTTTCAGAAGAAAACAAAGAAACTGACCGTTCATGACGAGAAAAATGAGTGTGGTATCGGCGACACTGTTCGTGTGATGGAAACCCGCCCATTGAGCAAGAATAAGCGTTGGCGTTTAGTCGAAATCATCGAAAAAGCGAAGTAAGCCATGGTACAGCAAGAATCTAGATTAGGTGTAGCCGATAACAGTGGCGCGAAAGAAGTGCTAGTTATCCGCGTTCTGGGCGGTACAGGTAAGCGTTATGCATCGGTCGGTGACAAGATTGTCGTCACGGTGAAACAGGCTCTGTCGTCCAGCAGTATGAAGAAAGGTACGGTATCGAAAGCCGTTGTCGTTCGGACTAAAAAAGAAGTACGTCGCAAAGACGGTTCATACATCCGTTTTGAAGACAATGCGGCTGTGCTGCTTAACAACAACGATGAGCCTCGCGGCACCCGGATTTTCGGACCTGTGGCTCGCGAATTGCGTGAGAAGCAGTTTATGAAAATCGTATCGTTAGCTCCAGAGGTATTGTAAGCAATGGAAAAGAAAATAACGCTGCCGAAGCACAAATTCCACATCAAGACGGGCGATACGGTCCTCGTGATTGGTGGTAACTCGAAAGGCCAGCGCGGTGTGGTGAAAGAAGTAATCGTCGAAAAAGACCGTGCTCGCGTTGAGGGCGTCGCTATGATTACCAAACACATGAAGCCAACCGCTTCTAACCCGCAGGGGAGCCTGGAAAAAACGGAAGGTTCAATTCATATCAGTAATCTGAAAGTAGTTGATCCTGCCACCGGCGAACCTACCCGCACGGGTCGTAAGTTGAACGACAAGGGCAAGCTGCAACGCTTCTCGAAGAAGACGGGCAACTTTATCCCAGATGTTCGTAAATAACCTTAAGCAGGTCTAAGAAAATGGCAACGCCAAGACTGAAAGAAAAATATTTAAACGAGGTCGTTCCTCAGTTGAAAGACAAGTTTCAGTATAAGTCGGTAATGCAAGTTCCGCGTCTGAGCAAAATTGTTATCAACAAAGGGATCGGTGCCGCTGTCGCAGATAAAAAGCTGGTCGATGTAGGCGTCGAAGAATTAACGACCATCACAGGTCAGAAAGCCGTTCCGACATTGTCGAAAAAGGCTGTTTCAAACTTCAAACTACGGGAGAAAATGCCCATTGGTGCGAAGGTAACGTTGCGTGGTGAGCGGATGTATGAATTCCTGGACCGGTTGACGAGTGTTTCGTTGCCCCGTGTTCGTGACTTCAAAGGCATCAGCGATAAAGGATTCGATGGCCGTGGCAACTACACGTTCGGCGTGCAGGAGCAGATCATCTTCCCTGAGATTAGTATTGACAAAGTAGCCCGGATTTCGGGGATGGATATCACCTTTGTGACGACCGCCAATACCGATAACGAAAGCTACGAATTGTTGAAATCATTGGGTATGCCATTTGCAAATTCTGGCAAGAAATAACCGACCGACATGGCAAAAGAATCAATCAAAGCACGGGAACGGAAACGTGAAGCACTGGTAGCTAAATATGCTACGAAGCGGGCTGCTCTGAAAGCTGCTGGCGATTACATCGGTCTGGACAAGCTGCCAAAAAATGCATCGCCTGTTCGTCTGCATAATCGTTGCAAACTCACAGGTCGCCCACGGGGTTACATGCGCAAGTTTGGTATTTCGCGGGTAACCTTCCGTGAAATGGCATCGGCCGGTAAAATTCCAGGTGTAACTAAGTCTAGCTGGTAGTTCCAGTCATCATTTCCATTTGTAATTCAGTTTCCGTAATTTTGCGAACTTTCTTGGAAACAGGGGTTTGCAAGTAACGCAACGCAAAGAATGAATACAGATCCAATAGCAGATTTTCTGACTCGTATCAGAAACGCTATCCGGGCTAAGCACCGGGTTGTGGAGATTCCTGCTTCCAATATAAAGAAAGAAATTACAAAGGTTTTGTACGAAAAAGGGTACATCCAGAACTATAAGTTCGATGATAGCTCAGTACAGGGTACGATCAAAATCGCTCTGAAGTACAATCCAACAACAAAGCAATCCGCTATTGTTGACCTACAGCGTATCAGCCGTCCAGGTCTTCGTCAATACCGGGGCGCTGATCACCTACCCCGTATCCTGAATGGATTGGGCGTCGCGATCATCTCGACCTCGAAAGGCGTTATGACCGATAAAGAAGCGAAAACGCTGAACGTGGGTGGTGAGGTATTATGTTACGTGTATTAATCCGAACTGAACGATGTCACGCATAGGTAAGAAACCCATCGCCCTCCCAAGCAACGTTACGCTGTCTGTAGATGGACAGAACGTTGTGACTGTGAAAGGGCCCAAAGGCACGCTGACCCAAACGATTGACCCGGACATTTCGGTAGCAGTCGAAGATGGGCAGATCCAGGTGTCGCGCCCGACGGAGCAAAAACGTCATAAAGCCCTGCACGGCCTCTACCGTTCGTTGGTAAACAACATGGTAACGGGTGTTAGCGAAGGCTTCAAACTCGATCTGGAAGTGATCGGGGTTGGTTATAAGGCTTCAGTTGCCAACAATGTTCTCGAATTGCAACTCGGTTACTCACACAACGTGTACCTGGCCGTTCCGACAGAGATCAAAGTAACAGCTGTAACCGAAAAAGGTCAGAACCCGAAAGTATATTTGGAAGGCTCTGATAAACAACTGCTCGGCGATGTAGCGGCCAAAATCCGTTCGCTCCGTAAAGTTGAGCCTTACAAAGGCAAAGGTATCCGCTTCATTGGTGAGCAGGTTCGCCGTAAAGCTGGTAAGTCTTCGTCGAAGAAATAAATGATTTGTGGTTTGTTGTTGTGTTTTACGGTCATACGTCAATGACAAGCAACAAACCACGAATACCAAACTAACATTCGCCTATTTGGTCGGAATCAAATAACATGGCAACAAGTAAACAAGAAAGAAGACAGCGGATTAAGTTTGGCATCCGGGCAAAAGTTTCCGGAACTGCTGAGCGTCCACGGCTGTCAGTTTTTCGCTCGAACAAAGCGATCTACGCCCAATTGATTGACGACGTCGCTGGTAATACACTGGCTGCCGCTTCATCGGTCGAACTGAAGAGCGAAGTAGAAGGCAACACCGTCGAAACGGCGAAGAAAGTCGGACAACGGCTGGCCGAAAAAGCCCTTGCCAAGAACATTGACACTGTCGTGTTCGACCGTAATGGTTATTTGTATCACGGTAAAGTAAAAGCACTGGCCGACGCAGCCCGCGAGGGTGGCCTTAAGTTCTAAATGATGAACACGAACGCAGCAAGACCGACAAAGTTTAACGAAGCCGACCTGAAAGAAAAGGTGGTAGCCATCAATCGCGTTGCGAAGGTGGTAAAAGGTGGTCGCCGGTTCAGTTTTTCGGCAATTGTCGTTGTCGGAGACGGTAACGGTGTCGTCGGATACGGACTAGGAAAAGCCAATGAAGTGACGGATGCGATTGCTAAAGGTGTAGAAGATGCTAAGAAAAATCTGGTGCAGATTCCCCTCCTGAAGCATACGGTACCTCACGAAATGGAAGGTAAATTCAGCGGTGGCTTTGTCCTGCTGAAGCCAGCAGCACCGGGTACAGGTGTTATCGCCGGCGGTGCTATGCGGGCTGTTCTTGAATCAGCTGGTGTACGCGACGTATTGGCAAAATCGAAAGGTTCATCGAACCCGCACAATGTAGTGAAAGCTACCTTAGATGCACTGCTGAAAATGCGCTTACCTCATCAGGTGGCATTCCAGCGTCAGATAAGTCTGGCTAAAGTGTTTAACGGTTAATTAGAAAGGAGCAACAGACATGGCACGAGTACGCATCACGCAGGTCAGCAGCACCATCAAACGACCGCTATCTCAAAAAAATGCGATCAAGTCGTTAGGCTTGGGCAAAATCAACCGTAGCGTTGAGCTGGAATACAACGACTCTTTAAAAGGTGCTATCAACAAAGTACAGCACTTAGTGAAGGTTGAAGAAATTTAAGTATCTTTGCGATTCTTTTGGCTTCCTGTTTGCCATGGCCTGGTGTCATGTGCGTATTGAGAGGTCAAAAGAATCGGTTTTTTTAATAATAATAACATGAATTTAAGCAACCTTAGACCGGCAAAAGGTTCCGTCAGAGAGCGCAAGCGAGTCGGACGCGGGCAAGGATCAGGCATGGGCGGAACGTCTACGCGTGGTCACAAAGGAGCGCAGTCGCGCTCAGGTTATAGTCGCAAGACACACTTCGAAGGTGGCCAGATGCCATTGCAACGTCGTGTGCCGAAATTTGGCTTTAAGAATATCAACCGCGTCGAGTACAAACCTCTCAATCTGGATTCGATCCAGGCCTTGGTTGACGAAACCAAAGCAACCGTAGTGGATATCGACTTCCTGCTTCAGCACGGGTTGGTAAGCAAAAAAGATCTTGTGAAAATCTTAAGCCGTGGTGAATTGACATCGGCTGTAGAAGTTCACGCACATGCTTTCTCGAGTAGCGCTAAAGAAGCGATCGAAAAAGCAGGTGGTAAAGCAATTGTGCCCGCTAAACAAGCGAAAGAGGAAGCAACGAACTAAGTTGTGAGCACGGCATCAGCCGCCTACTTTTATGAACCGACTGATCACCACGTTTAAGAATATTTTTGCAATAGATGAGTTGCGGAGTCGTATCCTCAACACGCTATTGTTTATTACGGCGTTTCGTCTTGGTTCAGCAATTGTGCTACCGGGCGTTGACCCTAACAAACTGAATCTGAATCCGCAGGGATTACTCGGTTTGTTAGACACTTTTTTGGGTGGTGCGTTCAGCAAAGCGTCTATTTTCGCATTGGGCATCATGCCATACATCTCGGCATCGATCGCTATTCAGCTACTTACCCTGGCTTTGCCTTACTTCCAGAAAATGCAGAAGGAAGGCGAATCGGGTCGTAAGCGATTGAATCAGATCACACGTGTTCTGACAATTGGTGTAACGGCAGTGCAGGCAATTACCTACATCCGTACAACGATTCCTGCTGAAGCACTCCTGATCGATCGAGGTCTGTTCACAATCTCCTCCCTGTTTATCTTAACCTCAGGCACGATCTTTTGTATGTGGCTGGGTGAACGGATAACAGACAAGGGCATCGGAAATGGTATCTCCATGATCATTATGATCGGGATTGTTTCCCGGCTACCGGGCGCTATCATTGGCGAACAGCAGTCGAGAGGAACAGGTGGTATTCTGCTGTTCGTACTTGAGTTAGTTGCTCTATACTTCGTTGTTATGGGAGCAGTTGTATTGACTCAGGCCGTTCGTCGGATTCCAATTCAGTATGCCAAACAGGTAATTGGAAACAAAGTGGTAGGTGGACAACGGCAATATCTGCCATTGAAACTGAATGCTGCTGGTGTAATGCCGATCATTTTTGCTCAGGCACTGATGTTTATTCCCGGTTATCTGTCGGGATTGTTTGCTGAGAAAAGCGATTTTGCCGCAGGAGTGCAAAATGCTTTCCAAAGCTATACCACCTGGCAATATAACGTTCTGTTTGCTTTGCTGATCATCATCTTCACGTTCTTCTATACAGCGATTTCGGTTAACCCGACTCAAATTGCTGATGACATGAAGCGCAGTGGTGGATTCATTCCAGGAGTTAAACCAGGAATTCAGACTTCTGAATACATTGGTACAGTTCTGGACCGGATTACCTTGCCAGGGGCGATCATGCTGGCGATTGTGGCTATCCTGCCAGCCATTGCTAACTTGCTGGGTATGACCAGTGGTTTTGCACAATTCTTTGGCGGAACGTCACTGCTTATCATGGTCGGTGTTGTACTCGATACATTACAGCAAGTCGAAAGCTATCTGTTAATGCGTCGGTACGAAGGATTGATGAAGTCTGGTCGCGTACAGGGCCGGACTAACGAGACAGTTGCAGCCTAACAAAAATGGCTAGTTCTGATAAGAAAGAAAAAATGATTTATTACAGGAGCGATGAAGAAATCGCCCTGATAAAAATCAGTGCTCAGGTACTTGGAAAAGCTCACGCTGAAGTAGCCAAGCTAATCCGTCCTGGCATTCAGACAAAGGAACTGGATAGGGTCGCCGAAACGTTTATTAAGGATAACGGTGGCTCTCCATCTTTCTTAGGTTATAATAAGTTTCCGGCTTCATTGTGTATATCGGTTAATGATGTGGTTGTCCACGGATTTCCAAGCCGATATGAGCTTCGCGACGGTGACATTATCTCGATCGATTGCGGAGTAAAACTTAATGGCTATCATAGCGATAGTGCCTATACCTATCCCGTTGGAGACGTTAATCCCGCAACACGGCGATTGCTGACCCGGACAAAAGAGTCACTCTATATTGGTATAGAAAAGGCTGTTGAAGGGAATAGGGTAGGCGATATTGGGTACGCCATTCAGACATACACGGAAAAATTCGGGTATTCAGTCGTTCGGGAGTTAGTAGGTCATGGCGTTGGTCAGAACCTGCATGAAGCTCCTGAGGTGCCAAATTATGGCAAACGAGGACAAGGACCAAAATTGCGTGAAGGTATGATTTTGGCGATTGAGCCGATGATTAACTTCGGGAAAAAAGGAATTTTTCAGGAGCGTGATGGCTGGACAATTCGAACGGCCGATCGTAAACCCTCTGCTCACTTCGAACATACAATAGCTGTTCGTAAAGGTAAAGCGGAGATTCTGACAACCTTTGAATACATTGAAGCAGTCACCGCGAACACAAGCCTGATGGTCGAAACACAGGAACTGATGGCGGCATAAAGCGAACATGGCAAAGCAGAATTCTATAGAACAGGATGGTGTGATTTTGGAGGCATTATCAAATGCAATGTTCCGGGTCGAACTGGCAAACAAGCACGAGGTAATCGCTCATATCTCTGGTAAAATGAGGATGAACTACATCAAAATTTTACCAGGAGATCGCGTGAAACTGGAAATGTCGCCTTATGATTTAAGTAAGGCACGGATTGTGTACCGATACAAATGAGTTTACAGTTTTCGGTTTAGAGTTATCAGTCAGTATCTGACAACTCACAATTGAAAACTTATAACTGAAAACTTTTTTATCATGAAAGTTAAAGCGTCCATCAAGAAGCGCAGCGAAGACTGCATCGTGATCCGTCGGAAAGGAAAGCTGTACGTGATCAACAAGAAGAATCCCCGTTATAAACAAAGACAAGGCTAAGAATGGCACGTATTGCAGGTGTTGATATTCCAGACAAGAAGCGTGGCGAAATCGCGCTGACATACATCTACGGCATTGGCCGCAGCCGGGCAAAGAAAATCTTGACCGATGCAGGTATCAATGTTGACAAAAAAGCCAGCGAGTGGTCGGATGAAGAAGCTAGCGCCGTGCGTAATGCGATCTCAAACGAGTACAAGGTAGAAGGTCAGCTACGTTCTGAAGTTCAGTTGAGCATCAAACGCTTGATGGACATTGGTTGCTACCGGGGCCTACGCCACCGGAAAGGCTTGCCCGTTCGTGGTCAGCATACGAAAAACAACTCCCGAACTCGTAAGGGTAAACGGAAGACTGTTGCTAACAAGAAGAAAGTCACCAAATAATTAATTGGTCGTTTCTGGTCATAATGATAGTCATGTGCGGTTATCGGCTGCTAGAAGCCAATCGATAACAAATTATGGCAGCTTATGGCAATGACGATTACCTAAAAAACAATGGCTCAAGCAAAACGCAAAGACAAAGCGAAAAAGCGGGTGGTAGTTGTTGAATCGGTTGGCCAGGTACACATCCGGGCTACGTTTAACAATATCATCATTTCGATCACCAACATGAACGGCCAGGTAATCTCCTGGGCATCGGCCGGTAAAATGGGCTTCCGTGGCTCTAAAAAAAACACGCCGTATGCTGCTCAGACAGCCGCTCAAAACTGTGCTGCCGTTGCCCACGATCTGGGTATGCGCAAAGCAGAAGTGTTTGTGAAAGGTCCAGGATCAGGTCGTGAATCGGCTATCCGTACCATTCAGAACTCCGGGATCGAAGTAACCACGATTCGTGATATTACCCCGCTGCCGCACAATGGTTGCCGGCCGCCAAAACGTCGTCGCGTATAATTACGGATGGCATGAATAGGGGCAGGCGACATTCGGTTGTGTCTGTCCAATGTTTCACAATTATTCATTCATTGAAGAATGGCACGTTACACTGGGCCTAAAGCCAAAGTTTCGCGTAAGTTCGGCGAGCCCATCCTGGGACCGAGCAAGGCGCTCCAAAAGAAAAATTACGGACCGGGTATGCACGGTCGCGGACGCAAACGGAAACAATCCGAATATGCGCTCCAATTGCTCGAGAAGCAAAAAGTAAAATATACCTATGGCATTCTGGAACGCCAGTTCCGGGCATTGTTCCACCGGGCTCAGGTTCGGGAAGGTATCACCGGCGAAAACCTGCTGAAGTTGTGCGAAGCTCGGTTAGATAACACCGTTTATCGCCTTGGTATCGCTTCATCACGTCGGGCAGCTCGCCAGTTAGTATCACACAAGCATATTATTGTTGACGGTGAAGTTGTCAACATTCCTTCTTATTCATTGAAGCCAGGTCAATTGATCGGCGTTCGTGAAAAATCGAAGTCGCTTGAAGCCGTTACTTCTAGCCTGTCAGCTCGTAACACCAAACGTTACAACTGGGTTGAATGGGATAATCAGCAGCTAACGGGTAAGTTCATCAGCTATCCTGAACGGGATCAGATTCCTGAGAACTTCAACGAGCAGGCCATCGTCGAATTATATTCGAAGTAATCAGGCTGGCAGAACTCATTCGGGTTCTGCTGGTTTTAGTATAAATCGTTTATGGTTTACTGTTTTGGTTTGTCGTTCCTTACAATGAAATGCTTCAACCCATTAATTAAAACCATAAACTTGTTTCAGTCTTCACGCCAAGGCAGAGAACTGCTGTAAACAATACGAAACGTATGTCAATTTTAGCGTTCCAAATGCCCGACAAAGTCGTAGTGGAGAAAGCTGACGACTTTCACGGGGTGTTTGAATTCAAACCCCTTGAAAAAGGATACGGTGTAACAATCGGCAATGCGCTCCGGCGTATTTTGCTGTCATCGCTGGAAGGTTATGCGATCACAAGCGTAAAATTTCCGGGTGTGTTGCACGAATTTTCTTCAATCGAGGGTGTGGTTGAAGACGTGACTGAAATCATTCTGAACCTTAAAATGGTTCGTTTTAAGAAGATTTCAGACATGGTTGACAACAAAATTACGGTCAACATCAAGAAGCAATCAGTCTTAAAGGCTGGTGATATATCCAAATTTTCGCCATCATTCGAAGTGCTGAATCCAGAACTGGAAATCTGCCACATCGATGATACACGGGATCTGGAAATGGAAATCTTCGTGGAAAAAGGTCGTGGCTATGTTCCGGCTGATGAACCACGGGCGAATGAACTTCCGTTTGGCCATATACCCATCGATGCTATCTATACGCCAATTAAAAACGTAAAATATAGCGTTGAAAACACCCGGGTTGAGCAGAAAACAGATTATGAGCGTCTTTTGCTGGACATCGAAACAGATGGTTCGATCCACCCGGAAGAAGCGCTGAAAGGTGCCGCTTATATACTGATTCAGCACTTCATGCTGTTCTCGGATCAGACGATGACGTTTGAGACGACGAAACCTGAAGAAGAAAATGTGGTCGATGAGGAAGTACTGCACATGCGGAAACTGCTCAAAACCTCGTTGGCTGACCTCGACTTGTCTGTTCGTGCTTACAACTGCCTTAAGTCGGCTGATGTGCG
Organism: Spirosoma aureum; assembly: GCF_011604685.1. NCBI lineage: Bacteria > Pseudomonadati > Bacteroidota > Cytophagia > Cytophagales > Cytophagaceae > Spirosoma > Spirosoma aureum. The sequence continues at coordinate 163,324 of NZ_CP050063.1, read as the reverse complement.
CACATTGGGTGATCTTGTTCGGTTAGAAATTTCGGACATGATGAAATTCCGCAACTTCGGTAAGAAGTCATTGACGGAATTGGAACAACTCGTTGCGGAAAAGAACCTGACGTTCGGTATGGACGTCGCTAAGTACAGATTAGACGAAGACTAAGTCGGTTTACGGTTTATGGTTTACGGTTTCTCGTCGACGTTTCGATACAAAGCTGTAAACTGTAAACCATAGACCGTAAACCTCACAAGATAATGAGACACGGTAAAAAAGATAATCACCTAAGCCGGACGCACTCGCACCGCGAAGCGATGTTGCAGAACTTGGCGTCTTCGCTAATCCTGCACAAGCGGATCGAGACGACCGTAGCGAAGGCGAAAGAACTCCGCAAATTTGTGGAGCCTATTTTAACGCGGGCTAAAGACGATACCTACCAGAATCGTCGGGTTGTGTTCCAATCACTGACCAACAAAGAAACCGTAAAAGAACTATTCGGAGCTGTAGCTGATAAAATCGCCAGCCGTCCAGGGGGTTATACCCGGATCATCAAACTGGGTAACCGGTTAGGTGATAATGCCGAAACCTGCCTGATCGAATTAGTTGATTTTAACGAAATTCTGATTTCGGCTGCTGCTGAAAAAGCTGCATCAACGACCAAAACACGTCGTAGCCGTCGTGGTAGTGCTCGCCCAGCGGCTGAAGCTGCTCCTGCCGCCGAAGCGACCGAAGCTCCAGTTGCTGAGGTTGTTGCTGAAGTAGCTCAAACAACGGGTGATGACCTAACACTGATTGAAGGTATCGGACCAAAAATTGCTGAGCTGCTAAACAACGCTGGTATCACTACGTTTGCACAATTAGCTGCTTCAGAAGATGAAGCTGTTCAGCAAGTGCTGGCTGACGCCGGTTCTCGCTTTAACGTCCATGATGCAACAACCTGGAACGAACAGGCTGCTCTGGCACGTGATGGCAAACTAGACGAACTGAAAGAATTACAGGATCGTTTGAAAGGTGGTAAAGAAGAATAATTGAGTGATCTACCAACCAGTCATATAGAAATGGGTTAGCCGCACTGGTTAGCCCTTTTTTTTAGTCTTTTAAGCCAAAACGCATAAATGAAACATACGCAGCAACCTGAGGCCTTGCTTGTTTTGCAAGATGGTACCGTATATCGGGGATTAGCACTTGGTAAAAAAGGTACAGCCGGCGGAGAAATTTGCTTTAATACTGGCATGACCGGGTATCAGGAAATTTACACCGACCCATCTTATTATGGGCAGGTTATTATCAATACCACATCGCACATCGGAAATTACGGTGTGTTGAATGATGCCGAACAGGAGTCTAATAGCGTCAAGATTCGGGGGATGGTTTGTAACTTCTTCTCAAATATCCATTCTCGCTATACGGCCGATGGATCGCTTCAGGATTACTTTGAAAAGGCTAATATTGTTGGTATTCATGGTGTCGATACGCGGCAACTGGTACGCTATATTCGTTCGAAGGGCGTAATGAACTGTATTATCTCGTCTGAAATACTTGATCCGGTCGTTTTATTGGCAGAACTGCATAAAGTGCCCGATATGGAAGGGCTTGAACTTTCATCGGAAGTAAGCACAAAGGAATCGTACGAGCAGGGCGATCCGGATTCAAAGCTTCGGGTAGCAGTTCTGGATTTAGGGGTAAAGCGTAGTATATTGACCAACTTCAATGAGCGTGGTGTATTCTGCAAAGTGTTTCCGGCCAAAACACCATATAGTGAATTAGAAGCCTGGAAGCCGAATGGCTATTTTATTGCCAATGGTCCCGGTGATCCCGCAGCGATGCCTTATGCCGTTGAAACCGTAAAGCAGGTATTGGATGCTGAAACGCCCATGTTTGGTATTTGCCTAGGCCACCAGATCTTATCGCTGGCAAGCGGTATTTCGACCTACAAAATGCATAACGGCCACCGCGGCCTCAATCATCCGGTCAAGAATTTGATTACGGGCCATTGCGAAGTAACGTCGCAAAATCACGGGTTTGCGGTGCGGGCCGAAGAGGTCATGGATACGGCTAATGTTGAGCTTACTCACATTAACCTGAATGATAAAACGATTGAAGGTATTCGTCGGAAAGATAAGCCGGCCTTTTCGGTGCAATACCATCCCGAATCGTCGCCGGGGCCGCATGATTCGCGCTATCTGTTTGATCAGTTTGTTGGCATGATGAATGAATAAACTAAAAAAGCCTGGATTCGTCCAGGCTTTTTTAATTACCGGCTGATCGCCAGAATTCCCGGCTCCAGAAGCGTTGGAAGGGCCAGTTCCTGGCTCGAAGCGCAATCGGTAAATAGGCGTGTGATTGCTTCAGCGACTGTTGGTAATAGGCCTCATCATCGGTTAAAACAAGCGATTCATAAACCCCGTCAGCTTTAACCGTTAAGTCTGCAAAAGGAAGTTCGGGCTGCCAATCGGGATGCTGTACTTCTAATTGAACTTTTAAAAGTGAATTGATCGCCGGAGTCGGATTGGCCTGATAATAAGGTTCAAAACCTCCCTTGGCTACATTGAGAGCGTACTCAAGGTACGAGCGCAGTAACCTGGGGCCTTCATGCGCAGCCTCTGTCACCTTAAGTTGTTCGGGCCAAAGGCTGGTAACAACATACACACGCTCACGTGCTCGCGTGACAGCTACGTTCAGGCGATTGGCACCTCCTTTTGTATTTAAGCTACCAAATTGCATCGAAAGCCGTCCACGTTCGTCAGGAGCATAACCGATGGAGAAAATAATAATATCCCGTTCGTCACCCTGAACATTTTCGATGTTTTTTACCAGCAAAGGTGCCGGAAAGTCCCGCTCAGAATCAGCAGAAGACAGATTAGACATGCCCGCTGACTTGCTTTCCAGCATATCCTGAATTAGTTGCTGTTGTGGGTAGTTAAACGTCACAACACCGACCGATCGACCGGGCATTTCAAGGGCGATTTGATCGAGAAGTTCCAGAACGGCTTCGGCTTCGGCGAGATTCGCGTTTTTATCCCAGATGCCTTTAACGTTCAAATAACGGATAGCGGGTTCGTGCCGATTGGCATCGTTGAAATAAGGCAGGAGTTGTAATTTGTTCTGATAAAAATGCTGATTCGAGAACGTGATGAGATCTAGAGAGCGGCTACGGTAGTGCTCCGTTAGCGAAATCTGCGGCAGTTGCTGTGCTGCTAATTCAAGTAACGATTCAACTTCAAGCGCGGTCGGAAGCGTTTCATCAACTGCTTCCGGATCGTCTAACTGAACACGATAAAGATCACTAGGTCGAAGTTGTTGATTATCGCCAGTGACAACGACCTGCTTAGCCCGAAACATCGCTGGAATGCCATTTTCTGCGAAGCACTGGGAAGCTTCGTCGAAAATGACGAGATCGAAAAGCCCTTCGCGAAGCGGGAACATTGCCGATACTGATTCGGGTGAGGCAAGCCAGCAGGGCACAAGTTTAAAAACCTCCTCGGCAAACGACTCCATTAGTTTCCGAACGGGCCAGATGTTTCGCTTCTTGGTTGTTTGATGAAGCAGATCGCGGTAGGTTACAATGTTGTTGAGTCGATTGAAGGTCAGATTACGGTAGGTTTGCTCCCGAAGTTTCATAAGCAGGATATCACGACTAAGCGTCTGTTTACGCTGAACGCTTTCCTGTAGGGCATCTTCAGTGTGCCTCATTTTCAGCGAAGAAACACTGCGGAGTTCAGGATATTTACGCTCCAGGTGATCGAGCCAGGCTAAGCGAAGGGAGTTCGTGAACGTCTCGACCCATTCGGCTGGATTCTTGGAACCCAGTTGTTCAACGACCAGTTGTTCAATTTCTGAAAACCCTTCTTTGAGCCGGTCTGCCTCCACCAGTAAGTCAAAATCCTGACGGAGCGATTGACGAAGGAGATCGGCCAATGAGTGGTTCTGCCAGATTGCTTCCAACTGGGAGTCAGGTAGATATTTCTGTGAAGTGATTCGTTGCTGATCGACCATACCTGCCGTTGAGAGCAAGCGGGCAATAGTATCACGAAATGTAAGGCTTGTAAGCCAGGCTGATATCGGCAATTGATTGAGTACCCGAATCGTTTTTAACCGTTCAACAAAGTGAATCGCCCGACGAAGAAGCCGTAAACCGGCAGGGGTCTCAGCTAGCGGCAGATTGGCTATCAGCGGGCTAATTTGCCGCTTAATCGTCTCGAACTGGATTCGTTTTGCTACCCGGATCCGAAGCGTTTGCAGATCTCTTTCTGACAGGGTCAACTGATTGGAAGCCGCTACAGCCTGAAGCTGGGTTTTGCCTGCACTGGTTAACTGCCACCAATTCCAGCGTACCCAGGACGGGCGAGCCTGTAATGCGTCGGCTACCATTAGCTCAAATGCTGGAATTTCAGCCATCGATAGCGTCAATTCGGGGCCTGGAGAAACCAGCGCTTCTTCCCAATCATCGGCCAATGTTTCGAGCTGAATCTCACCACTATTAAAAGCAGGATGGTTAGGAGTGCTTCGCAGATAGTGTATAATTGGCCAGAATTCTGTCTCATTGGTGTCATCGAGCAGAGACAGTAACGCGGTTAACCCCCAATCATTTGATAACCAGTCAGTTAATTGAGGTAGAGAGGGCGATTGGCCTAGAAGAATACTTGTTTGTTCAATTGCCATTTGTGCCGTCTCAGACCATTGTTTAATAGTCTGATCAGCCTTCGCCAAATCCAGTGGGGCAAACGAACTGAAGCTAACTCGTTGACTCCAGAGATGGTTCGATTCTAGCCGTTGTTGATAATCTACATAAGCGCCCAGCCGCCGAAGAAAGTTATCCACAGTGTTAACAGGGAAATGTGGATAACTTTCTTCCAGCGGAATCGAAGGACCATCTGGATTAGTCGTTAAATAAAGTTCCTTGGCAGAAACTCCGCACTCATTGACATTAAAAAGAGCCTCTTTAAATGCTTGAAGTTCAGTGACTGCCTCATCAATTCGACGGCTTTCCTGATCAAAATCCCGTTCAAGCAACACCGCATTAAGGCTGTTGTTTTTCTGACGGTAACTGTCCAGTTGCTCAACCTGTCCGGCAATCTGTGCATACAGTGCGCGACGGTCGTCCTGAAAGTCATGAATAAGGGCCAGAAACGGGGCCATACCGACCTGTCGGAGACGTTCCTGAACAACATCCAGCGCAGCCCGTTTCTGACAGACAAGCAATACGCGCTTACCTCCGGCAGCCGCATCGGCCATTAAGTTCGCGATCAGCTGAGACTTACCGGTGCCCGGAGGGCCCTGCACAACCAGCGACTGCCCACTTTTCACCGCTCGTAAGGCGACTTCCTGCGAAGCATCGAGCGGCAGAGGAGTATGAATTTTGTTTTCGGACAGGAATGGGGATGTAGAGAAGGAGAGGGCGGAGGGAAATAATCCCTGAAATTCGTCATTGTCTGCATCCAGCTCCTCGTCTCTTGCCAGAAGCGCATCATAATCGGGTACTAAAAACGATCCGGCCTGAGGAAAAATGCCCAAAACAGCTTCAGAATAGAGTTTTAATTCACCTATGCGCTCCAGTTGACCAAGGCTTTTGGCCGTCTGTTTATCAAAAAACTGGAGGGTATCGACGAAAAGATTCTGATTGAAGTTGATTTCCAGCGGACTGGATTTGAGCCACTCGTAAAGCTGCGTACGAAAATTGAGCGCATCGCGGTCAAAATCATCCAGCGGTTTTTCAAGGACTTCGTCTGAAATTTTGACCTGATTAAATTGCCCATAAGCCAACGCAAACGTCGGGTTAAGAAAAGCAAATTCGTCACCTCGCCGTATCAGTTTCCAGAACTTACCCTGTTGTTCAATTTGCACAGGGAAAAAAAGAAGCGGTGCATGAACGACGGTATCATCCAGGAATTTACCCCGTACAAATGGCCAGCCAATGTATAAATCCTCCGTGCCGCGTTCTTCGGTTATGAACGTAGCCGTCCGGGCAATACGTCTGATTTTTTGACTTACTTCATTGCTGCGTTCCTGCCGGGGGTCAAGCACCTCACTTATTGTCAGGGATGCTTTCCGACCAATAAGATCAGCAATCAGGGTAAAGGATGATTTGTTAAGCAGAAAATCAGTTTCGTGCAGGTCTAGAAATTGCCCGGCTGGTAAGCTTGTCAATAACAAGGATCGATTACGGCTGCTAAGATTAGTCAGCCGTCGTCGGAACGCACGGAGTATGGTCTGAACCTGCTGGCGATTTTGATCGATTTTCACAAGATTTGTCTGATTCACAGAATTAAAACGCAAAATCCTGAAAATCTTCTTAATCTTAAGAATCTGGGTTCGGACTTTTTTCAGGTATCAGCCAGGATGCCAGAATACTTACACTTAAAATACCGACAATAATATAAAGGGAATAAACCGGTTGGAAGCCTATCTCCGCCAGCCAGTGTTCAGTGAGCATCTTAACGCCGATAAACGTTAAGAGAACCGCCAGGCCGACTTTGAGGAACCTGAACTTGCTCATGATACTCGACAGGAAAAAGAACATGGAACGAAGGCCCATGATGGCAAAAACGTTCGAGAAGAAGACGATGTAAGGATCTTTCGTAATCGAGAAAATGGCCGGTATAGAGTCAACGGCAAAGACCAGATCGGTAAACGCCACGACAATGACAATGATAAACAGGGGTGTGACAAACAGCTTTCGATCAGACTTACGGCGGACGAAGAAATTGTCCGTCACGTTTCGGTGATAAACATTCAGGTATTTACTGGCGAATCGAACAACGGGGTGTTTGGAAGGCTCAATTTTCTCGTCTTCATCGCCCTGAAAAAACAACTGAACACCCGTATAGACCAGAAAGGCACCGAACAGATACATGATCCACTCGAACCGTTGAATCAGCGCTGAGCCGAGAAAAATGAAGATAAACCGTAGAATGATGGCTCCCAGAATTCCCCAGACCAGAATTTTTTTGTAAAAACGCTGGTGAACACCAAACGAATTGAAAATCAGAATAAATACGAAAATATTGTCGGCAGAAAGAGAATACTCGACCAAATAACCTGTTATGTATTCCAGTGACATATTTGCCTGGAAGTTTGCTAAACTGGCCGGAAAATTGTTAGGGATTAATTTGACGTGTTCAGCGTAGCGGTTTCGGATTTCCTCAAGCCGGGCCATGTCGGTAATGCCATGGACGAGATAACCGAATTGTTGTAGAAAAAAGTAGAAGGCAATAGAAAGAGCAACCCAAATCGTACTCCAGATTGCTGCTTCTTTAAATTCGACAATGTGACTCTTTTGTTTGGTAAATGCTCCCAGGTCAACGGCCATGATGAGCAGAACAAACGTAGCGAATGCGAGGAAAAATACAGTTTCGTTGGAGAGCATAAACAATAAGGCGGATAGCAAACTAACGCCGTGAAGACGGAAAAGTTGACATCAATCCGCAAATCTACGCTCAAACTGTTGAAGCTACCGGCTTCGTTGAGCAAATAATTGGCATAATGCCCCTAACCCGTTAGTTTTGGCCTATGTTTAATAATAAAAAAGTTATTGTGGTAATGCCCGCTTATCGGGCAGCACTAACGCTTGAGCGTACATACCGGGAAATTCCGTTTGATCTTGTCGATGATGTAATTCTGGTAGACGATGCCAGTCCTGATAATACCGTTGACGTTGCCCGGCAGTTGGGAATCCGGCACGTTATCCGGCATGACCGGAATAAAGGCTACGGCGGTAATCAAAAAACATGTTATGCCAAAGCCCTGGAGCTGGGAGCTGATATTGTTGTGATGTTGCATCCTGATTACCAGTATACACCCATGCTGCTACCCGCCATGATCTCGATCATTGGTAACGGGCTTTATCCGGTCGTTTTTGCGTCGAGGATTTTGGGAAAAGGGGCGCTCAAAGGGGGCATGCCAATGTACAAATACATCGCCAACAGATTTCTGACCTTTGCGCAGAACCTGTTGATGAATCAGAAGCTGTCGGAATATCACACGGGCTACCGGGCTTTTTCAGGGGAAGTATTGCGAAGTTTGGACTTTACGCATAATTCCGACGATTTCATTTTTGATAACGAGATGATCGCCCAGATTTTCTACAAGGGGTATGAGATTGCCGAAGTTACCTGTCCGACAAAATACTTTGAGGAAGCCTCGTCGATCAACTTCCGTAGAAGCTCCATCTATGGCTTAGGCGTTCTTCGAACCTCCCTGTTGTATTTTTTTACAAAACTGGGACTAATGCGCTGGAAGATTCTGACGTAGCGAAATCAGGAATTATAGATGATTTATTGACAAGGGCTTCGAGAACCATAGCTTCCAGGGTCAGGCCCGGCCCGAATGCGCAACTCAGAATATTGGGCCGGTCAGTATCGAGCCTGGCTACCCCGGAAATAAGGTCTTCCCAAACTGCTTTTAAGACAAATAAGACCGTTGCCGATGACATATTCCCAAATTGTCGCAACACGTTATACGCATAACGGTCATCATTGGCTGTAATGCCGAGTTGTTCTTCGATTACTTCCAGGATTCGACGACCGCCAGGGTGTAGCGCATACTGACCAATATCGCCTAATGTCAAATCGCATTGAGCCAGCAGCCGTTGCATGAGCTGGCCAATACCTCGCTGAATGTGATTAGGCACCTCAGCCGTAAGGGTCATTTCGAAGCCGAAATCGCTAATATGCCAGGCCATAGCGTCTTTTCCTTCGGGCAGCAAATCACAATAGAACGATCGAAGGCGAAACGATTGCTGAGCGCGGGGTTTACTTTCGACCAACACGGCAGCCGACCCATCGGCAAACAGAGCATTTGAAAGTAAATAGTCCGTTTCTGTTTTCTTCTGAAAGTGAATAGTACACAATTCAATACAAACGACCAGTACTTTTGCATCCGGCTCAGACCGAACAATAGCATTGGCCGCTTTCAGGCCGTTGAAAGCCCCATAGCATCCCATAAAATTGATTGCCAGCCGTTGAGTGTTCGTGGATAAGCCAAGCGCTTCAATGATCTCAATGTCTGGCCCTGGTGCATACAGCCCCGTACAACTAACGGTGATCAAATGGGTAATGGTTTGTGGGTCGAAGTCGGGATAGCTACTAAAACAATCGCTAATGGCCTTCAAGGCTAGTGGAACTGCTTCCTGTCGATAAACGCCCATTCGCTGGCTCACCGTCGGAAATGGCTCCATACCCGGCGTGTTGGGGTAGAAGGTAAATTCACCCATTGAGCGGGTATAATCGGCCATAACCGTATGCCGCTTTTCGATGCGGGTATAGCGGTACAAAGTCATTAATCGACGGCGATCGCGATCATCGAACTGAAGGAGATCGGCCATGAACTCTGCCGCATGTTGTTGAGAGGCATAGTAAGCAGGTACTGCAGTACCGATAGCATTGATATAACCGTCTGATTGAGATTGCCGTGGAGCCATTCGCCGACGCGTTCATTTATTCATAGAACGCCATTGGTTGTATAACTATGCTGATTGCCGAAAGTTCTGTAAATTGACGACTCTCATTAAAAACACGCCATGACCGCCCGTACTATTTGGCTTCACCTGCGCGTACCCTTCTCGTTTTTCTTATTGCCGATGTTCTGGTTTGCCATTAGTCAATCAGCGGCTCCAGATCTTACTAAATCTATAATTGTGCTTCTGGTTGTGCATTTGCTGCTTTATCCGGCCAGTAATGCTTATAATAGCTATTTTGACAAAGATGAAGGCAGCATTGGCGGCCTGGAAACGCCCCCTCCCGTCGACAAAGATCTGTATTGGGTATCGTGGGTGCTCGATGGGGTCGCGCTTTTGCTGGGAATGTTTGTTAACTGGCCTTTTATACTCTACTTACTTGTTTACGGATTTGTTACAAAAGCATATAGCCACGACCGGATACGACTCAAGAAGTACCCGATTTTGAGCTGGTTCCTGATCAGTATTCTTCAGGGAGGGCTAACGTACGTCATGACCTATATTTCCATCAATAATTTACCGTTATCTGCTATTACGGAACCTAAACTCCTCTTTGGTGGCTTGCTGGCTATGTTAAATCTGATGGCTTTATATCCTGTTACGCAGGTATATCAGCATGAAGAAGATGCGCGCCGGGGCGATATGACCATCAGTCGGATGATGGGAGTTCGGGGAACATTCTTTAGTGCGGTGATACTTTATGCGTTGTCGTTAATTGGCTTCTATACCTATTTTGACGGTAGCTATGTTGTATTACTATATCTGGCGTTTCTGTTTCCGGCTGTTGTTTTCTTTCTGCGCTGGTTTTGGCTGGTATATCGAGACAATAGTCTGGCGAATTATCGGACAACTATGCGGATGATGTGGATTTCGAGCATTGGCTTGAATAGTTTTTTTCTGGTTTTAATTGTATTAACTCGTTCGTAATCAGTTTTGAGTGGCATATACGAGGAGAATAGGTAATTTTTTTTCAGCGATAGACTTGACAAACGGATAAAACCCACTAAATTTGCATCCACAATTCGCCGAGGTAGGGCAAATTGAAAATGCGAAAGTAGCTCAGCTGGTAGAGCGCGACCTTGCCAAGGTCGAGGTCGCGGGTTCGAACCCCGTCTTTCGCTCCACGAAAAAGGCACCGACCCACGGTGCTTTTTTCGTAAATGTCCGCTTCTGTGGAAGCGCCGGGATGGTGGAATTGGTAGACACGCCGGACTTAAAATCCTGTGAGCTTTACGGCTCGTGCGGGTTCGACTCCCGCTCCTGGTACCCAAGGCTCTACCAAGAGCAACTAAGAGAAAGCAAAAGCCACTGATAATCAGTGGCTTTTGTGTTTTCCCGCCTTTCTGTTACTTATCGCTTTCTTGTCACCTATTTGGGATCATTCTCACTTCTTGTGGAATGCACTGCCTTTTTTATGTTTGTGATTTTGCTGTGAAAAAAGGTATGGAAAAATGATTTTACAACCCCGGATTCCTCGATAATCTAATTGATTCCTGAATTGCCGCACCAACCCTTCTTTAAGAAGGATTGGTTGATACACTGTGCCGTTCTGGCGCGACACAGACAGCAGATAACTCAGTCGGGTATTACGAGGTAATGAACCTCGACCCTCCTTTCTTTCGGGTTAACCTAAGCACGAATTGAGTATCGGGCGACGCCAATAAGCAATTGGTGTGAAAACCAAGGATGCATAAATCCTATGATCGTAATTACTGGGCTTTATATAAACGTGCCTATACCGTCGCCCTTGTATTTCTTATAAAAGGCAAAGCTTTATCAAAAAACGACACAAAAAACGATTTCCAGGTTTGCCGTTTCTGCTCTATTCCATAGCCTATAATCATAGCGACGATGCCAATGCATAAGGCGATTGGCATCCACCATTTTGAGGTATAGCTTACCAGAGATTGAAATAAAATAATAAGCGGGTAATGTAGAATATAGAGTGAAAATGTTAGATCGGCAATGAGCCTAAATTGGGTAAACCAAGCTGGTTTTTGCAGGTGCAGGTCTTGAAACGGAAAGAAGTAGATGGTGGCCGCAATAAAAACTCCAAATAGCCAATCGGTAATGAATTGATTGGAAAAATAAAATGGCGGATAACCAATTGAATAAGGCATCCCTGGATTTGAAAAGGCAATGACAGCTCCCGTAACTGACACTATTGATAGGACGCAAAGTAAACTGATTCCTAGATTTGATTTGGGAAGGCGTTGTATGTAACATCCCATTAACCATACGGGCATAAGAAGCACTATTTGCGGGCCTGCCAGTAGGCACGCCAAGATTGCAAGGAGTTTGCCTTTAGCACTAATACGTCCTCCATAAATCCAGAGACCAAAAAATAGGTAATACCAAAATTCATAACATAGAGACCAAAGCGGTGAATTTATGGTAGGGTAAGATGAAAGTCCCCAGATTTGAGATAAGAAACAAACCGATAGTAGATACCGAATCACTTCATACCTTCTGGTGTATTGGTCAGCCAGAACAGGATCAATGTAAAAAATGAAAAAGTGAATCAGTACGGTAAGGAATAGGGCTGGGATTAAGACTGAATATAGCCTGGTGAGTCGCGCAATTGCATAACCTAAGGCGCTTGATTTTCCTGCTGTGCTGTATGAAATAACATAGCCAGAAAGGACAAAGAAAATAATAACGGCATAGTGGCCTGTATCACCTCTAAAGATTTTGGGTGAAGGAGAAAGCTTTTCTTCTGAATGAACGAGTAGGACTATAACAGCTGAGCAAATTCTGAGGAAATCCAGAAAAAGGCTAGTGGTGAAAGGCAGTGGCGATTTCCTATTTTCCATATCTACCCAATATAGAAACAGAATAATCAATCAAGGAACGAAGTGATTAACCGGCACCATAACCCACTACATATTACTGATTGCCATCACCAACGAAGCGGGCGAAATTCTCCTGGCTTTCGAGGGTAAGGAGCTGATCCAGCGATTGTTATCCGAGTTTATAGTGCTAGATTGTCGACTATGAATGCTCTTATATCTGAATCGGTTCGCAAACTCTCAACCAGGTGTTCCGGTATCCTGTTGATGTAATCCAAAAAATGCGAGCAGAAGGCCTATGAAATCAGTGATCTATTCGGTCCGCAACTTCATTTTGGTCGTTCTAAGGCAGTATGTGCAGGTAGATGCAAGCCTTTAGCAGGTAGTGATTGACTACACTTGCCTCCATTTAAGCCAATGAACTATTTAGTAACTCTTTTGCTTCTTGCTTCCCTGATCACATCTGGTCGCGCACAAACACCATTGAAGCTTGCCATTGCTGGTTTAAGTCATGGACATGTAGGCTGGATTTTTAACCGACCAGATAAAAAGGACGTTGAGCTGGTTGGTATTTACGAACCGAATCAGGAACTGGTTGATCGTTTTATTAAACGATATAATCTGGATAAGAAGCTGTTTTTTAGTGATTTAACGAAGATGCTGGATCAGACAAAACCAGAGGCTGTTTCGGCTTTTGGAGCAATCAGTGACCATATCACGATCGTACGTGCCTGTGCTCCCAGAAAAATAAATGTAATGGTGGAAAAACCATTGGCTACTACGTTTGCCGATGCAAAAGAAATTCAAGCCCTTGCTCAGAAGAATACGATTAAAGTCCTGACCAATTTCGAAACGTCCTGGTATGCCAGCAACCAGTATGTTAATGAATTGTATCAGGCCGGAAAATTAGGGGAGATTAGAAAAGTTATGGTCAATGACGGGCATCAGGGGCCTAAAGAAATTAACGTCAGCAACGAGTTTTTTGCCATTTTAACTGATCCTGCCAAAAACGGAGCGGGTGCTTTGGTCGATTTTGGCTGTTATGGCGCTAACCTGATGACCTGGTTGATGAAAGGCAAACGCCCGCTTTCCGTAATGGCCGTTACGCATCAAAATAAACCAAATATCTATCCGAACGTCGACGATGAAGCTACCATCGTTTTGCAGTACCCGACTGCCCAATGTATTATTCAGGGCTCCTGGAACTGGACATTTGCCCGCAAGGACATGGAAGTGTACGGAACAAAGGGATACGCTGTGGCTATTGATGCAACAACCGTCAGGGAACGGTTAGACGGTAAAGCCCCGGAAGAACGAAAAAAACTTGATCCCCGGCCAGCCCCTTTTACCGATCCTTTTTCGGTATTGGCAGACGTAGTGCAAGGCCGCCTGAAACTGGATGAAAACGATTTATATGAATTACCGGTCAACGTAACAGTTGTTGAAATTCTGGAAGCGGCCAAAGCCTCCGCAAAATCAGGCAAGTCAGTTTCGTTAAAGTGATTAAAGATACTTCTGATAGGAGTCTGGGTTCACTATAAGCCCAGACTCCTATTGATTTAATAATTTGCGAATTATCGCCATATCTGGATGAGTCAAACCGGCGGCTTCCAATTCATCGAGGTCGGCCAAAAAAGTCTTTTTGTACCTGCCGGATCGGTGGGGTTTGTTTTTCAGATATGTGTAGAGCGATTTGGCATCGTCAAGTTTGCCCTGCATCAGGTAGGCCATTGCTAAATTGGCATTAACCCATGCTTCGTGGTCATCGAAGGAAAGCGACTTCTCCGCTAATGATTGCGCTTTGGCAAACTTTCTGCTGAAAAGCGAGTGATACGACCAGTTGCTCAATTCACGGGCCATCAGCGCTGAGTCTGCATCACCGAATTGTTTTTCGACCAGTTCAACCACTTTTTGCTGTAAGGAATCGGCTTCCAGAAAATAGCTGCTACGCTCCTGCGCATCGCTTAGGAGCGCCAGTCGATGCAGGACCTGAATCTGGAGCGAGGTTGCCTGTCCACCATCCGTTGCCGCAAGTCGCTCCAGGATGTCTTTGGTCCGTACAAACGCACCTTTGGCTTCTCTGGGCCGTTCTGTGTCGAAGTAGAGATTCCCCATATCCATCAGTGTATACACCAGGTCGGGTTCAAAGTCGATTGGCTTCTTTTTAGCAAGCTTTTCCTGAATGGTTTTGGCCTCTTGATACAAGGCTTCGGCTTCGGGGTAGCGCTTCATTTCGGTGTAGTAAAAGCCCATATCGCCCAGCGTCATCGCCAGGGTCGGTTCAAACAGCTCGGGAAACTTACCGGCGAGTTTCTGCTGTATTGTTTTGGCACGCGTATACGTTGCTTCGGCTTCGGGATAGCGTTTGGTATCCCGGTAAAAATTACCGATGTCAGTCAGAGTTTGTGCCAGATCGCCCTCAAACTGGTCGGGGTTTTTCTGGGCGAGTTTTTCCCGAATGGTTTTGGCCTGTTGATACGAGGCTTCTGCTTCAGGATACCGCTTCGTCAGGGTATACAGATCGCCTAAATCATTGAGCACCTGCGCCAGACTCGGTTCATATAGGTCAGGATTTTTCTGAGCGAGCTTCTCCCGAATGGCTTTGGACTGTTTATACGCCGTTTCTGCGTCGGGTATCCGCTCCAGGTCAGAATTGAGCGTACCCAGATTATTCAGGGTAGATGCCAGATCCGGTTCGTATTGATCCGCATTCCGGCGAACAAGCCGGTCCTGAATCGTTTTGGCGCGGAGGTACGTCTTTCCGGCGTCGCCTAACCGTTTGTTGATGTAATAAAACGTGCCCAGGTTATTGAGTGAAAACGCCAGATCGGCCTCAAACTCATCGGCGTACTTTTCAACCAGTTTCTCGCGGATGTTCTTGGCCTGAACAAACGCTTTTTCAGCCTCATCGAATTGTCTTTTTTTCGAGTAAAGTGTCCCTAATCCGTCCAGTACGTGGGCCAGACCCGACTCACTCTGCTCAGGATTGGTCCGGGCCAGTTGTTGCCTTAGGGTTTTGGCTTGCTGAAGCGCGGCTTCGGCTTCCTCGAACCGATTGTTGGCCATGTGATAATAGCCTAACTCGACGTAGATGTCGGCCTTAAGCGAAGCGGGTGGATTGAGGTCTAAGGCTTTCTGATACCAACGCCCTGGTTCAAGAGGCCGGTTCAGTTGCTGTAAAAAGTTGGCGTAGGTAAGTATGTTTTCCACCTGCGTCGGATCGGCCTGGATGGCTTCCTCATACCAATGAGCCGCCTGTTCCATGTCGTACTGGCTACGGTAAATGTTGGCTTTTAGCAAACACTTACCGATGTAGGCTGCCCGATCCTCCACCGATCCTTGATTTGTTTGCTCATTTACACTGGAAGATGCACCATTCGGAGGTGCGCCAGTGCCCACCTGGGCGCTCTTTTTCATGGATTGTTTGATGCGTATATCGTCATCGTCCAGCGCCGATAACGCTTTCGCAAACTGGCCTTCTTTGTATTGCAGGAACGCTTTCTGATAACTACTGTCGATTGCGGTTTGCTTCGCAAAAACGGCCGCCATTGCCTGGGCTTCGCTCAGCTGTTTATCCCGTTCGCTCAGGGCCTGCTCATAGCGGTTTTGCATCCGGGACAGGCTATCGCGCAGTTGCTCGATTGTCTTATTTTTTTCGGTACTGGCCAGCTCGTTCTGCCGACTCTTTTGCCAGGCCAATTCCTTTTTGCCCAGACTGTCGAGCAGCCGCTGGTTCTCCTGTTTTTGCTGTTCAACAAGTTTTCGTAACTCTCCGGACTTATCGTTCTGTCGGGCCGAATCCTGTTGCTGCATTAGTTTCGTCAACAACTGCTGATTTTCCTGTCGCTGTCGGTCCAGGATTTTTTCCAATTCGGCAATTTTACTTTTCTGGTTGGCTCCTCCACGATCCAGACTGTCGATCAGTTGTTTGTCGGCCCCCCGTTGCTTTTCGAGTAATTTCTGCAACTCATTGATGCGACTGGTGAGCATCGCAGGCGCTTTAACCAGACTATCCAGTACGCGTTGATATTCTTTTTGTTGCTGCTGCAGCCGTTGCTCCAGAGCTCCGGTTGATGGTTGCGGTTGTCCGTCAGGTTTTTTCGCTCCATTTGCGATGAGCCGCTGTTGATCAACTACCAGATCGGTTAGTTTCTTGATGTCTCCTTTCATCGACGTCAGGCCTTTATCCAACGCCACGCCGGCAATAGTAGCGTAGTACTGCCGTCTTGCTTTTTCAATGTCCTGGACTTGCGCCACAATCAGCTTAAACTGGAAATCAGAGGGGTCGGCCAGCTGGCGGATCGTATAGGAATAGATTTCACTGTGGTTAACGATATCCCAATTGCTGCCGCCTAACTTGATGCGAACTGTCATGCCCGGACACTTATTCAGGCGATACCGAAAGATACCATTGGCATCGCTCAGGGGGCCCTGATTGCCGTCAATCACAATCGGTATCTGAGGTAATCGGCCTTTGTTGGTGTAAAGGGTTATTTCGCCCTTATATTCCTGTAAACAAGGAGCCTGCGCCTGCATTAGCAGCGGCAGACTCACTAAAACGATTAGTGCAATTACCGTTTTCATGGGCTATAGAGGAAGTGATACCGACGTTTCTTCGCGGGGAGTTGCGTGTACGGAAGCTTGCTGCTGGTTTTTACGGGCCGTCACGCGGATGCTGGTTTCCTGTTGGTACTGTACTGGCAGCGGGAGCACAAAACGCCCTACGCTGTCAGTTTGCTGGGGCGGAAAGTTCTCCGCCCAAACGGTGGCTTTTGGAACGGGCTGGCCGTTATTATCGTAGACCGTGCCACGAATGCAGCATAAATCCTGGTGCGGAATTAACGACAATGTGGCTTCGGTTTCGGCCAATAGGAGCGTATCGATGGATGTACCGTTGCTAAACGCCTGATCCGGGCTATTGAGCAGTTCGATGCGAACGGGTTTTTCCTGAAACTGAGATGGTATCCCCGCAATCACTACCCGGCCGTTTGCGTCGGCTGTTTCCTCACGGGGCGTATTTCCCAGAAGCAGCCGTAGTTTGACTTTACCCGCAACCGGAGCCTGTCCTTGCCCAGGGCGTAGGTAAACCGTGTAGTCGAAACTCTGATGCGTGCGAAAATACTGATAACTCCCGCCAACAATCGCTATACTGCCCAGAATCAGGGCCAGGCGGATGTTGCGGTCGTAGCGGGTCCGGCGTTCGGCACTGCGTAGCTCCTCCCCGGCGGGCAGCTTCCATTGCGTAGTTACTTCATCGGGTGTCGAGAAGTACCATTGATTTCGACTCACCTCTTCCAGTTCGGTAACAATGCCGCCCCGGATGGTTTCGATCACGGTTGCGTCTTTGACCTGGAGTTCCAGACGTGCCCGTTCCAGTGCTTCCGCCAGGGTCGTGCCACTGATCAGGGCGCGGTAAAACGTAATCGAGAACTGGGTCGCCACCGTATCCTCAACCGGGGTGCTGGTGGCAATAATAGCCGCTTTGCTGTTTTGCTCCCGAAGCAGCTGGATGTGTTCCAGCGTAGAACAGCCATTTAAGAAGATTAACCGGAGCTGCGGGCAACGTGCCAGCAACTGCGCAACCCCCACGGCTCTGGCCGATGAATCTTCCAGATGGAGCACGGAAGCACCTGCGTGTCCACTGTAATGAAACAGACACAAGGAGTCCTGATACGTAATGATTTTGCTGGCAACGGAGTCGGTTGTAGCGAATGAATCCCGAATCTTTTGAAAATGCTGTTGGCTGCTTAACGGGTCCAGCAATCGGTCAATAGTATCGTCCTCGCGCCGTAATTCTGGCAGCGGACGGTCCCGGTCGTTGGCAAAGCAGAAAAGAAGGGTTTTCATAAGTGGAAGAATACGGAAATCACTATAAATCTAGCGCAAAAGATTATATATCAGCCTGTTTGCCTGGGTAATTATTGAGTTGCCGGTACGCCAACTTGTGATCCATCAGTAACGAGTTACATCCCGTTATCATACGGTTCATTTTCGTAGATGGCTGGCCACCGTTTAGGTAGCAGCGTAGTGGGCGATTCATTGGCCCCGCACGGCAATTAGCCGCAACCTATATCAGCCCTCCTGTCCGGACCTACGAAAGCGGATTCCGAACGCAGGTTGTACCTGAAAAATCATGATCCGGAGGGACTAAGCGGCAGATAAACGTGAAATTCCGTGAATTTGCCTTCTTCTGTGTGAACGTCTATATGACCGCCGTTACCGTTGGTAATGATGTCGTAGCTGAGCGATAAGCCAAGCCCAATACCCTGTCCGGTGGGTTTAGTCGTGAAAAATGGCTGAAAAATCTTGGGACGGATCGACTGCGGAATGCCTGCACCATTGTCATATACGGTGAGCTTAACTTCGTTTGCCATCCGTTCCGTCCGAACGCAAACGGTTGGTTGATAATCGGCCGGTTGCTTCCGGGCTTTCTGAGCCACTTCGTAAAAAGCGTTGTTGAACAAATTCTGCAACACCCGCCCCATATCCTGCGGCACCAGGTCAATCATGCCCACATCAGGGTCTAGTTCGGTAATTAGCTGGGCGTTAAGTTGAGCCATCGAGCCCGACTTGTCTTTGGCCAGCAGGGCGTGGTAGCTCAAATGGATGTACCTGTCGGCCAAAGCGTTAAGGTCAGTAGGTTGGCGTGGGCCCGAGGTGCCAGTGCGGGCGTGTTCGAGCATATTTCCAACGATGTCTGCTGCCCGCTGTCCGTTCTGTGCGATAGACTGTAAATTTTTTCGGATATCACCCGTCAGATCGGTCACCAACGGATAGTCGCTCATCTCTACACCTTCTTTTAACTCATCGGCCAGCTCGACCGACATTTTGGCGAAATTATTGACGAAGTTGAGCGGATTCAGGATTTCGTGGGCAATACCCGCCGTCACTTCGCCCAGCGACGCTAGTTTTGCCTGCTGAATCAATTGCGTCTGGGTTGCCTGGAGCGTAGTTAATGTTTTCTGTAATTCTTCCTTTTGACTGTGCAGTTCCGCCGTGCGTCGGCTTACTTTTTCTTCCAGTATAGTATTCTGCTGGGCCACTAACTGCCGGTTAGCTTCGGTTAGTCGAAGCTGTTCCTGCACGGCAGCTTCCTGCTGTTGTTTAAGCAGGTTTACCTTGTTGGTCAGGGCGAGGGTAAACAGAATAATCTCAATGCCCGATCCCAGATGCAGGCTATTGTAGGTCCAGAACGAGTACGGTAATGCACCGTTGGCGTAGTTCAGAAAAAGGAAAATAGACGCAAAAAAGACCAGGTTACCAATGACGTAGAACAGGGCTGGCCGAAATCCCCGACGGAAGATAATAATCCCCGCCGTTACACTGAAAATGCCTTCCAGCAAGGCAATTTGGGGAACAAAGTCCAACCGACGACTTTCGCCCACTGACGCACTGACGCCGATCAGGTTGAGAATGATCCCGATAGCATAGAGAATCAGTATGCCGATACCCAGTTTGTAGAATAGCGGAGCTCTCTGGCGCAGACGCAGAAAGGCCAGTGTGAACGGGATATGCACCAGCCCCGTAAGTCCGGCCAGGACCGTAGCGTAGCGCTCGATAGCGGGGTTCGACGGCCAGAAAAACTCGTTAGTATGGCCACGGAAAAGAGCCAGTTGCAGCCCCATAAAAATGACCCAGATACTATACAGGAGCGTATCGTTTTCCCGAAGCCGAGCGTATAAAAGCAGGCTGTAAATAATGATAATCAGTATGAATCCGTAATAGAGGCCGTAAAACAGATCGTCCCGGTGCAACGTTTGCAATAGCGTCCCCGTTGCCTGGGCGTAGATGGGCAGCGCCGTGGTGAATACCCCGCGCATCTGCACATAGAAGACGTGCGTTTGACCCTGGCGAACCGACGTAGGACACACTTCATTACTTTTCAGAAACGTGTACGTCCGTTGGGGTTGGAGCGTACCGAGTTGATAGGTTTCCAGCAGCTTCCCATCAGCCACTTCATAAACGGTGATGTATTCGGTTCCAGCGTAAACGAAGTGCAGAAACAGGTCCGATGTGGTTTGGTTTGTCAGCTCGAACCGAAACCAGTATTCAAACTGGCGATAGTAGGGTTTGATTAGCTCGTGCTGGGTAGGTACAAATCGATACCGGTCCGGGTTTTGCAGCAAAGCCTTCACCGATAAACTCCCCGCTTTCGTCTCCAGCAGTGTACTGGCATTGAAGAGATCATAGGATTGAGTTGGGTCCAGAACAACAACCGGTGCTGCCCGAAGCGAACTAATCAGCAGGAAGGCCAACAAGGCGAAGAGATAACAGCGTTTTATGGGCATGGATCAACGGGTAATTAAGCAACTTCGGGCAGCAACGCCGTTCGAAGCATGACATCTATTTTGTGGGCGGCTGTTCCGAACTCCTGTTTGGCAATGCGTTGTAATGGCATTCGCAACAGCACTGGCGGGTGCACGATGGCGTCGCCCAGTGCGGTAGCGTCGGCTTCAAGCTGGGCGAGCAACCGGGTGTGTTCGGTGGTGTCGGTTGCCCGATGAAGTAGTCCGCTTTTTTGCCAGGCCAACTCACGGCCTTTTTTCATCACTTCGCTCTCAAGTCGTATGATTTGGTCGGAAAAGTAAGTCAGTATACGACCGAAAGGCCGGAAGATTCGCCCGACATTGTCGTTCATCTGGTGGTACAGATCGTCGAAGAGCGCGTTCATCCTGGTAAAATCATCTTTGAACAACTCAATGTCTTTGCCTCGATATACCTCCGCTACAACAATGGGCAGGTCAAAGGTGATATGCGCGTTGGCTGCCGAAAAAATGTGCTGATCGGTAGTGAGAAGCGTCCGTGCGGCATCGAACGAAAGTTGCCAGGGGCCGGGTGCGGGTTTGCCGTCGAAATACAGATTGATAGCCTCGAAATAACGGTTTCCGAAGCCTACATCGACCTGTTCCATCTCCACCGGATTTTCAAATAGGCCGAGTCGGATACCAGTAGCCACGCGTTCCGTAACCAGTTTGTAAACAGCACAGAACAGCCCCATTGGATTGTTCTGTGCCCGAAAGTGTCGCGCCAGTTTATCCAGGTAACTGATCATATCCTCAATGCGGTCGAGGGGTGGAATCCGGAAATCGGGCGTGACGGCCTCCCAGTCGTCGGTCAGAGCCGAGGGTAAGTAAAACTGTTCATGTTTCGCGGCATTGGTAAACCGCATGAATCCAGTGACCATGCTGTGACTCAACGAACGGCCTAAAGCTGCCAGCAGCAGGTTCCGCTCGTTCATTTCCCGAATGCCCTTATCTAACCACTGAGCCGCTTCCAGTACAAATGAGTTGTCTGGATCGACGGTTGGGATACGGAGCATGTCGGCGTAGTGATCGCCAATGAAAAACCGGACAAAATAAGGTGACAGCCGCTTGAGCGGCCCCACCACCATCCGCTCGTTCATGAGCTCGATGCACGCATTGGTCAGTTCGGCCCCTTCTATGGAAGGCCCTGCCTGGTGATCCATAATGGCCTTCATCAGGGCACGAGCCTCGTTTTCGTCTTCTACTACCAGATCGGGGTCAATGCCTATCATCGTCCCCACGACGCTCCACAGATGCATATACGCACTACGCTCTTCAGGCGTGAGCATTACGCCGAGCTGATCCAGCCCATCAAGGATAGTTACATTGAAGGACAGGAGCGTTCCGGCTAAATCTTCCTGGTTTATGGGAATTCCGTAGGTATCTATGTCCCAGGCTCGCTGTTGCGCAAAGTATCGGATGGTCGCGTGCATTAGCCGGACTTTCTGGGTAGCGACAATGGCTGTACCGTCATGCTCAAAATTATTGTGCGTCATCATGTCTACCACAAACTGGGCGGTTTCCATTACCCGACGACTAAAGGCATCCAGAGAGCCGTCGTTAACGCGCAACCGACCGGTGCGATACAGCACTTTGGCCCCTCGCCAGCAGGTGTAACAAAGCGGAAGTGACTTGCAGAGCAGAATAAACAGGATTTTCGGGCCATGATGCTTGAACACCTCGCTGGCGATCATCAGTTTGAACGGCTCGGCGTTGGCGGGTAGTTGGCGGGTTTGCCCAAAATAGTTCTCAACAATGCGTTTAACCGGATCAGGCAATATGTCGAAAGCCGGATTGGGAAAGTGGCGATTTCGCACGAGCACCTGAAAAATCTGATCGATTTCGCCCTTTTGGTTTTCGGCCAGCAATGTTTCGATAACCTGATCGGCCAAAGGGTCGCCTGACAGACGCTTACTTTCCAGATAAGCAGTTGACCAACGCTCGGGGGCGTCGCCCGGCCCGGTCTGCGCCCCATCCTCACCAATTGCATCGGTGGATGTGGCATCGATACTGTCGGTTTTTCCTTCTTTGTGGTTGATGTGGCTAACATACCGTGAAGCCAAACGCAGAAAGCCCTTGTCGTTTGGATGAACTTCATCATACCAGTAATCGGCTGGCCGGTTGGTACGCTGAATCGTACTGCGCAAATCAAGATACGTTACGTTCGTATAAGCAGCTGACACCCGGCGCAATTCGTTGTTAAAGGCATCGACTACATAACGGATGATTCCCTCGCGCTCGTTGGCGTCCGTAATGCCTTTGGCTACTAAGATTTTACCCAGCCAGCCGGGTTGCCTATTCATGACGTTATTGGCCGGAATAACATAATCGTAACCGTGTATCAGTACATTTACCTTTGGGTATCCCTGCTGCACGAGCCGCAGCATACGGGTGAAGCGTTCATTTAGCTGCGCCAACGTTTCGTCAATAGCGTCGGACACATAACGGGAAGCATCTGATACGTCGGCGCGGGGTACGTCGCGAATAAGCCGGGGAAAGGCTTCACCAAATAGCTCATCGCCCCCTCCGCTTAGAAGGAAAAACGCTGGTTTTACCTGCGCGATAGCCTCCAGAAAGTTACCCTCTTTCAGGTAGTCATCCATTGTGGTCCCTGCGCTGGCTACGTTGAAAACGGTATAAACTCCCGACAGATAATCGACAATATCCCTCAGCAGAAACGGATAATGGAACCAGGAATCTCCCTCCGCCACGATGCGGATACGGTCTGGATAGCGAATCAGGTTTTGTCGGTATTGCCGATTTCGCAATTGGTTCGCTATCCGATTCGCGATGCCTACTTTCAGGTCATTCCAGAGCCCACGTTCGCCCTCGGCAGGGTGAATCAAAACCAGTTCGTCGCGGAGTTGTAAATCGGGTAGCAACCCATTGGCCGGGGTCGTTTTGTAATATAAACCCAGTGCAAAATCAGTCTGAACGGAGTAAGACCCGTCAGCAACCGGTTCCAGCATTTGGCCTACTTCATCCGCCCGAACC
Organism: Spirosoma aureum; assembly: GCF_011604685.1. Classification (NCBI taxonomy): domain Bacteria; kingdom Pseudomonadati; phylum Bacteroidota; class Cytophagia; order Cytophagales; family Cytophagaceae; genus Spirosoma; species Spirosoma aureum. Next base: position 139,795 of record NZ_CP050063.1, on the reverse strand, counting down.
TGGTTATAAAGCGGATTAACTAGTTGCAGGGTAAGAGTTTGTGTACTCCATTCGGGTAGGGGTTCGGTTTCGTCGGCGTCAATTTCGAATGCCCCTCTGGTCATTCCATCCGGCTTGTTGCGGTCGGCCAGTACCGGGGGCGAAGGCAGCGCGTTTAACTTTATAAACGCCAGTGTTTTCTCCGACAGCGGCTCCGTCGTAATAAGTAATTTAATCTGTTCGAAAACCGTGGGCCAGTTATACTGCCGGATAACCTCTTCCAGCCCCAGTCGCAACGTTGTTTGCCGACCCGTCGGCGCTTTTCTATCGGCTAAACCCAAGGAGACGTTTTGGCCAGCTTCCAGGCGGTAATTTGTAGGCAGAAAATCCAGAAACGAACCAAAATCCCGCGATAGATACAGCACCGTACAATACAGCGCCTGATCGTTGGGATTAGTCAGCCGAATGCGTAGTTGCGCCAAATAAGGTTTAGTTGGGTTTATACGGGTAAACTGAACAGGCAAAGGCGCAGGATGGGCTTCAGTTAAGGGTATGGACTGCTCCGATGTGGTTTCTACCACTACATTTAATACCGGTTCAATAACCTTGGGGTTGCGGAGATGGGTCAGGTAGTGCCAGCGAGCCAGGTGACGCAAATCGTCTGCCAGACCCTCGAATGCCTGCGGATCGTCGGCCTGAACGGGGCGAATGAGTGGTCGCTCGTGGGCTAACGAATCAGTTATATCAGGATACGTGATGTAATAGAGACCGTTCCGAACATGCAGGCAATAATCGGCTTTAGCCGGATCATCTTCCGTCACGAAGCAGGCGCCAGCCCGATTGGTTAGCTCGTTTAACAAATCGGGCAAATCCCGGGCCAGACCACCGTGATTGAGCAACTGAAGCCGAATGGGTTGACTCAATAGACCCGCCACCGTTGCCCGATAGACGATCGTTTTATCGAGCGTAGGCCGTAAGGCATCGGGCATAGTTACTACGCTATAATCGGCCCCGATCCGTTCAACACTGAGCGGATAACGTTCTCCATCGCGGTCATACAGATAAATAGTCTGATTGGGCTGCCCAACTCCATGAATGGCCCCCACGTCGAGCAGCCAGCCTTCCTGTCTATTGAACATAACAGAAGCCGTGAGCGTATCGGCGTCGAGCGGCTGGTTCAGAAATCCCCGGCTTAGCAGGCTACCCCCACCGTCGCTGGGTGAGCTTGCCGCCGGTGTATAGATTCGTAGGTGCTGTTCGTAACCGAACCGCATCGTTTGCCGAACACGGTTGTGCAAATCGCCATACGATAACTGCCCGTGAGCTGCTCCCAACACCGCCAGCATATGTTTGGTAAAAACACCTTCGCCGTTAACTTCTACTGCACTCTCATCCGACTCACAGGCGGCCATCTGCACATGCGCGCCCTGGGGTAGCGCCGTCTCAATGCCTTCACTTTTAATCAATTCAACAGGCACTTCGGTGTGAAAACAAAAGCCGTTGTAGGGGCGTTGGGGGGCGTTGAAGGTCAGTCGTCGTTCGCGCACATCCTGCTCGGCAAGCGCGGCCATCAGCAACACATCGGAGCGGGTATTATCGCCAGAATGACAGCAGTCGAACGCGGTGACGACGTGCGCCCCCGTTGCGCCGACCTGACCGATGAGGTAGCGCAGTTCCTTGTCGGCCAGCAGAAAATCCCAGGTATTGGCAGTGCCCGCATCATGGCAAACCAGGCATTCAAGCTGTCCATCGGTTTCAGTGAGCCAGATTGTTGGATCGGCGGCTTCCTGGGTGCCATGTCCGGCAAAATAAAACAGCACTGTATCGTCCGGACCCGCCTGGGTCAGATGGGTCTGAAATCCATTAATGATGGCGGTTTTATTGGCTTGCTGGTCGGTTAGGACCTGTATATTCAGAGTGAAATGGGGCGCTAACAGCCCTAAATAATCATTGACAGAAAGCGCGTCGTTAACAGGTCCGCGTAAAGGGCGTACCCGTTCGTAAGCGCCAATACCCACAATTAAGGCATAAAGGTTAGGGCTAGGCATGTTGACGAGTATAGAGGAAAGTATGCGTTAAGGTACGTAATGTTGCCGGAAAATTCTGTAAAATTTTGAGTGTTAGGTTAGTTGTATTTCGTCGACCGATGATTGAGTCGGAGAGTCATTAAAATCGGCGAAATACGGCCGCACCACAGAGGCTTCCTATTGCCCATTTCGCCAACCGGCGCCCGGCGTGCCTCACTTTCTTATACGGATACCAGCGCATAGCACCGGCTGACCGTCGACGCCCGGCGAAACCCGGGCTTTCGCTCCCGTTTATGCAGCTAATGGGGGCCGGGTTGCCGGGCGGTCAACTAGTTCAGTGATGGATGAGGACGAACTGTATTAGCTAAAGGAGTTTGGTAAGACAGTCTTCGGCGCAGGGCGGCCTATGTCGTCCGATCAATTTATTGTTCGCTTCGAACCGGAGTGGCATTGTCAGTTTATTAATACCTGTCAAGTACTATCAATCGCCTACGTTACGCACGGCGATGCCGACTCTGCATTGAGTGTTGACTACAAAAAAAGCGCATAAAATAACTCATTTGATCGTATTCCGTCAGGCCAAACTCGTTCTTCTGAGTGAGTAAAGCTGAAGCCAGCCTTCTGATTAGCCGCTTTCGACATAAGATTCGTATCACGGTGTGAAACTATGGCTTTATCGTATCCATTTTGTTTGGCCCAGTCGATCCGTACATCATAAAAGAGTTTAGACAATCCTCGGCCTCGATGTTCTTTCTTTATATAGGAAGCGACTAGAACAACCGAATTACCCGCGCTTGTTTGTTTTCCGATACCAGTTATGCCAACGCACTCTCCATTATCTAGAAACAGCCCAAAATGCGCCCTATCTTTCGCGGCTAGCCTTTCCTGCCAGCTACTATCGGAAAGCAATGCTTCTTTGGAAAATGAGCTACCGAAGACTCCTGGTTCTTCTCTCAACGCTTCGAGTCGTATGCTTTTTAGAGACATCCAGTCCTGTTTTTCAAACTGGTAAAGAAAGTAACCATCTCTTTCAAAATCAGTACCACGCATACTTATCTGTAGCCGTTCGTGACTTCAAAATCTTTACTTTCTGGCGACTTCCTTACCCCTTTATCATGAAGCATCTGACCGATCTCATTCGCCAAATAGATTGACGCTTCGATCTCTGCTTTGCGAATGGCAACGCTTTCGATATTGAAGCCGAAGGGGATAGAGCGTTCCATACAGTAGGTGGTCAGCTCCGAAGCGATGTCGAGGCATATTTTTACAGATTTCTCCAGAATATCGTCTGACTTTTTCAGGTCTTCTTTCAATTCATCCGGTACATGAATACCCAACCACTCCATAAAATGCAGTGTTTTGGTAGATCCACATGCGGTAATTGTGAAAATGATAGTCGGGGATTTTATCTGCTGCCTGTTACAATTGATCGCGAGGTCTTCGATGACCTGCTTTGCGTAGTCAAGATTGAAAACACACTGTGAAATAAAGTAAGATACACCGCAGTTCATCTTATCCAGCATCCTGACATCTTCATCTTTCAGCACGTTATGCCTTTCTGGGATGGTTACAGCACCGATAACGGAGGTGTCCTGGTGTTTACTCCAGATCTTGTAAGCTTCCGGGAGGCTAGTTTTTACCGGAAAATCCGGCGCTGGCACGCCTACAAAAACAGGGTAGAAGTTGTGTTCGTGCAGCTCTTCCAGCCAATCGGATAGCTCGACGTTAGAAAATTTGCCAGCAGGCCGGTAGATTATTTTCGGGATGTTTAACGTAGCCAGATAGTCGGCGGCAAAACCAAGGGGGTCAAGCGCATTTAAAAACGGAAAGGGCCTTTCTTCTGTTGTTCGGGCCGACTCATCTTGTACATCATATACTACGAGTGCATCGATATCCAGGGTAGACAGTCGCTCCATTGTTTTTTGGGCAATTTCGGCAACGCGTTCAGGGGCAGTACCGGCTTTGGGCGGAGTGATGCCGTAAAGCAGCACGCCTGATTGTCCGGATTTGATCTTTTCTAGAAACATGGTGGTACTTGAACCAGGGCTTAAGGCTTCTTCATCTGGTTTTTAAAGATACTATCTATATAATGGATTTTCCGCCATCATCGCTTGTACTTTTGTAACACCATCTCATCTTCGGGACTAGAAGCAACGGCAACGGATCGTGTCCTTACCTTTTTAGGTGAGTCAGTTTTGACTAGAGATAAAGGTAAATTAGTAGCAGCTGACCTTTCAATGACAATCGAACATCTCTTATTTTGATTTTATTGCCTGTCCCACTTTATTCGTAGCCCTCATACGACAACGCAGGCTGGGCCAGTAGCTCTCATGGGCTTATTGATGGCATGAATCACAAAGTGAAACCCGACATGAGCCCAATTGATTTTCCTGGCTGGGTAGAGGCTGAAGGAATTTCCGCAATCGGGTAACACATATCATTTGCCGGGCCGGGGGCTAATTTCACTTAAAATGTAGGTTATCTTTTTAGTTTGTAGCTGCCTGTGCGGAACCATTAGAAGTAACTGCTTCTTCTTAAAGAGCATTTCTTCGCTAGTTGAAGTAGAGTCTGCTAATAGGTCCACAACTACTTCGTAAAGCAATTAAGCACTAATGACGACAAAACGATACGTCTTTTTAATTCTGATTTTGGGTTCCTTATCGGCTCTGGGACCTTTCTCAATCGACATGTATCTGCCCGGTTTTCTGGCTATCGCTAAAGACCTGCATACTACCGTCGCCAGTGTTTCGCTTTCCCTATCGAGCTTCTTTATCGGCATCTCGGCCGGGCAATTGCTATATGGCCCGCTGCTTGACCGCTTTGGGCGAAAGAAGCCGCTTTGCCTGGGGCTGATTCTCTATGTAGTAGCCTCCGCCGGTTGCCTTTTCATACACTCTGTCGATATGCTGATCGCTCTTCGATTTGTTCAGGCGATTGGTAGTTGTGCCGCTGCTGTTGCTGCGGTGGCAATGGTCCGGGATTTGTTTCCCATCGAGGACAATGCCAAGGTATTTTCTTTGCTCTTGCTGGTACTTGGGGCTTCACCCATGATTGCTCCCACAGTAGGCGGCTACGTAATCGCGGCTTATGGATGGCAGGCGGTATTTTTGATTTTGATGGTGTTGGGAGCGCTCATCCTGCTGGCTACCTTTTTCTGGCTGCCTGAAAGCTATCAATCTGATCCATCGTATTCGTTAAAGCCCAAACCAATTCTTACCCGATTCTGGTCGGTACTCCGGGAGCCCCAGTTTTATACCTATGCGCTGGCAGGTGCGGTTACGTTCTCGGGTTTGTTTGCTTATGTGGCTGGATCAGCGCAGGTATTTATGGGTATATACAAAGTCAGTGGTCAGGGATATGGATGGATATTCGCCTTTTTGTCCGTCGGCTTCATTGGCTCCAGCCAACTGAACAGTATCGCTTTGCGTTACTATAGAAGTGAACAGATTGTACCTGTCGCCTTGCTGAGCCAGTCGGTAATTGGCCTCGCTTTCTTAATTAGTGCGCTACTGGGCTTGCTGGGACTGTTTAGCACGATTGCGTTTTTATTTGCCTTTCTGTGTTGCCTGGGTTTTACCAATCCAAATACGTCGGCGTTGTCATTAGCACCATTTGCGAATAATGCCGGAAGTGCATCGGCGCTGATGGGTGCGCTCCAGATGGGCATTGGGGCGCTTGCGTCAGTGGCCGTTAGCCTATTTGATGCTCAATCGGCAGTACCCATGATCAGTATAATGGCCGTGGCTGCTACGGGCGCACTGCTGATTTTGCTTATTGGCCGTCGAATGATTGTTCGACCTGTAGTTGAGGATAGTCAAACAGCGCCGGTTTTGCATTAATGACCAATTTAGTTTGTACGTAGGCAGATCTATAGTGCTCGCCCAAAGCAGCTAACAGGTAGAGGGCGCCGTCTCTCACTTTAGCTTGTTTTACAACCAGTTGGCCTGTATTTTTAGTCACCGCCAAATTAGAAACCATTTCACTGGAAAAATGAAACTATTTATAGTGCTCTGGAGTGCTATCCTGATAAACCTATCTGGATATGCCCAGGCGAAATTTCCCACGGGTACCGAATCCGATTACGCCATCAAAAACTTCAAATTTGAAACCGGTGACGTTCTCCCCCAACTGAATATCCATTACACAACCCTTGGACAGCCGATAAAAGACAAAAATGGAACGGTGACCAATGCCATCTTAATCATGCATGGTACGACCGGCAATGGCCGTGGTTTTTTAAGCAATCTGTTTGCCGGGAATCTATTCAACCCTGGACAACTGCTGGATGCCGCCAAATATTATATCATATTGCCCGATGCCGTAGGGCATGGTAAATCGAGCAAGCCAAGCAATGGATTACGTATGAAGTTTCCTGCATACACCTATGATGATATGGTTGCCGCCAACTACCGATTGCTCACCGAGCATTTAGGCGTCAATCACCTTCGCCTGGTTTTGGGTACCTCCATGGGCGCCATGCAGGCTTGGGTGTGGGGCTATACATACCCTGATTTTATGGATGCACTGATGCCACTGGCGAGCCTCCCTGTAGAAATTGCGGGTCGCAATCGGATGGTCCGGAAAATGGCCATTGATCTGATTAAAATGGATCCGGAATGGAAACAGGGAGAGTATACCGCACAGCCAAAGATAGGCTTAACAGGTGCCATATCGTCCCTGATTTTTATGACTAGCAGCCCGTTTCAGATGCAAAAAGGGTCGCCCACCAAATCAAAAACTGATTCGTCCCTGGTGTTGCTGGAACAGCGATATTTTACTTCCCTGGATGCCAATGATTTTATTTATCAATTTGATGCCTCACGGGACTACAATCCCGCTCCCTATCTATCTAAAATAAAAGCGCCCTTATTTGCCATTAATTCGGCTGATGATCAGGTTAATCCCCCTGAACTCCAACTCATGGAAAAGCATATCGGAAGCGTTAAACGGGGTCGCTACATTCTACTTCCTATATCGGATAAAACGACGGGCCATGGTACTCATTCCAACCCGACCATCTGGGGCAGTTATCTTCAGGAATTATTGGCGCTGACTGCTAAAGAATAAGACATGCACACCCTTTTACCTTTTCTGCTCGCCATGATAGCAGCTATCGTGCTGCTGAATATGTGGGCTAACAAACTGAAAATTGCTTATCCGGTTCTACTGGTTATTGCCGGGCTGCTAGTTAGTTTTATCTCGGGTCTGCCAAGGGTACGAATCAATCCTGACCTCATCTTTTTTATTTTCCTACCGCCACTCTTGTTTGAGGCTTCCTGGACGATCTCATTTAAAGAGATGAAAAAATGGTGGCGTATCATTGGTAGTTTTGCCTTTCTGGTCGTGTTTTTCACCGCATTGTCAGTAGCGGTAGTGGCTACTCATTTCATTCCAGGATTTACCATTGCCTTAGGGTTTTTGTTAGGAGGAATCGTATCACCACCCGATGCGGTGAGTACCGGAGCCATTACCAAATTTGTTAAAATTCCCAAATCCACTTCGGCTATTCTGGAAGGTGAAAGCCTGCTCAACGATGCTTCATCGCTGATCATTTTCCAATTTGCCCTGGTAGCAGTAGGTACAGGTCAGTTTATCTGGCAGCAAGCGGCTCTGAGTTTTTTATGGATGGTCATAGGCGGTGCGGGCAGTGGCTTGTTGCTGGCCTGGATTTTTGTTCAAGCCCATAAACGCCTTCCCCTCGATGCTCAATCAGCTATAGCACTGACGCTCATCGAACCTTATTTTATGTATTGGGTAGCTGAGCAGTTTCATTGCTCGGGTGTGCTGGCGGTAGTAAGCGGTGGCTTGTTTATGTCGACCAGGCGGCTTATTTTTCTAAACAGTGCCAGCCGTATTCAGAGCTTTAGTGTCTGGGAAAGTTTTGTCTTTATATTAAATGGTATTGTCTTTCTGATCATCGGCCTGGAGCTCCCCGAAATTGTCGAAGGGCTGCATGCTAAAGGTATTCCATTGCGTACCGCCATTGGCTCTGGCGTATTGGTAACTGGCGTGTTGATTGCGGCCAGAGTCATTAGTTCTTATGCGGCATTACTGGCTACATTTATCTTCCGTCCTGGCGTACTTCCTCGTGCCAGATCCAATAGAAGGCGTTGGCTGATGCCACTGCTTCTGGGTTGGACGGGTATGCGGGGGGTGGTGTCGCTGGCTGCGGCTTTGGCAATACCCATCACGCTAGACAATGGTATCGCTTTTCCACAAAGAAACCTGATTCTGTTTGTCACGTTTGTTGTGATCCTTCTTACACTCCTGGTACAGGGACTTACGCTCCCTTATTTGATAAAACGGTTGAGATTGTTTGACGGCTTTATCGAAGAAGAACCAGAAGAGTTGACCAGACGAAACATGAAACATGGCCTGAAACAACACGTCTATCAGTTTCTGAAAAATAAATATGAAAACGAGCTGAATGGTCACGTCGGTATGGAAAAATTCCTGAAGCAATGGGAAGAGCGGGCCAAAGCCACCGACGATAGCTGGATGACTGAAAAGACAAAGGTGATTTTTGTGGAATTGCTCGAAACTCAGCGGCAATATCTTACCGAACTCAACAAAGACCCGAAGATTGACGAAGACATTATCCGCCAGCAGTTATATCAAATCGATTTAGAAGAAGAACGGTTGAAAATCATTTAATCCTGACAGAAAACGGCCAGCTCACGTCATATCATTCAGTTTTAGGCCATTCGCTTCGAGTCCTCGAGCCGTGCCACGGTTTGTTTGCGTATTATTCGTAACCGTGGCACGGCTCGAGGGCTCGAAGCGAATGGCCTACCTTTGTTAAACACAACTTTACTGGGCCCTTTTCTGAAGTGACGGTGCCACCCTTCTGGATTGCCCTTTGGAAAGATTTTAAGTTATAGAATAGCCTTCCTACAAGTGAACAGGTTGGACAACTATCAAGTCGAGCTGAATACGTTTCTGATGAACGACTCAGGTTTGGCTGCTCATGGTTAGAAGTACCTATTAATATACTTTACTCCATAACGGCTCCTGGCTCTTCTCCTGAAAGCTCCTGGCTAAATGCCGGCCATCACCGTTTAACTTCTGTCCCTTATGATACGCTCGAAATTGATGAAGGCTAGCCTGGTTGGAAGCTGTCTTTGCCAAACAGGTAACTACGTACCAATGATCATAAAAAGCCTTATACTAGCCGTTTTTATCTGTCTCACGCAACAAGTTTCAAGTCAGCCAAAATCCTCGGGTAAACAACCTGTTCTGGGCGTTCGATCCGTAAAAATACTGGAGATGAGTGGCCTGAAGTTTAAAGATCTGAACCGGAATGGCCAGTTGGATAAGTACGAAGACTGGCGATTGTCTGCCCAGGAACGAAGTCGCGACTTACTGACAAAAATGTCGTTGGAACAAAAGGTCGGCTTCATGCTTATCAGCACAACCCGGATGAAAAACGATCAGTCGTTTGGGCCGGCTGCCTCCCGCGAACCCATTACCAGCGATTTCAATGAGGAAGATTTAGTGGCCAGCCAGAACATGTTTACTCGTAAACCACTGCCTGCTCCTATTATGAACGCAGCAGGAACGACGAAAGCCGTTACTCAATATCACCTTCGCCACTTCATTTTGCGGGCGAATGTGAGTGCCCGGACCACGGCTGAATGGGCCAACAAGTTGCAGGCCCTCTGCGAAGGAGATGGGCTGGGTATTCCAGCCATTGTTGCATCCAATCCACGAAATCACATTACGGCGGCTGCGGCTATTGGCACCAGTGTTGGCCAGACAGTTTTCTCGGCCTGGCCGGGGGAATTAGGCCTGTCGGCCATGCGGGACCTGAAACTCGTCCGGGAATTTGCCGACATTGCCCGCCAGGAATGGGCCGCTGTTGGCTTGCGAAAAGGGTATATGTATATGGCCGATTTAGCGACCGAACCCCGCTGGCAGCGCATTGAAGGTACCTTTGGAGAAAATGCCCAGTGGGCAGGCCAGATGATAACCGAAATTGTTTATGGCTTCCAGGGGACAACACTCGGCCCTGGCTCTGTGGCGATGACCACGAAACACTTTCCGGGAGGAGGATCTGGCCAGGGGGGACAAGATCCCCACTTTGACTGGGGAAAGAAAGAGGTTTTTCCGGGGGGCAAGTTTGCCAACAATCTGATTCCTTTCAAAGCAGCCATCAAGGCGGGCACCTCCGCCATTATGCCCTATTATTCCCTGCCTGCTGACACCAAGTACGAACCCATCGCTTATGCTTACAACCGGGCTGTCATTCATGATCTGCTGCGCACCGAGTTAGGCTTTAGCGGTATCATCAATTCCGATACGGGGCCGATTGAAATGATGCCCTGGGGAGCCGAAAACCTCTCGATTCAGGAGCGTTATAAACGAACCCTGGAAGCGGGAGTAAACCTCTATTCAGGTACGGCTGATCCCGCCAACTTGCTGGCCACGGTGAAAAGCGGCATGGTCGACACCAAACTGATCGACGATTCGGTGCTTCGTCTCCTGATGGAAAAATTCAATCTGGGGCTTTTCGAAAATCCCTATGTGGATGAAGACGCGGCCGAACGTCTTGTAGGGAATGCGCAGTTTCGGGCCAGGGCCGATCTTGCTCACCGGAAGTCAATTGTTCTGCTTCGCAATGAAGCCGAGATGCTGCCGCTTAAACCCAAAACGAAAGTGTATTTCGACGTCAATGCGGCCAAGGCAGGTGGAACCGCTACGCAGGCTACCAGCTATACGATCAACGATGGAAAATACCCGATTACCTTTGTCGCTACACCTGATGAAGCAGATGTGATAGTTTTATGGCTGAAGCCCTCGGCGAAGTCATTGTTTGCGTCGGATGGTTCGCCGATTTATCTGTCTTTATCGAAGAATTCAATCGATGTAGCCTACGTTAATTCGCTAACGGCCAAGAAACCAACCATTCTGGCGATTAACTACAGCAACCCCTGGGTGATCGACGAAATTTATCCAAAAGCTACCAACACGACTGCTAAGGGTGTTCTGGCCACATTTGGCACAACCCCTGACGCGTTGCTTGATATTGTGACGGGGAAGTTCAGCCCAACGGGCAAAATGCCGTTTACCACCCCAATTTCCGAAGCAGCCGTTCAGCAGCAGAAAGAAGACGTACCTGGGTATGAAGAAGGTGCGGGTTATGCCCTCTTTCATTATGAGGAAGGGCTAACGTTTAAAATCAGGAAGTAATAGTTTTAGGACCCTTATAGGGTGACCGATGTGCGCTTTGTTCTTAAGGGTTTCTTAAGTGTCCACCTACAGCAACAATGAAACGGCTGCTCGTAGTGCCATTGGATTAATCGGAAAGCAATTTAACCCCCAACCGCAAATTATCATGAAGCTCACGATTTTCTTCCTACTTATATGGTTCACCGCTAATCTGAACAGCCTTGATGAGCCGCTTCTTAAAGTCGTCAGAACGGCTTCGGATGATCAGATCCGGGAGGTTGAACGTCAGGTCCTTAAGCAATATGGTATCAAGGCTGAAGTAAAAGTGATCAATCGAAATGACAAAGGCGAAATTACCAACCTAAACTGCATACGCTATGATAAGGTGGGTAAAAGGACTGATTCATGCTCATCAGATAATTTTGGTTTATTGATTATTACTCAGCATGGTTGCAAGATTTCTGATTTAGGCTACGAAGATAAAATATAGGCCTACCGATCATTATACTTTACAAGATACAACAGCTAGGACTTTCGCTTAGAACCACGGTCCGGCTTCGCGACCGTCCGTAGTGATATGGCTCTCAGCGAAAGCTATATAAAGTAATATCGGATTATTTGCCAGTTAAAATAATGACCTATTACTTTTGGTATATGATAACAGAAACCTCGTCGCATTACGATCATTTGGAGCAGATGTCGGTTCACGACTTGCTGACGAATATTAATAAGGAAGATAAAACGGTGCCCTTTGCAGTCGAAAAGGCAATTCCTCAAATTGAAGCATTAGTTGTCCAGATTGTCAAACGAATGAAAGAGGGCGGTCGCCTTATTTATATTGGCGCCGGAACAAGCGGGCGGCTGGGTGTTGTCGATGCCTCCGAATGTCCACCTACATATGGTGTACCGCATGATCTGGTGATTGGCCTGATGGCTGGTGGCGATGGGGCTATCCGCAAAGCGGTTGAGTTTGCCGAAGACGATGCCGAGCAAGCCTGGAAAGATATTGAACCCTATCATCCAGATGAACATGATACCGTGATCGGTATTGCCGCATCGGGCAGAACGCCCTATGTGATTGGTGGTTTGAATAAAGCGCGGGCGGCTGGTCTTCTCACAGGTTGTGTCGTCTGTAATCCGGGTTCTGCTGTAGCGCAGGCCGCTGAATTTCCGGTTGAAGTGGTTGTTGGGCCAGAGTTCGTTACAGGCAGCACGCGTATGAAAGCAGGCACAGCTCAGAAGCTAGTGCTCAATATGATTTCTACCTCGGTCATGATTCAGCTAGGCCGGATAAAGGGGAATAAAATGGTTGATATGCAGTTAACCAATATTAAATTACAGGACCGGGCTGCCAAAATGGTGATGAGTGAAATTGGGGTTAATCGGGAAGAAGCTGAGGAATTGCTGGCAAAATATAGCAATGTCAGAGGAGCTATTGACGGCTATAATCAGTCCCGTTAATTGTCAACTTCCCGAATGCTTTAAACAAACGTTCGGGAAGCTCTTGAATAGTCTGATCAAGAATTAAAGATCGCGAGTCAATAAAATATTCTGCTACAATTTACGACTACCATTTTGCAGAAGATTTAGAAAATGATGAGCAAGAGGGTATTGCTGGTGGGCCGTAATGCTGCTGTTCTCTCAACACTGGCCGATGCGTTGACCCGTAAAGGGCTGGTTGTACAGACCACAAACCGTGTTGAGCAGGCAAGCGAAGGTTTCGATGCGGCCGATTTTGACCTGATTGCCTTTGGGCGGGGAGTCGATGAATCAACAAACGTTCGGCTAAAAACTGATTTTATCCGGCAGAATGCCGACATATTGTTTGTCGATGGGCTTGCCCCAATAATTCCGTTATTAGTCAGGCAAATAAGCATTGCTCTAGCCGCAGAAACTTCCGGAGAGAGCATTCTTGCCCAGTTTAGTTATCAACAACCTGAGATTAGGATCTCGGTTTACGCTGCCTGCCAATTAAAAATAGATCTGTATCAGTTAGACGTGGTCCATTCAACCCGGCAGCAGACACTTATTTCAGAATTTATTGAAGCAGGAAGTCATACGTTTTCTACGGCAATTGCAGTAAATAACAAAAGTTCAATCAATTTTCTGGTTGCTGAGGTCAATACCCATGAATTGGCCATGATAGCTTTATAGTCGTTCAATTTACGCGAATATGTCGACCTACGGGCTGTAATTGAGCGCATTTAGTTAGCGTCTGGGCCGTTTCGGCAAGGCACCGAATGAGTGAAAAACAACCTATAGGGGCAATCGCCTTAGCCGCCAGCAAAGGCTGATTATTCTGACCAACAGCTACATGCCACCCGGCGTGTTTGGGATCCGGAAAGTATTGGAACGTAAAATCATGGATACGCTTAATCCACTTCGGGCATTCTGGGTGGCGAGTTTGAAAGTAGCTTTTAGCCAGTGTTGAAATCGCTTCAACTTGTACCCATGCCCATTTCTGGCTCCATTCGGGGAAAATCAGCGGTTGATTTTTCAGGTCTACATACTGATTGAGCCCCAGCGTTGACTCCGACCAGGCCAGCTCACACATGCGAAGACTCCAGGTTGTGGCCTGCATGGCTAATTTTCGGTTGCCTGATTCGGCGCAGAGGTCAAGCAGAAAACCAATTGCCTGAAAGGTTAGTCCAACGTTAAGTCGTCGCCCATCGGGTGTATTGAAAAACGAACCTTCGGGCAGCACGTGCTCGCGCAACGTATCCGTACGGCGATCCAGAAATTCGCGTAGCAACACATTCAGTACAGTCTCTATGTTTTCCTTCCAGGTTTCCTCATCTAATAGCGATTGAATCTCAAGCAAGGTTTTAAACAACAGCACCGGTTCGCTCAGGTGGCAATAGTGTCGAAAGCCGCCAACGATCTGTGCCTGTTCTGTGCGCGCATCGGTCCAATGCTGGAATAGAGTCGAAAAAGTTTGCTTGGCCAGCATTGCCCACTCATCGTCTTTGGTGGCGCGATAGAGCTGAGCATAGGCCATAACCAACGAACAATCAGCTAAACAATCGTTGGAAGGGGCAACCGAACGACCCCGGCGATCGAGTTGGCCATACGCTTTTAGTGTTTCATTCTGGGCAAACTGGCTCAGAAAAACAGCGCCGTGACGGGCATGTTCAAGCCAGGCAGGTTGGCCATCAAACTTATTGTAGAGCCAGGCAAATGCCCAGACTTGCTGTGCCTGAGTGGTAACAAATTTATCGCCTTCTATAACCTGTCCCGTATCCGTCAGATAGTCAAAATAACCACCACATTGCTCGTCGCGGCTGTGTTTAAGCCAAAACGGTACAATCTGGCGGAGCAAAGCCTGCTGATAGTCGGCGGAAAGTTTATGAAAATCAAGCACGGTGTAAAGATAAAAACGCGGCTCAAACGAATTGTACAACTCAAACGGATTATCCGCTTTTAGTTGTTAAAATTCGTTTGAGCCGCGTTTTTATTGGTACTTAATAAACTCGCTCTACTTCGCGCTGTTCTTTATCTTCAGGTAACACAAACTTCATGGGCTTACCAACTTTACCAGGTAAAAGCGCCATTTCAAGCACCTGATCGACTGTGTCTGCGTAGTGGAACTTGAGATCTTTGATGTAAGAAGCATTGATTTCCTCAATATCCTTACGGTTTTTCGAGCACAGAATTATCTCTTTGATACCAGCCCGATTAGCCGCCAGAATTTTCTCCTTAATCCCACCAACTGGCAATACCTTACCGCGTAATGTAACCTCACCGGTCATGGCCAGATAGGGCTTAACTTTTCGCTGGGTATAAATCGACGTCATCGATGTGAGCATCGTAATCCCCGCCGATGGGCCGTCTTTGGGTACGGCCCCCGCTGGAATGTGAATATGCAGATCGTAGTGACTAAAAATTCGGTAATCAATGCCCAGATCATCGGCGTGGGCTTTCAGGTAGGAGAGGGCAGTTATGGCAGACTCCTTCATCACATCACCCAATTGGCCCGATAAGGTCAATGCGCCCTTCCCACGGCTCAGACTCGACTCAATGAGCAGAATTTCACCACCTACCTGGGTCCAGGCCAGACCCGTTACAATACCGGCGATGTCATCATCGGCATAAAGCTCTTTGTCGAAGATCTCGGCCCCCAGCATTTTAGGGACGTCGACAGCTTTGATCGTGTGATTATATTCCTCCTCCATCGCGATGGATTTGGCTATCTTTCGGACTAATGCACCAATTTTTTGCTCCAGATTTCGAACGCCCGACTCACGGGTATAGCCCTCGATAATCCGCAGAATAGCTTTATCTTCAAATAGCAGATCTTTGGGTTTCAGACCATGATCTCTACGCTGCTTGGGAATCAGGTACTTCTTCGCAATCTGGACTTTTTCTTCTACCGTGTAGCCCGCAATATCGATAATTTCCATCCGGTCGCGCAGAGCGGGGTGAATGGTATCGAGCGAGTTAGCTGTGGCAATGAACAACACCCTCGACAGATCAAACTCCGTTTCGAGGTAATTGTCCATGAACGTCGAATTCTGTTCAGGGTCAAGAACTTCGAGCAGGGCCGACGACGGATCACCCCGAAAATCAGAACTAACCTTGTCGATCTCATCCAGGATAAAGACCGGGTTCGATGTGCCACACTTCCGGATATTCTGGATCACCTTACCCGGCATAGCACCGATGTAGGTTTTACGGTGTCCCCGAATTTCGGCTTCATCGTGAACACCACCTAGTGCCATCCGGCTATATTTACGTCCCAATGCTTTAGCAACCGACTTGCCCAGCGAGGTTTTACCCACGCCCGGAGGCCCGTAAAGGCATAAAATCGGCGCTTTCATATCGTTCTTTAGCTTCAAAACGGCCAGGTATTCAATGATCCGCTCTTTTACTTTTTCGAGCCCGAAATGATCAGCATCCAGTATTTTCTGCGCCCGCTTCAGATCGAAGTTATCCTTGGTATATTCATTCCAGGGCAGATCGACCATCAGCTCAACGTAATTCATCGTCACCGGATATTCCGGCGCCATTGGGTTGATACGCTGTAGCTTATTTAGTTCTTTGTCAAAATGGGAACGTACTTCGGTAGGCCATTTTTTTCGATCGGCCTTTATCCGCAGCTCGTCGATCTCACGGTCGGGGTTATCCATGCCCAACTCGTCCTGCAAAACCTTCATTTGCTGGCGGAGGTAATAATCGCGCTGTTGCTGATCGAGGTCAGAGGATGCCTTGGATTGAATTTCGCGCTTGAGTTCAAGCAACTGGACTTCCCGGAGCATGTATTCAAGCAGCAAATTTGCTTGCTGATTTCCTTCGAGCGTTTCCAGAAGGCGTTGCTTATCGCCTACTTCGGCATTAATGTTCGACGACAGGAAGTGTAACAGGAAAGTCGGGCTCTCGATGTTATCGAGCGCAATACGGGCTTCCTGGGGTATTTCCGGATTGAGCCGTAGAATTTTATAGGCTGAATCTTTAAGGGATTGCAGTAAGGCTTTTCCTTCCTTTTTGGTCACACTTGGAAACGAATCCTCAATCTGACGAACCTGTGCCGTCATGAAGGGTTCTTCCTGGGTGATCTGCTGAATTTCAAAGCGCTTTTTGCCCTGGATGATAATGGTGATGTTACCATCGGGCAACGTAATCATCTTGATGATATAGGCCACTGTACCGAACCGGTAGAGATCGTCGGCGGTTGGTTCATCTTTTTGTTGATTCAACTGCGCGACAACACCTATGATCCGGTTTCCTTTATATGCTTTTTTTACGAGTCGGATTGATTTTGCCCGACCCACCGTAACGGGAATAACCATGCCTGGAAACAACACCGTATTACGAACCGGCAGGATGGGCAGGTTCGGTGGAAGGTCATAATCATCATCTAACCCTTCTGGCGACCCAAGTGGCACAATCTCTAAATTGTCCGAGTCGAAATCGGCCAGCATCAAACGGGTAGCTAATTCTTTTTCTGAAATCATATGTGAACTGCCAAACTGACAGCTTTCATTATGTGGTAGGTGTCTTATAATGTCAGGAAAGGCAAGGTTATGAGCCAATTGCAAGAGCCGTGCCATAGTACTACCTATGACGAACCGACAGGTCACCTGCGTTTACTGCAAAAGTAATTAAATAGGATGGGCACTGAACCAATAAATTTATTATTCAGAACGAAACATCCTGAACGGGCTGATTTTTTTTAAAAACAAACGTTTTTTTCTGGCCCTGATATTGAATATTGACCATATTTACCTGATCATCAAATAGTTCCATGAGTGCATTTTGCTTCAGCGAGCCTCCCTTAAATGGTTCGGCATACGGCATTTCGAGATAAATCCAATTTGCATCAGCTTCAACCTCATGGCCTACATATTCAATAACCTTATTTTGTTTCTGTGAATTTACGTAAGCAAAATGTGAACGAATATATTTTTCTATTAACGGGTCATTTTTATCATTCGGTCCGCCCGGAGATCCTGATAAATGTACTTTGGTATTTGTTTCCTGAGATAATGCCTTTTCAAAATCGTCCGTAAAAATCCGGACACTAATTTCAAACGTTCGTTCTTTCGAATTATACTGCATCTGCGTGACACTGGCATGAAAATCATGAAGTGTCAGTGGCCGACTGCCTACCAGGCAACCGGCCACCATTATTATCAATGCTGTGATTAATTTAGGCGATTTCAATGCTTAAAAAACAGCTTTAAAGACGTCATTGAAGATAGCAAAGGCCATTAGACCGAGCAGAATCACCATACCAACCCGCTGAGCGGCTTCCAGAAAACGATCAGACGGTTTGCGGCCAGAAATGATCTCATAGCCTAAAATCGTGGCATGACCACCATCGAGCGCCGGAATTGGTAAAGCGTTCATGAAGGCCAGAGCCATTGAGAGCAGGCCTGTAACGGTCCAGAAACGATCCCAGACCCAAATGCCACCAAACAGGTTTTGTGCGATACCGATTGGGCCGCTCAGCGCTTTGGATGCCGATACTTCACCCCGGAAAATCTTGCCAAAACCTTTAATGTTGTCGAACACGACCTGGAATGCTTTTTTCGTACCAATAGACAGCGCCTGACCGAACGTATACTCTTCTTTCGTGAGCGGAAGCAGCAGGTCGGGGTAGAAGCCAATTGTGCCCTCTTCAGTGGTAGTCATATTAAGCGTAAGCGCCTGTCCATTCCGATTGACGCCCAGTGCAATAGGTTTTCCCTTTAGCGGTTTGACAACTTCGGTGAACTCATGATAAAACCGGATTGGCTTGCCATTGGCACTTGTAATGAAATCACCTTTCTTCAAACCTGCTTTGGTCGCTGGTTGACCAGGTACTAATTCGCCAACTTTAAAAGGCTCAATAGCTTCAACAAACTGACCGGCGGATTTCTTGTCGGCCAGCTTATCCACAAAATTATTGGGGATATAAATGTCTTCCAGCTTGCCGTTTCGTTCAACTGTATAGGAGCTGTTATTGCCAAGGAACACATCAGAGCTACGAATTTCATTGAAATCGGTGATCGGCTTGCCGTTGACTTTAACAATCTTGTCGCCTGTTTGCAAGCCAATGCCCTTGGCCAGATCATAGGCAACAATGCCGTATTTCGCATCTTTGGCCGCCAGGTACGTATTCCCGTTTTTGTAGGTCAGGATCACGAAAATCAGGATGCCAACAATAACGTTTACGATAATACCGCCAAGCATAACGATGAGTCGTTGCCAGGCTGGTTTGGCTCTAAACTCGTAAGGTTGTGGTTCAGTATTGGTATGGGCCGTATCGAGCGATTCGTCGATCATCCCCGAGATTTTTACGAAGCCGCCGAGCGGAATTGCTCCGACACCATATTCGGTTTCACCCCGTTTGATACTCCAGATTTTAGGAGGAAAGCCAATGAAATATTGCTCTACCCGCATGCCAAAAGCTTTTGCGGCCAGCAGGTGACCTAACTCATGTAACCCCACCAAGATGGACAGACCCAGAATGAGCTGTCCGGCCATCACTAAAATTTCCATGTATTCAAAAGAATGATAAGATCAAATTTAAGATTATTTAACGATTGAGGATCAACTGGGCCAATGCCAAAGGAGTAATTTACAGGATTGGTCAGTTAAATTCAATAGGTCGTGATCGTAAAAACGATATGTTCAGGTCATATAATACAAACAGCTAAACAAAACTTTTAATTCGTTCTGAAGCTAATCGGCGGGCTTCGTCGTCCGAGTTGACGTAATCGTCATAAGTCGGATTCTGAATGAAGGTCGATTTCGCTAAACATAATTCAATTATCTCCGAAATTTCCAGAAAACCAATCTGATCGTGAAGAAACGCGTCTACGGCTACTTCATTGGCTGCGTTGATGATACAAGGGGCATTGCCACCCCGATCGAGAGCTTCGAAAGCGAGTTGGAGGTTTCTAAATGTTTCCAGGTCCGGCTTTTCAAAGGTTAGGGATGGATAGTCCAGAAAATTGAAACGAGGAAAATTGGACGGTAATCGATTCGGATACCCCAGGGCGAACTGAATCGGCAGTCGCATATCGGGCAGTCCCATCTGGGCTTTCAGACTCCCGTCTTCAAACTGAACCAGCGAGTGAATAATGCTCTGTGGATGCACGATTACGTCGATCTGGGCGGGCGTCAGGCCGAAAAGCCATTTCGCTTCGATTACTTCCAGCCCTTTGTTCATGAGCGTAGCCGAGTCGATCGTGATCTTGGCGCCCATGGTCCAGTTGGGGTGTTTAAGCGCCTGCGCTTTCGTAACTGTCGATAGAAATTCCCGCGATTTCCCCCGGAAGGGACCTCCCGATGCGGTCAGGATAATTTTCTCAATCGGGTTGTGAAACTCACCAACCAGACACTGGAAAATCGCTGAATGTTCAGAATCAACCGGATAGATATTGACGCCCTTTTGGGCTGCCAGTCGGGTAATAAGCTCGCCCGCAACGACAAGGGTTTCTTTATTGGCCAGTGCGATGGATTTTCCGGCTTCAATCGCTTTAATAGTCGGCAGTAAACCCGCATAGCCAACCATAGCGGTCAGTACCATGTCAATCGTGTCCATCTGCACGACCGACGCTATCGCTTTGGCCCCTGCATATACCTTAATGCCTAGCGGATCGAGCGCGCCAAATACCTGATCGTACTTGGTCTCGTTGCAGATCACGACAACGTTAGGTTTCAGATCGATGGCCTGCTCAATGAGTAAGTCCGCATTGTTGTTGGTCGTCAGCACTTCGACCTGAAACTGGTCGGGATGGCTCTTGACCACATCAACGGCCTGCGTTCCGATGGAGCCCGTCGAGCCAAGGATGGCGATATGGCGTTTTTTTATATCAGTCATTTAGTTTTCACCAAGTCAAAATTGACTTTTACCTGTAATTCTTCTTCAATAGCGCGGATATAATAGACCAAACTGGGCCTTGTCGTCAATAAATAATCTACATATTGCTGGGCAGGTTTTCCATATAAGTCAAGGTTCTCTTTAAGGTTTTCTAAATAGCAGCGACGTTCGATTGCTAGATCAGGGTCGTCTAATTTTAATAGGCTAATTAAATTAAGTGCTTCCTGGTCTTCAGACGAAGCCGCAATATATTCACCTTCAAAATAAATGATCCGTTTTTCAAATTGCTTGTCTGTTGGGTGCAGAATAGGTTGATAGTCATTCCATTTTGATGCTTTTTCGCCGTTCCACTGCGCTTTAACTAAAAACCAATTTTGATAGCTGTCCCCAGAAGTGTTTTTTAGAGTAGGGTTGAAATGTTCAATATCCTTTTTGTCAGAACGGCCTAGATACGTTTCTGTATAGGCACAAATATTATGTTGTTCATCACAAAGAGCATTTGCTAAACTTTTGTTATTGCCATCAACTTTGTAGGTCAAATCACTCATCAAAACTGTCGAATCGTCGGGTTTATTTACTCTGCGCATATTGACCAGCAAAATTGTATCGATTTCCTAGCTCTAGCCGCTCGATAATAAGTTGATTTTTCTTTTCCTCATCAGTTTCTGCCCGAATCTGCATAGCAAGCTGGCGGTACTTTTCGTAAGCTTCCAATCCTTTCTGTAACATCAAGTCGGCCATAGCAAAATCCTGTCGCAAAATATCATTTGGGTCGTCGCCTTCTGGCGCAATACCGTTATGGAACTTCACTTCGCCATTCTCGTCAAAATACAGAATGAACCGTTCGCATGGCTCAAAAGCAGATGCGATAATGGGCGAGTGAGTAGCGAAGAAAAACTGTGCTGTAGGAGCAAGTGATGTATAATAGCCAATGAGCCCGCGTTGAATGTCAGGAAATAAAGAACGTTCCGGTTCATCAAAGAGTATAACTGTATCTTCTGTATCGAATTTATAAATTGGGATAGCAGTAGCCAGAAGTTGGCGTGTACCAGTGCTGAGATTAGAGCTAGGAATTGCAATATCCTGCTTATTACTTTTACAAAGTGCGATTGGAGAATTACCCTTCGCGCCAATATTGACTTCTAGGAAAAATTTTTTCAAAAGTGGGTTTAAGCATTTTTCGGCTAGATCAATACGCGGATCAGCAGCAATCCATTTTTGAAGATCTTCAGTTACTTTGTTTTTGGGTGTACTTTGAATAATTTTCGTGATCTGCTGTACAGTATCTTCGTCGTACTGATTGATTTCTCTAAGTAAATATTGCCAGGTAGATAATGATTGCATATCTCCTAATGAAACCACTTTTTTAGAGCCAGCCGCATTGATACGTTCGACGTGTGCTATTTTTTCTTTTTCAATTTGTGTGTCGGTCTTTACGAAATCTGAAAAAGATTGTGGTTGTTCTTTCTGGTCAAACAGGAATGCATCGGCTTCTCGGGCAATGGAATCCTTAATAAAAAGACAAAGTTTTTTCGCCTGTTCCTGATTTTTTAAAGAATCATAAATGCCGAGTCCATTAAGCCAATCGTATCCTAATTGTCCGTATCTAGATTTACCATCTAGATCTTGATAAGTGTAGTCGAATTTGTTTTTAAGATCGGTGTAGTTTAAAATAATTCTCTTCTCATTATAAATTGAGTAAATTTTTGTTTCTTCAAAAGTGGAATATGATTCATTGTTTACTAAAGTATTTTTAAGAGATACCCGTTGATAACTATCTAAGACAACCTGAAAGAAATCCCAAATTACATTTAGCAACGTCGTTTTCCCTGTACCGCTCTGCCCAATAAAGCATACCTTATCCAACGGCTGCCCTGCTTTGGTTGGGTGGTCGGCCGGATACGTAAAATCAAACTTTATATTTTTAAACTGGCGATAGTCGCCAATGTCGATTCCTGTTATTTTCATTACCCATTATTCATTAGGCATTGGACATTATTCCTTCTAACCCCTCCGCAATTTTCCGGTCATTAGCTAAACGGGGTACTTTATTTTGGCCACCCAGTTTTCCCTGCGACTTCATGTAGCGCTGAAATGCCCCGCGCGGCAGGCTGGTTAGCTTGAGCGGTTGCAGGATCGAGCCCGTGATGAGGTCGTCGTAATATACGTTTAATCCGATTAATCGGTTGTCGATGTCGCGGGCAAAGATTGCCGGATCGTTGGGGGGAGTAGCAAATTCAATTAACCATTCGTGATAGGGCAGGCCTTCTTTCGGGCTAACCATTGGTGCAACCGTAAACTCTACGACCTCTGTTTCGGGGTGAAGCTGCATCGCATACTGTAAGGCTTTTTCAACTTCTTCGCCAATAACATGTTCGCCAAAGGCCGAAATAAAGTGCTTGATACGGCCGGTTACGAGTAATCGGTAAGGCTCCCGTGAAACAAATTTAACCGTATCGCCCAGAGAATAGCCCCACAGCCCGGCGTTGTTGTTGATGATGACAGCGTAATTTTTGCCTAGTTCGACCTCATCAATCGTTAGTCGGCGTGGGTTTTCAGTAAAGTATTCGTCGGCGGCAATGAACTCGAAGAAGATCCCGCTATCGAGTAGCATCAACAAGCCTTCTTCAGTCTGCGTATCCTGAAAAGCGATAAAGCCTTCCGATGCCGGATAGGTTTCGATCGAATCGATCCGCTTGCCGATGCTATCAAACAATTTAGCGCGGTATGGTTCAAAATTAACGCCACCGTAGACAAACACCGAAAAATCAGGGAAGACATCTTTAATCAACTTTCCAGTTCGGTCCTGAATCCGGTCGAAATACATCTGTACCCAGGGCGGAATGCCCGAGATCAACGACATTGGCTGCGTTAACGTTTCGTCGATGATCCGCTCCAGCTTGGTTTCCCAATCGTCGATAACATTGGTTTCGTAGCTGGGTAGCTGGTTCGAGCGTAGATAAGCCGGAACATGGTGATTGGCTATGCCAGACAACCGTCCGATATTGATACCCGCTTTCTGAGCCAGTTCGGGGCTACCCGACAGGAAAATGAGTTTTTTGTCGAGAAAAGCACTGTTTCCCGTTTCGTAGATGTAATTCAGAAGCGCATCACGGGCTGAGTTGATGTGGTTCGGAATGGAATCCTTCGTAATCGGGATGTATTTTGTACCCGAGGTCGTACCTGAGGTTTTGGCCAGGTACAGGGGTTGACCTTTCCAGAGCACATCAGGTGTACCAGCCAGGATCTGATCAATGTAAGGTTTGAGATCTTCGTAATCGCGTACGGGAACCGCTTGCCGAAAATCGTCAACCGTTTGTATATCCCGAAAGTGGTGAATACGGCCAAACACCGTGTTGCGACCACCTTTAACCAACTCCTGCAACCAATGTTGCTGAGCTTCGGCGGGTTGATACATCCACGACTGCTGCCTCTCTACGACCCATTTAGCCAGTGGCTTACTTACGACTGAGCGAATTCCCATAATGATGCAAAGTTACGAAAACAGTTGGCAGTCTTCTGTAAGGGAGTTTGTAATGGGTAGGAGCAACACAGGTTTGATAGTCAATCTTGATTAATTGGTGCAAACGAAGGGTCGAAAATTGCTAACTGTTCTGATTGTCATATAAAAAAAGCAATACTGTATTTACATAGCATCGTTGTTTCTCTTGAATAATCCATATTTTTGCAAACCTTTTAAAAACGGTACTTGTAAAAAGGAACAACAGCTAACCAGGAATGGGACTTTTCAATTTTTTAACCAGCGACATTGCGATTGACCTGGGCACGGCGAATACCTTGATTATTCACAAGGATCGGATTGTGGTGGATGAGCCTTCGATTATTGCAATGGACAAAGCCAGCGGAAAAGTGCTGGCCATTGGCCATAAGGCCATGCAAATGCACGAAAAGACCAATGAAAATATTAAGACGATTCGCCCGTTGAAAGACGGCGTAATTGCCGACTTTACTGCCGCCGAACTGATGATTCGGGGCATGATCAAGATGATAGATACCGGTAGCAAACTGTTTTCACCTTCGCATCGGATGGTTATTTGTATACCATCGGGGATTACCGAAGTGGAAAAGCGCGCTGTTAAAGACTCTGCCGAACATGCCGGGGCGAAGGAAGTTTACATGGTGCACGAACCAATTGCAGCCGCAATTGGCATCGGTATCGATATTACACAGCCGAATGGTACCATGATTGTCGATATTGGAGGTGGTACTACCGAAATTGCCGTAATTGCTTTATCAGGAATTGTCTGCGAACAGTCGATCCGGATTGCCGGAGACGTTTTCACCCGCGATATTGTCGATTACATGCGTCGGGAACACAACCTGCTCATTGGCGAACGCTCGGCTGAACAAATCAAAATGGAAGTTGGCTCGGCATTGCCCGAACTCGACAACCCGCCCGCTGATTACGAAATCCGGGGTCGTGACTTAATGACCGGTATTCCGAAAGAAATTAAGGTTACCTACAGCGAAATTGCCTACGCTCTCGACAAATCAATTTCAAAGATTGAAGAGGCTACGATGAAGGCGCTGGAAATTTCGCCACCGGAACTTTCTGCCGACATTTACACGAACGGTATTCACCTGACGGGGGGCGGTGCCCTGCTGCATGGTCTCGACAAGCGGCTGGGCGCAAAAACCAAGCTGCCCATTCACGTGGCCGATGATCCGCTCAAAGCTGTTGTAAAAGGTACGGGCGAGGTGATTAAGAATCTGGACATGTACAGATCTGTTCTGATTAGTTAAGTTTTTGGAATGTAGCCTGGGCTTTAGTCCGGATAACCGAAAGCTGGATTGTAGCTGGTATTTTGTCTCTACAACCTGGCCTTTGGCTACCCGACAGCGTCCAGGCTACATTGTTAAGATGTTCCCCACTTTATGGGAGAGTTAGTCGACTTTTTTATTCGAAGCCGAAACTTCATCTTGTTTGTGTTGCTGGAAGTATTCTGCTTCTATTTTATCATTAACACAAGCAATTACTGGAGCGTGACCTATTTCAACACATCGAACCGGTATGCGGCTCAGGTGTTGGCGTGGTCCAACGCGGCCAATGAATATGCTCGTCTGCGGCAGGTTAATGCTGACCTGGCCATGGAGAACCAACGGCTCAATACTCAGTTAACGCAATTACTGCAAAGTAAGCCCGCGTCTCCAAGAGAGTATCTGGCCGACTCGGCTTTTGCCGACCGGTTCAAGTACACTGTTGCCAAGGTGATCGACAATACAACCCAGTTCGCTAACAACTACATCACGATCGATAAAGGTACTGATGATGGAATCCGGCCGGGTATGGGCGTGATTTCGCCAACGGGTATAGTCGGCAAGGTAAAAGTCTGTAATCGACATTTTTCGGTCGTTACGTCGATCTTACATTCTGGGTTTCTGGTGTCTTCGGCTTTAACAAAAGCCGACGAAATTGGGACGGCGAGGTGGGATGGCGTAGACCCGAGCCTGATCAAGCTGAATGACATTTCGCTGACCAAGACGGTTCATAAAGGTGATTCGGTCGTTACCTCGGAGCGTAACTCTACGTTTCCTCCGGGTATCCTGGTCGGGTATGTCCGAACAATGGGCATCCAGCCTAATCGGGTCTTTCATGATATTACACTTAATCTGGCCACCAATTTTGGTAGTCTGGCCTTTGTGTATGTCGTCGAAAATCGCCTGCAGGCAGAGCAGGAGCAGTTAGAAAAACAAGTTGAAACAGAGAAATAGTAAGCAGTAAGTAATGGGCATTTGGCAGTGAGAAACTGGCTGATTGCCGACTATCGACTGCCCACCGCCTACTACAAGATGACTTTACGCGAAATTCTGTCTACTGCGTTTTTATTTTTGCTGTATCTGGTATTGCAGATCCTGCTGGTGCGGAATTTGGTGCTCTTTGATTACGCGTTCTGTTTCGTTTACATCGCCTGCATTCTGTTATTGCCCAACGAAACCAGCCTTACCTGGCTGCTGCTCATTGGGTTTGTGACCGGAATTATTGTCGATACGTTCTACAATACGCTCGGTATGCACGCAGCCGCTACGGTGCTCATGGCCTATTTCAGGCCGTTGGTCGTACGAACACAAATCGATGTGCCGGGTATGGAATCACGGATTGAGTTTTCCTTGAAGGAACTGGGAGTCGGCGTGTTTTTTCGGTATGTATTTATACTGGCATTGATTCATCACTCGGCCTTGTTTTTTATTGAAGCCAGCAGTCTGGCCTTATTGATTCCTACGCTGATTCGGGTTGGGGCCAGTACACTGTTTACGACCCTAAGTATCGTTCTCATTCAGTTTTTTACACGGAACTAACTCCGTTTTGTTTTTTGTCATTGAGATGCTGCAGTCAAAAGCAGATTCACAAAATGGCAGAATCTTTATTTCTCCCCCAGACCACCGATCGTCGGCTGGTTTATGATAGTCTGATTCCACAAATTGCCGCACTTCTTGATGGCGAACCGGATCTAATAGCTAATCTGGCCAATATTTCGGCTGCGCTGAAAGAAGCCTTTGGTTTCTTTTGGGTTGGCTTTTATATCAAAAAAGAGAATCAGTTAGTACTTGGGCCGTTTCAGGGGCCTATTGCCTGCACACGCATCGCGTTCGACAAGGGCGTTTGCGGAGCGGCCTATACCCGGCGAGAAACAATTCTGGTGCCCGACGTTGAGCAGTTTCCCGGACATATTGCCTGTAGTTCGGCGTCGAAGTCGGAGGTTGTCGTGCCCGTGTTTGATCGGGCCGGAACAGTTCGTATGGTATTGGATGTCGATAGTGATGAATTAAATGACTTTAGCGAAGTCGACGCTCAGAGTCTGGAACGAATCGCGGCATTGATTACCGATTTACACTATACGACTGAGTAGCTCTCTTCGATAAACCTGGTTAAGATGCAATTAAATTCTGGCGATGGCTTAAACCATAGGCTGTTGCAGGTCGTCTTAGGTTCGAATAAAACGATCACGTACCATGTTTAAGAAAATTGCATTTAGTGGACTGATGCTTTCGATGCTCTCCTTGCCGCTGTTGGCTCAGCAAACGACTACGCCTGATGCTCCTGCTTCAGCCCAAAGAGGTAGAGGTCGGGCCATGAAGGAGTATCAGGCTGGAGACCCGACTACACGTGCCCGGAAAATGACGGACCGGATGACGCAGCAACTAGGGCTGGACGAGGCTACTTCTAAAAAAATTTATGATATAACCTTGGCCCGCGCTGAGAAAGTGGATGCGATTCAGAAAAGTTCTGATGACAACAAAACAAAAGCAGAGGCTTTGAAGGCTAATGCCGACGATTTTAAGAGTAAACTGCAAAGTATTTTGACACCCGATCAATTCACTAAGTTTGAATCGATGCGCGGCCGTATGGGCAGAGGCAAAGGTGGAAATGATGGAAGTAAGGACGGTCAGGAAAAAAACTGAACGAATTAACTTAAATAGCAGACGCCTGATTCTTCGACAAGCAAGAATCAGGCGTCTGCCGTTTGAATGCTTTCAGGAAGCGTGCATACCTACTGATTCGTTCAATAATAGATTAGGTAGCTTAACCCCTTAGCCTGGTAACAGTAAAGTTTAGGGCCAACTTCCTTTTTCTGTAAATAGTACATACACCATGGCTTCTTCGTTTTCGCGTCGGTCATTTATTCGGCAGGCATCGCTCGTAGCAGCGGCAAGTACCTCCGTACCAACGATTCTTTCGGCAAAAACCAATCGTTATAGCGCCGAAACAACTGTTTTAGGGCATAATGGATTTCGTTATCGGGTAGTGCCAGGCTGGGGCGTATTGGACGCGGGAAAAAATCCCGTTAATGATTGCCACGAAATGGTACAGGACGCTAAGGGACGAATCATTTTACTGACCAACGAGACCAAAAACAATATTCTGGT
The DNA here is from genome assembly GCF_011604685.1 of Spirosoma aureum. Taxonomy (NCBI): domain Bacteria; kingdom Pseudomonadati; phylum Bacteroidota; class Cytophagia; order Cytophagales; family Cytophagaceae; genus Spirosoma; species Spirosoma aureum. The sequence continues at coordinate 111,427 of NZ_CP050063.1, read as the reverse complement.
TTATGATAAGTCAGGTAAGTTACTCGAAACCTGGGGTCACGACTACCCCGGTGGTCATGGCTTAACGCTGGGTGGAGAAGGCAATGACCAATACCTGCTGATCAGCGATACTGACCGGCATCAGGTCATTAAGACTGATCTGAAAGGGCGCGAACTGATGAAGCTGGACTACCCGAAAGAAACAGGCTCATATGCTTATCCGACGCAATTTAAACCGACCGAAACCGCTATAAATCCCGCTAATGGCGATATTTATGTAGTCGATGGGTATGGCCTGAACTACGTCATGCAGTATGACAAAGCCGGTAAACTTATCCGGTATTGGGGTGGTAAAGGCGAAGCGAATGATACGTTCGATTGCTGCCACGGTATTGTCGTTGACCGGCGTACCAGCAGCCCTACACTACTCATTACCGACCGCCGACGGAATGCGCTCAAGCGTTTTACGCTCGATGGCAAATACGTGTCGACCATAGCGCTGCCTGGGTCATACATTTGCCGACCGGTTATTCATGGCGAAAACATCTATGGCGCTGTTTTCAGGAGCACATCCGATAGTTACCCTGATTCGGGTTATATTACCATTCTGGATAAAAACGACCGGGTAATTTCGACCCCCGGCGGATCTGAGCCAGTCTATCAGAATGGCAAACTTGGTGAACAGCGCAAAGAACGTGGTGTTTCGGCGTTTCTGCATCCGCATGATGTGCTGGTAGATGAAGATGATAGCATCTATGTAGCGCAATGGAGTTCCAAGAAAACCTATCCTATAAAATTAGAACGGGTTTCCTGAATCGAGTGCTGACTATGAATAAACTGATTTTTTTGCAGGCGAATGCTACTCAGCCCTCCGACTGGGTATTGTTTTTTGGCCATTTTCACCCACTGATTGTCCACCTGCCGATTGGATTTTTGCTCATTGCGGGCTTGCTCGAAATTGACCGCCTGACCCGGCGTAATTCGGTTAGTCCGCATACAATTACACTGATTTTATTCTGGTCGGCGGTAAGTGCAACGATGGCGTGCGTGTTTGGTTATATGCTTTCGCTGGGCGGAGGCTATGATACGGAAACACTCAATAATCATAAATGGGAGGGAATTGGCGTAGCAGCGTTTGCCTGGATTGCCTGGGCTGTAAAATCGGAGAATCTGGGCCGGGTGATCCCCTTTGCGCAATTGATGTACCTGCCTGCGCTTGGCGTATCGCTGCTGCTGTTACTGGCGGCTGGTCATCAGGGCGGAAATCTAACCCACGGTTCCGATTTCCTGACTCAGTATGCACCCGGCCCCCTGAGAACACTGGCTGGCTTACCGTCGAAACAGAAAGAATTTAAAGCGGAGCCGATTACCGACGTTAATCAGGCAATGGTGTATAAACAGATTATCAATCCTATTCTTCAGACGCGTTGCGTTCAATGCCATAATGCCGATAAGTCAAAGGCTGGCCTTCGGCTGGATTCGCCCGAAATGATAAAGAAAGGCTACGAAGATGGCCCTGTTTTCGTCGCAGGTAAAAGTAGTACCAGTGAAATGGTGAAAGTTTGCTTACTGCCCGAGGAAGATGATCACCACATGCCGCCAAAGGGGAAATCGCAGCTTAGTGAAGGGCAGATTGCCTTATTAACCTGGTGGATCGATCAGGGGGCTTCTTTTGATAAAAAAGTGTCGGAGTTAGCCGTAAACGACGCCATCAAGCCCGTATTGGCATCGCTGGGTGGTAGTGGTTCGACCAATGCTTCCTCAGGCAGTGGAATTGCTGCAATGGGCCCTGCGCCCGAATCGCCCGTGCTGACAATGAAAGTTCCGGCCGCTGACCCTAAAGTAATTGAGGAACTGAAGAAAACCGGTTTACTGGTCTTACCGCTCTCGAAAGAACAGAATCAACTGGAAGTTAGCGCAGTTAATGCACGAACCTACAATGATGCACAAGCGGCTTTGTTGCCCAAACTCAGTAACCAGATTGTTTGGTTGAAACTGGGTGAGACCGACATATCTGATGCGACATTAGCGCAGCTATCCAAATTGAAAAACCTGCAAAAACTACATCTGGAGCAGACAAAAATAACAGACGCTGGCCTGAAACAACTCAAAGGGCTGGCCAATCTCGAATACCTGAACCTGTATGGTACGGCAGTGACGGACGCTGGTCTGGCGGAGCTGACAAACTTGAAAAGTCTCAAAACGGTTTACCTCTGGCAAACAAAAGTAACTGCGCAGGGACTGGCTACCCTGAAAAAAACGATGCCAAAACTAGATGTTGTTGGCGGCATTGATGAGCAGGCCGTTGCCGCATTTGCCAAAGCTAATTCGGCTTCCGAAAAGCCGGACGAATCCAAAAAGAATTAGGGCGAGTAATTGCTAAACCTGGCACGCATACCCCGTCAACCCATTGTTCTAGCCCAGGAAATGGCGAAAACGGTCCAGCCGTCTGGCTCAGTTTGTAGTGAAAACGAAAAGCCGTGATTCAGTAAAATCTCCCGAGTTAGGGTCAGACCGATTCCCTGTCCGTTGGGGCGGGTACTATAAAAAGGGTTGAATAAATTAGCCACTACCTCCTCCGGAATAGGAGCACCGTTATCACGAATGATCAGGTGACTGGGTGTAATCAGCACCTCTACACGATTGCCTGGCTCACAAGCCTCAATCGCATTTTTGACAATGTTGACCAGTACCTGCTCCAGTTGCCCTAAATCGACGGGGTGCATAACCGGAGTATCGGGAGCCGTGATGGTTAGTGCTACATTACCGGCTTCGGCCTGTGGTTGCATAAGCCGCACAACGTTACGGGTTAACTCAGCCATATCGCTGGGAGACAGGTTCGGCTGAGGTAGCCGCACAACGTCGGCAAAGCGACGCATGAAGCGATTAAGCCGGTCGTTGCGGTCGATCGCTACCCGAACGGCTCGCTTTAGCTCAGAGTCGGGTAGTTCAGATTCAGTCACGCTCAGAATGGAGTTTACGGCCCCAATGGAGTTATTGACCTCGTGTGCCATCATCCGAATTACTTTGCTGTATGCTTTCTTTTCAGAAGCCAGAATCTCAGGCGTTAACTCTTCAATGATCAGAAACGATCGGCGAAAGCCCCGATCGATGAAATTGGACCGTAGTACTTTGTAGGTTTCAATCCCGTTGGGCTTCATCACCCGCGACTCGCCGTCGGCCAGATCGGCCATGTGAGCCAGCAAGGAGTAACCCAGCTCCGCCAACCGTTTCATGAGCATTTCGTCCGCTTGCATCCCCAGAAGTTGGCAAGCCTTGGGATTAACGGATGCGATCCGATCGTCGAAATCAAAGATCAGTATGGCAATTGGAGCGGCTTCAATCAATTTGTTAAGGAAGAACTGCTGCTCAACCTGCCGGGTACGCTCTTGCCGAAGCTGGTCGATCATCAAGTTATAAACCGTAATCAACTCATCGACTTCGTAATTGCCAGTCGGTACGAATTTGACGGTAAAGTCTTTATCCCGAATCGCTTCAATTCCTGACGCAATGAATTCCGACGGCTGCTGAAAGGCCCGATAAATACGAATGGCTACGTATACCGAAATCAGAATCAGAACCTCTGAGGCAATAAACAATGCTTTTTGTTCTCTCAATACCCAGCCGATTAAAGCGACCAGCGCGAGATGAACCGTAATAATGTAAATCAGGTAACGCGTACGCAGGCGTAAGTTCATTCCTCAGTTGTATAGGGAATGCCAAATTTCTCTAATCGGCGGTAGAGCGCAAAACGAGTGATGCCCAGCGCTCTGGCAACTTTGGCAACCCGATTGTTATGAAAGGCCATGGCCTGTTGAATCATCTGGTATTCCATCTCTTCGAGCGTCATGGTTCCTACTTCGGGCAGGGAGCGGGTAGCCTGGAGTTTGGGACTCACAGTGAGGTTTTGTTCGAAGTCGGCGATCGTTAATTTGTCGTTATGGGCCAGTAGTACCGTTCGCTCTACGACATTTTTCAACTGGCGGATATTGCCGGGTAACGACAGCGTTTTGAGCCAGTTCATCGCTTCTTTGCCGATGTGCAGATTGGGCCGTCCGTAGAGTGTTTTCAGGTTATTGACAAAAAAAGTCGCCAGCCTGGCAATGTCTTTTGGACGTTCGCATAGGGAAGGTAGTCGTACCGTGATGAGGTTGATCCGATAGAGCAAATCTTCCCGGAATAACCCTTTAGCGACCATATCTTCCAGGTTTCGGTTTGTCGCGCAGATTACCCGCACATCAACCGTTCGGCTTTTGCTGCTGCCCAGCGGCTCGAATGTTCGATCCTGCAATACACGTAGTAATTTTACCTGACTGGCCGGGTCGAGATCACCGATTTCGTCCAGAAAAATACTGCCTTTGTTGGCCAGTTCAAATCGCCCTACGCGGTCGGTTCGGGCATCGGTGAAGGCTCCACGAATATGCCCGAATAGTTCGCTTTCAAATAGTGTCGATGAGATACCACCCAGATTGACTTTGACAAATGGCTGTCGTTTTCGTCGACTATTCTGGTGAATGGCTTCTGCAATGAGTTCTTTGCCCGTACCACTCTCGCCCGTAATGAGTACCGGAGCATCGGTAGGTGCCACGCGTCCAACGGTTTTCAGAATAGTTAACAGGGTTGGATCTTCGCCAACGATGTTATCAAATGAAAATTGCTGATCAAGCTCCCGACGATCGGGTGAGACTGGATCTGACTGGGCCAGGTTTAGGGCCGTTCTGACCGACTGAACCAAGTAATCATTCTGCCAGGGCTTGGTAATGAAGTCTTTGGCTCCAGCTTTCATGCCTTCCACGGCAAGATCGATGCTGCCCCAGCCCGTTATCAGAATGACTGGCACATCCGGCAGGCGCTCCCGAATCCGACGTAGTAAGCGTAAGCCATCATCACCGGAGGTATCGACGGAGAAATTCATATCCAACAGAATGACTTCCGGCGTTTCCTCCTGCAAAATCTCGAAGGTATCAAAGGGCCCGTCGGCCGTACGTACCTTGAACCCTTCTTTCCTGAACAGGAGTGAAAGAGACGTCTGGATGGCAATATCGTCGTCGATGATGAGGAGCATGCTGGTCTACTGGCGAATGGACAAGGGATACTGTAAAATGATGGTTTTGAGGTTTTTGGGATTTACAGCATTCACTCCCTGCTCATTCTTCATGAAGCGCTACGGCTGGTTGAATGGTTGCAGCCTGCCGACTCGGGAATAAGGCACAGAGCGTAACGATCAGATAGATGACTATGATCGAAACGACAATGGCTGTTATATAGACATTTGCGTGTAAGTCAAATACGTTCAGGAGTGGAAATTGAGCGGCAAATAACAAACCAACCAGCATTCCAAAGGTGGCCAGCACCCAAATTTCACCAATAAACTGTGTCGAAATGCCTTTTTCGGTAGCCCCCAATGCCCGGCGCAATCCTATTTCGCTCCGTCGTTTAGCAATGCTCAAATTAAGAACGCCAAATAGGCCAAGTGCAACATTGATCAGCAGAAAGCTACACACGATCAGAAAAATTATTACAGGAACGAGTGTAAGATTATGCTGGTTTTTTCGGGAATCGGCCAGGTGATCGACTTCTACACTCCATCCTGTCAACATCGACGTGATATTCTTTACTATTTTGGCTTCAAACACTGCATCTGTTCCCGGTTTTACCCGAATAAGCAGCAAATCGTTCCAGGGACTTTTGGCATTTAGTAGTTCAAATATGGCGGGTTTATCGGCCATAAATTCGCCTTTCGCCTTAAAGGTATTAACCGTGCCCACTACCTTAAAGCGTTCGCCAATGATCTTTCCCATTGGGTTTTCATCACCGAACAAGCCTTCTTTCGCCTTTTGATTGATGATAACGGGCGTGTATTTACCGATGCTGTCAGCATTTCTGTACCACTTCCCAGTCGCCATGGGAATATCGAGTGTTTTGGCGAAATTATCGTCAGTTACGTAAAAATCAGCCATTATCTTTTTTTTGTTGTACTCTACCCCATTGTTCATTGAGTTTGCTGAAAATGGAAAATTACTGCTCATTCTGGTAGCTGATTCTACATCGGCGTATGTCTTTAACTGCTGCAGGGCTCGTTGAATTTTCTGCTCGACATCGGTAGTGTCCTGATTACTTTTCAGACTGATTGCCCAAACGTTTTTGTACTCAAAACCTAAAGGTTGTGTGTAATTCCCAACGTTATAGACAATCAGCGAAGCGAGCCCAAAGAGGACCATAAATGAAGCCCAGATCTCTATCATCAATAGAGCATGGGTTTTCTTCTTGTTCCAGATTAATTTGAAAAGATGACGGATCATGGTATAAAGAGTAAATGAAAGAGCGAATTCGTGAAAGAGTGAATGAGCGAAAGAGAGAATGCGTGATTAGCAGGTGAAAATCTTGCGCCGGCATTTCACTCTTTCATTCATTAAGCTTTAAGTGCTTCGGCAATGTTAAGTTTTGACATTCGTAAGGCCGGTAGCACGCCCGATAAAAGACCGAATATGAGACAGACCAGTATGCTGATAATAAATACGTTAATGTTGATCGTTAGATCGGCATAAGCGATCCATCCACTGTTGTTGATGAGCTGGATGATAATAAACGTGAGCACGAGAGCAATGGCGCCACCAATGAAGGTGATGAAAATGTTTTCGACAATAAACTGCCACACAAGCGCTTTTACGGGAGCACCAAATGCTTTTCGTATACCTATTTCTGATGCCCTTTCCATAATTCGGCTGACGTTTATATTTACCAGATTGATGGCCGGTAAACCCATGAGCATGAACATAATAAAGCCAATGACGCCAAAAAATATGGTCCTCAGGCCGGGCCCTCCGTCTAAAAGGGTGCCAATGAAATTTTCCAGATATGGATCACTTTTTACCTCCAGTACCGAGTACTTAAACCCATCCTGATTGCCCGGTAATGGAATTCGGTTTATATGATTTTGAAATTCATCCTGAATCGCTTTCAGGTCAGATTTATTTTTGGCTAATAATATCGCTACATAACCGCCCCGAAATCCAGATCGCTGATAATTACTTTTGGGAGTCGTATACGGGAAATAAACATCCGCATATGTAAACGGCCGGGTAACAGGGCTACCTTTTACCACACCAATTACCTTATAATGAATGTTCTCAATTTCGACATCCTTACCAATGACCGATTCTGTCGTATTACCAAAATAGTGGTTTTTGAAATCGTCGGTAATTACCGCTACATAGTCGCTATTGGCAATATTTTGTTCATTATAGGGTTTCCCCTCCAGAAACTCAAAGTCAGTTACCTGCCAGAAATCGGCATCCGTAAATTTGGTATTAAGCTTTATTTTCTGGGAGCCTACATAGGCGTTCGAACTGTTGATGAACGTGCAGAGCGTTACCCGTTCCGGCGTTTTCAGCGATTTAGCATAGTCTGTCAGAAATTTGAAACTCATAGGGCCCATACTTCTCGAACTTCTGCTCGAATCGGTCTGGAGCATCTGCATGATATAGAGCGACCGATCCCGTTTCGTTTCCGGATAGTGACTTCCAATCAGATGGTCGAGAAAGGAAGTTAGCACCATCAGCACCGTTAAGGTAAGGCTAATGCCAAAGAGCGTGATGAAGGTATAGAACGGATGCCGTAGCAGGACCTTCCAGGCGATTTTTATGTAGTTGATTAACATGGCGCAAAGAGTAGGAGGGGTATGGAACGCGGATACCCGTTGTGATTCGTAAGCCTATAAAGTTGATTTTTCTTCCGATGGGAAGACACGTCCAAGACCGGTCTCCATGCTCAGAGCTCCTTGTCCTATGCTGGAGTCTCCCACCATCGATCCGTCGAACAGTCGCACAAGCCGATGCGTCTTTTTAGCCATCGACTCATCGTGCGTTACCATAATAATCGTGCTCCCGTCGGTATTGAGTTGCTGGAGAATGGCCATGATTTCGTTCCCCATCCCGCTGTCGAGGTTTCCGGTTGGTTCATCGGCCAGAATAATATCAGGACGACCGACAATCGCACGGGCAATCGCTACCCGCTGTTTCTGCCCGCCTGACAACTGGTTCGGAAAGTGCTTTATCCGGTTACTCAACCCCACACGTTCAAGTGCCTGGCGGGCCAGTTCCCGACGTGACGCGCCTGTCGCATCGCCTTTCCGGTAGAGCAACGGGATCTCGACATTATCGAGTACCGATAAGTCGTTGATCAGGTGGAAACTCTGGAAAATAAAGCCAAGTTTCTGGTTCCTGAGCTGAGCCAGTTCTTTGTCGCGATAATGCGTTACAGTCTGACCCCCAATTTCAACGCTACCCTGGCTGGGTGCATCTAACAGGCCCATCAGATTCATGAGAGTCGACTTGCCGCAGCCACTCGGCCCCATGATGGAAATAAACTCACCAGCCCGAATGTCGAGGTTGATGTTCGTCAGCGCCAGCGTCTCGATGCTGCTGGTCCGGTAAACTTTTTCGATGTTTTTGAGAGTAATCATGGCGTTGGGAAATGGATAATGGTGATTGCCGAATGGATGGCGGATGGTCTTGTTCAATTATTCATTCGATCGAATCCATTCTTCATTTTATTTTCTGGTTTGTTTCAAAATCATATAACGTCAATAAGCGAAGCGTATAAAATGCCTGCCAGTAATCGCGTAAGGCCAGAATCGCGTCGCGACGGGCGCGATCTTTGTCCTGTGTGGCAATCCCGAGATCGGTTACACTCAGGTTGCTGAGTTTAAAGCGATCCTGGGCGATCTGATAACGGCTTTGGGCAATTTGATCAGCCTCGGCAGTTAGTTTAACCTGCTGTCGAAGCATTTCCAGCAGGGTTACCTGTGTATAAATCTGCTGCTCAAATGTTCGTTTCGATTGTTCGACCGTTTGAGCCGTAAGTTGCTGGTTGGCGCGGGCCGTTTCGGTTCGGGCCTGGGCTCGTCCCCACGTCATAATGGGAAGCGTAAACTGTATTTCAACAAACTCCCGATCCTGTGGGCGTACGTATACATCGCCAGGCCGATTGCCTCGATTCGACAAGCCAAAAGCAGCATTTAAGGTAGCATTTAGACCGTTTTCTTTACGTGCTTTGTCCAGATCGCGATCGGCTTCGAGAACCTGACGACGAAAGGCGATAGATGCGGAGCGATTGGCAAATGCTTCAGCCAGGGCCTGGTTGATGTCGACCGAAAAATCGGTCAGCTGTGTCGGCACGACTAATTCGAATCGTTGCGGTTGCCCGCTACCTTCGTTTCTAGAGTTCAGATATGATCGCAGTTTCAATGACGCGACTTCGGCTGTTTGGCGCGCCGATGCCAGATCTTTTTTTGCATTCAGAACGCTTAGCTGCAACTGAAGCAGATCATTTTGTGAGATTTTCCCCAGCTCCAGCTTATGTTCGGCTATTTTGAAGAGGGTATCGTTATTGGCGCGGTTTGTTTCGGCAATCTGAAGATTCACCTGCGAGACCAGTAAGTCAAAATACAGACCTGTGGCATCAAGGGCAACCTGTTCGAGAGCCTCGATGTATTGCTGGTTACTTTCAGCGTAGCGTAGCGGTTCGGTCCGGCGGTCCCATTTCATCTGGTTGAATCGAAACAGCGGCTGAGTCAGGCCGATTGCGAAAGGAATTCCGTTATAAAGTGTGCTGCTATTCAGGAAGTTATCGAATCGCTGGAGTTGTTGTTGTATAAAGATTGAGCCACCTGTTAGTGGAATATTCTGACTCAGCGAGAGGTTCAACACTGAGTTATTATTCGAAACGGGCTGAAACGCAATGGTTCCATCGGGTTGTGTGACCTGAACAAACGAGCGTGTAAAGCTCGGTAACGAGCCATCGAGACTCAACTGCGGTTTAAAATCAGCCAGAAATGAGCGGTATTTCCAGTAATTGGTTTTCTGCAAGGTAGACGCCTGTTTGCCCGCTATCGACTGTTCGCGGGCTAGTTGCACTACTTCATCGAGCGTAAGCTTCTGGGTTTGTGCCACGGCCAGATGGCTCATAAGAGGCCATAATAGTCCTAAACCCCATTTTGTCAGCGAGCGTATCAATTTGTCCGTTTCAGTAAAAAGTGCGCTCATCGTCAGGGCTTGTTAGGGTCAATAGTGAGTTGTTCGAGGTGTTCATACTCACTCAAATCCGTCAGAATAACCCGGTCGCCAGCCTGCAATCCACTCTTGATCTCTACCCAGTCGAAGTTTGACAGTCCCAACTGTACTTCCCGTCGGGTAGCCACAGTCGGGCTGGTCATAACATACACAAACTGCTTCCGTTTACCCTTAAAGGCAGGCCCATTGGCTACCCGCACAGACTGAGCAACCCGGTTTGTGACGATAAATACCTCGACTTTCTGATTGGGACGCAGTGAGGTATGGTGGTTATCGTCCAGATCTACTGCAAACTGCACCACACCATTCTGGACAGACGGTTTTACCTGAGTAATCTGTCCGCGAAGGGAGGTTTCATTGATTTTTACGATTACTGGAAGGCCTACTTTTACCTGTTCGGCATAAATATCGGAGCAGGAACCTTCTACGCGAAAACTGCCCAGATCAGCCAATCTTGCGAGCATTTCGCCCTCGTTTACGGCCGAACCAATGTGTTCATTTACCCAGGTCAGCACACCTGCCCGGTCGGTGAGTATGTCGGCCTGCTTAAGTTTATGATCGAGTACCTTAAGATTAGTCGCTTCAATTTGTGCCTGTAATTCAGACTCTTTCAGGCTGGCGCTCATCGACTGACGGTTGTAGGCCAGATCGTTCTCCAGTTGTTTTTTTTCTAATTGGGCAATTTGCAGAAGGTTTTCGGCGCGGGTTACGTCTTCGGGTGTTTGACCACCAACTTTCAGCAGGCGTTTGGCATCGCCAAGCTCGGCCTTGAGTTTATTGATCGTCAGTGATTTGATCTGATCATCGACATCGGCATCGTAGAGTTCCTTGTTGAGTTTCAGTCGCAGTTGTTCAATGCTATTTTTTTTGAGCGCAAGCTGATCTGCAATTTTTTCGTACTCAATCTGGGTCAGTGATTTATCAAGCTCAAGAATGGGCTGGTTGGGCCGAACACGGGTGCCGGGTGTGAGCAATACCCGCCGGATGCTGGCGCGAATGGGGCTGGTTATGATTTGTTCGTAAGCTGGAATAATCTCACCCGTAGCGCTCAGGGTATTTTCAACGTAACCGATTTGGGCAATGGCCGTTCGGATTTTGCTGGCTTCAACGGATGTTTTCAGGATCTTTTGAAACCAGACGATGCCACCCGCCAACGTGATAAACACGACGGCGCCAATCAGCCAACTTTTTCGGCGGGTTCGGGCAACAAGTTCGGGTGCTAATTCGCGGTCCATGTTTGGCTAGTGTAGTTACCTACCAGGTATGCCAAACACTATGCCATCTATAAGTGATTGTATATGAGGGTATTGCTTGAAATTGCTATATAAAAACTGTGCGAAATCGCACAAGATGTGCGATTTCGCCCGATTGGGAAAGACTCCAGAATTCTATAGCATATCAATGTGTAGAATCTCAGGTCATTTTAGTGGGAAGCTGTGCCACGGCTTCCCACTAAAAACCTGTTATTGAAGGGTCAACTTTTCCGGTTGGGGTTTATAAGTGGAACCGGCCGGTTTTACGGCAACCAATGTGATTATTGCTGATAAGAAGAGAGAGCCAGCCATAAAAATATAGGAAGCGCCGAACCCACCGGTTGTTCCGTTTAAATAGCCAACAATATAAGAGCCAACAAATGACCCTAAAGCACCTAAACTGTTGATCAGGGCCATAGCACCACCCGCCACGTTTTTGGGTAAAACATCTGGAATAATTGCAAAAAACGGTCCATAGGGCGCATACATCGCACCGCCGGCAATGATCAGGAGTACGAAGGATATCCAGAAGTGATTTACGCCAATTAAATATGAGCCATAGAAGGCAATGGCACCTAATAATAAAAACGGCCAGACAAATATCTTTCTGTTCAGGGTTTTGTCGGAAAAATAGGAGGCACTTAACATACCGATTATGGCCAGCACGTAGGGTACTGATGACAGCCAGCCGGTTTTTACAATGTTCATGTTTGGGGCAGCATTGATAATGGATGGAAGCCACATAACAAATCCATAGACACCAATACTCCACAAGGCATATTGCAGACTCAACAGAATAACAATTCGGGATTTAAACGCTTCTGCATAGTTTTTAACAGGTTTAATTCCTTGCTGCTCTTGCTGTAACTGCTCTTCTACAGCCAACTTTTCAGATTCGGTTAACCAGGTAGCATCTTTTGGCTTATCATCGACTAACCGCCACCAGAAGAATGCCCAGACTATGGCTGGAAGCCCTTCCAGAATAAACATCCATCGCCAACCAACCGCTTTGATTAAATAACCCGATAGAACTGACATCCAAAGTATAGTTGCCGGATTGCCAAGAATTAAAAACGTATTGGCCTGGGAACGTTCAGCTTTTGTAAACCACCGGCTTAAAAAAAGCAGCATGGCCGGCATGACGGCACTTTCGACGACACCAAGCATAAAGCGAATAACAATCAATAAATTGACATTGCTAATTATTCCGGTTGCCATGGCTAATCCACCCCACAGAATTAACGACCAGAAAATTAGCTTTTTCGCACTTCTGTTTTCCGCGTAGATCGCGCCGGGTACCTGGAAGAAAAAATAACCGAGAAAGAAAAGAGATCCCAACAAGGAAGACATGGAGGGCGTGATCTTTAAATCAGTAGCCATTCCACTGGCCGCTCCAAATCCAAAATTTGCTCTGTCGAGATAAGCAAGACTATAAGTAATGAACGCTATGGGTATCAGACGATACCAGCGGGATTTTGCTAAGGGTTGTCCCATTTTAAGCTTACTTTTATGAATATACGTACTGATTTAAAACCTGTGTTTGACCCCCACGAGCATCAGAAAGAATAAAAAATAGAGACTAACTAGTATAAGCAGATAAAGTTTCGGTCACTCACCACTTGTCAATGCTAGTCCGGTACTAATTTATTTGTCAAAACTACCCGCCTTATAAAGACCGGTGAACCCTTTAATAAGACAGTCAGCTGCCTATTTTCCTCTATATTGGGGGTTATTCCTCAGAATTTATTTGAACACTATCTCTAATGAAGGACAAATCGTCTTTATTAACTTCTGATCGGATCGTCGAAGAATTGAGAGGGAGGGAAATAAGTATGGCTTCTATTAACGATGGAAGAAACAGGATATAGCACATAAATGCCTTTTAACCATACAGCTATTAGTTGGCTTTATAGATTGTCATTGAAGCGGTTTTGCGATACGAACAATTGCAGAAAATATACTGATAGGAAGTGGACTTGCCCGATAAGTAAATTAAAGATGATGAATCACTGACAGGAAAGGAATTTGGCTAAAACTGTTTGGGCGGGGTATTGACATAATATTATAACTGGATCAGTTCATCAAGTCTTCTGGCAACTTGTTTCTGATAGAGCTGCGATTTAGCCATTTGCCGCTCATAGCGATCAATTTCCAATTTATAGTGGAGTATAAGTCTGGATCTTATGGATTGATCCTGAATTCCCCCTTCAGCTCTTACTAATAAAGCTTTGAACCTGCTGATAACTAGTTTTTGGCTTGATAAACTAGCCTCGCATTGATGCATCCGTTTCCTGGTCAAGTCAATCAAGTCTTGATCAACGATAGAAATAGAGCGAACAGGTTGGCTTAACAGATATTTCCATTCAATCTCTAATTGTTGTATAGGCTCCAGGCAAGGAAAACCGTCAAATACCTCCAGAGGGAGTTGACTCTCCTTACCATTCTCGATAAGCAATACCTTGACCAGAGTTTCTCCACCTGCGACTACCGTATTAAGAAAGTCAAAACCAACCTCAAGTTTATCGAGCATGCAGGAAAATTCCCGAAATTGGGCCTGGTGGTCTAAGATGGTTAGGCGGAATAGCATACAATTTATTTAATCGGTTTAAAAACTCATTGATTTTAGAAACTGTAGTCATGTGACCTCAACATCTGCTTTTATGCTTGAAGTAATTAAACAACTAGTTTTGACCAATTGATTTAACAATGTACGATAACTAAACCAGATTGTGAACAAAAAGTCTTTTGATAAAACCTGAATGGCTTTAAATGGCAGGGATTAGATTGTGTATAAGGCCATTGCCAGAAACATTACTGGCCTCAAGACAAGGTCGACTCATCAAGAAAGGGGAACCAGGCTCAGAGCATAGGAAAAAAATTAGATACCTGTCCAATTAGGATAGGTTTGTGCGAAGTTAAGTAATCGGATTAATCGCTGAACGGAAGGGAATTTTTAAGAGGTATCTATGATTTTTTATTTTTTTGAAACTGTTGCTTTAGGATATAACTTAGCCAGTAACAAAAAGTAGTAGATAGGTTTATTTATGCCCTGCCTGCTTGATCAAAGTTCGCTGAAAATTACCAATTGGTTAGTAGATCTATCTATAGGTAACGGAAAATTACATTGATAAATCCAATAAAACGCCCGTTTAAAGTAAGTGGTAAAAGCAGCAGGAAATTTTACTATTAATCAATATAATTCAAAAAAAGCTACGTCATAGGAAAATGGGCGCATATTTACTTCCTATAAATTTTATGTTGGATTAACACTAGTAAGTTGCTGGAATTTATGACCGCAAAATAAGTATGAACGTTATATTTGTAGCTTATTAGAAGACCGTATCGCGATTGTATTCACCCTAACCTTGATAGTTTAGTTATGTTATTTGAAATTGGAAGCGCTGTTGAGTCAACGATTTATGGATATCAGGGGTCCATTGACCTAATAGCACCTAACTTCTGGCAGGTTTATGACGGACCCAAATCGGAAGGTATGTGGTGGCTGAATCAGCAAAGCGTTGAACCTACTAAAGATCAAATAAATAATGAACGTTGGTATCATGTAAAAGGCTTTGGGAAGGAAAGCTTTTTCTCCTGCGAGTCTCGTTTACGACTTATTTCGCCAGTTAACTTCAAAGATCCATTAAGTTTTGATGGACAAATTGCCAGCGTTGAGAACCAGGCCGGTCGATTATGTCTGATATTAGATAAGCGGATAGAGTCCTGGTCTGGAAAGATGCCGACCCTGACTATCCAAAATCCAACGGTAACCCCTTTTGTTGGCGATTGGATTTATGGAACTAGTCAGTCTGTTTCGATTGCTGCTGATGGACTTATTTATCCGTATAGACGTGATCAGGATATACTAACCCAAGGCTGGTAACACCGGGCTGTGAATCAGGAAGTGGTTTCGGTTTACCCGACTAGATAGATTCTTTTTGATCAGGCCGATCTAATCTTCAACTACAATGGGGAGTCAAAGCCTTGGCTAACTAAGGTTTGGATTCGAGGAAGCCATCTCACCTGCTTCGGTTGTGCGGCTACTAGTAAAAAGTGACTTGCCCATGAATAAGAAGCTCCGCCGTACTAAGGAATAGGATGATTCACACTCCCTTCTCATAGCTGATCGAAGAACATAAGGGGCAGGGCCGGTGGGTGATAATTATTTGGCATTTTACTTATATTTTTTGACCAATATCTGGTTACTACCCCTACCTTAGAACCTATATTCATATTCAAGTTTAATTTTATGCTAAATTATAAGGGCCAGAATTATAGTTTTTATGCAGCCAGATTAAAAGCATTCTGTTGTAAATTTTATTAAATCACTAGAAAAAGAATAACTATTTTCGGCTGCTTTGGGTCGATGTTTTTGTGAGGTAGTTTATTAATAAAAACAAACACTATTTTACAAATTTAGGCGCGGAATAATACCTTATTTCCTGCTGTATTGTATAAGGTTTATTGTTAAGATAATAATGACTAAGTGTTTATTTTTTTTATAAATTATCTCATCAACTTATGCAAAAAGATCATTAATATTTAGACTGGAAGAAGCCTTGTTGTGAGATAATGTACCTGGCTTCTTGATGTGTGAAGCTTTGTGCCGGATCAGGTTTTAAATTAATCAATAGCAACTATAAAAATTAAACTATTTATTTAACTACTAATCCTTTGTAAGATCGCTAATGTCACGGAGTAGTGATCCTATTGATAGCTAGAAAGTTTTTGCAAAATTTATTTCATCCATCCAGGCGCTGTAATGCTTAAATGCATTCATCCAGGTGCCAGTTTTTGCGAAGTTTACGAATGATAGGGCCAAACATTTCCAGGCTTAGGGGCTTAGAGATAAAGTCATTAGCCCCTAATTCATAAGCTCGGTACCGATCATCGATTGCACTTGATGTCGTTAGAATAGCAATTGGTGTATCTTTATAAAGTGGATTACTTCGCAAAACGGACAAAGCCTCCAGCCCATTGAGACGGGGCATATTGACGTCCAGAATTATTAGACAGGGATGCGAATCGGTTTGTGCCAATGCATCAAGCAGAACGAGTCCGTCCTGCGCAAAAACAAGCTGACATTCCGGGCTATGTTGTTGAAAGGCTAATTGTAATAAAAAACGATCGTCTTCATCATCATCGGCGACAAAGACAGCCTGAGAAGCATTCTGTTCCATCTTAAATCTGTTACGGTAGCGATGGCGAATATACGAATAAATAAACCCTGTGTTTTAACTGATAAGCCTTTCTAAATGGAATTGTCAGTCCCGTCTCAATTCTACCAGCCTTCAATAGAAATACACAAAGTATGAGTAGTAATCGCGATTATAAAAACCCGGTAGCCCCACTACGAGCTACCGGATCGCGGTTAAACTACTCCACAAAGCACGTTGCATGATGAAGTTGACGTAAAATTACAAGTTAGTCATTGACTCATCAAGAAGCGTTGATTCATATGTAAAAATTAGATTTGTAGTTTAGATCAAATCCATAGAGGAACATTTCATGCTACATAAAGCGTAAGGAAATGCTAAAATCGACTCCACTCTGCTGCATATAGTGATCAATCTATTCGGCCCCGCCGAATAGTGGATACAGACAAAGCTTAACGTTTCCCCGTATCGACATGTAAAACAACGTTTAGCTATCAAAATGCTATGGAGAAAGGACATTTAGTGCGTTTTGGCGGAGTAACAATGAACACGAAATCTCTTTGTTTCAAAAACGGCTGAATGATCAAGTCTCTGATGCAAATGAAATACCACCTCTTGAACAACATACACAGGCAGATCAGGCAAATTGACTCATGCGTTTTTAGGGGCGTTTTTGATAAAACAATACTGGGCGTGGTATTGATGCTGGTAGTGACTACTTCCGCTCCTTTTGCTCAGGTACCAAAAGGATATAAAGGTAAGCCGTTTAAAGATGCTGAATATACACAGGGTGCGCAGCTAATACCCGGACGCCTTGAACTGGCTTACTATGATCTGGGTGGAGAAGGTATCGCTTATCACGATACCGACCTAATTAATAATGGAAGTGGGAAACTCAATCGTGAACCCGACCATCAGCGACCAGGCGTACCCGAATATCTGGTGCATTTTCGGGCCAATGAAGGTGTTGATATTTCGTTTACAAAGGACTTTGCGGATTTCAATCATCCCAATAAAGTTGATCCCAAAGTAAACCAGTTATATATTGGCTGGCAGGATGATGGCGAATGGACCAATTATACTGTTGACATAAAAGTACCAGGCCTCTACAAGATCATTACTGTTTATGGCTTTCAGGATAACAAATCGTCGTTATGGCTGAATAATAAAAAAGCCGTTGACCTGATACTGCCTGAGAATACCGGGGATTTTCATCGGTGGACCCAGGCTACCGTTGGTGAAGTTACCTTTCCCGTAGCAGGGACCAATCTGCTTACCTTACACTACAACAAAGGGTCTAATCTTGCTTATCTCGACTTCGTGCTCGTTAAGCAACTACCAGCAACCAAAAAGTAATAAAAGTTTAGTATCAGCGAATACTGGATCAGCTTTCTCACTGATTTGCTGACTAAAGGTATAATTTATTGAGCCTATCGCATTAGCCGTAATTTTCAGGAAAGGAATGCCCAGAGGGTGATGGCTTATACGACCGATTCACCAGTGATTATTGCAGCAGATTAGCTTAAATATTCTTTAGTAAACGTGATCGGCAGCTAGGCAATAGGAAGCCGTTCGAAGCACAATTTTTCTGGATCATCGCTGTCTATTTGGTAAAATCCGTTTTTAATTAATGCCCCGATCGATGCTTTATTCGTGGGTAATGTATGGGCAATGATTCGTTTAACACCTATTTGTTGCCATCCATGATTCAGTAGGGTAGCAATAACTTCGGTGGCTATGCCTTGGCCTCGCCAAAACTCAGAAACCGAATACCCAATTTCGAGTACTCCTTCCGTACTGGGTGGGCCAAAATAACCACCGGCAGCCACTAAAGTAGCTGGTGTTGTTGTCGTTGGATAAGCAATAACGTACCAGCTATACCAGCCAATTGCATCCCGTCCACCGGCTAGAAGTTGGTCCAGAAAAAACTGAATGGCATCTTTATCATATTCGCCTGGCGGCCAGTCAGAAGGCGTATCTACATTGAGTAATTGAGCTAACTGTAAAGTATCTTCTAGCTCAGCTTGCAATAAAGTTGGTGAGCTGGCAATAAATAGCAGACGTGGTGAATAAAGGAAAGGCGAATACATTAAATAAAATGACTGATACGGCCACAAATGAACGTTATTCTGGTCAATAGAACGATACCTCACAACAAAACTCAAAAGATAGTATCTTTATTATAGCACTAAATAAGACCAGGTCATGTCAAAGAAAGGGTTTTCATTGCCGTTACGAATTGGGAAACGTGGAATTGGTCAAGCCAGGGTAGGGCAACTGGCGATCGGAGCTCTGGCTGTTGGTGCTTTAGCTGTAGGAGTCTTGGCGATCGGAGCCCTGGCCGTTGGGCAATTGCGCATTGGACGAGCTAACATTCGTAAACTTCGAATTGGCGAACTGGAAGTAGATCAGTTAGTTGTCAAAAAAAACTGGGCTGACAAAAGAGGACAATGAAGCCTAATGATTTAGTCATTGCTTCTTTTAATAACAGATATATCATTTGGTAAGTGGCGTAAAACAACTTGACTAAATGTTTATGACTGGCGTTCAGGATAGCTCGAGTCGCTTTGAGGTGTAGTGTTATTTTGTTTACACTGCCAGCGGTGAATAATCCTGGCGCTAATACGATTCAAACTCGTCGGTGAGTGATGAGTTTAGGCCGGTGTTTATTCCAGAGAAAATACATAAATACGCTTATTTGCCGGTTAATTAATTCATTAGTCCTTTACAAGTATCTCTTTACAGCAGCGTAGCTTTAAATGGGGAGCTGTATATAATGAGATAGACGCCATTCGTACGGTTCACCCTGTCAGGTTTTATTGTCTGGCAGGGTTAATTATTAGTTGAATAGAAAGAATATCGTCCGACTTTTTAGTTGGCGGAGTTTCATCGTTTATCATTGATGGGACTAACTGATTTTTTTTTCGAATAAAACAGGCGCTAATTATCTCCTGAAAAGCCTATGTCGTGAGTACATTTGCTCTGATCTGTTAAACGCCAAACTAAAGATCATATCGTCTTAAATAGATAACTCTGGCGGTCACTTCTGTGATTAATAGCCAATGAAAAAGCCCGACTTCAAAATGAGCCGGGCTTTCCGCTTCTATCCACACCAAAACAAACTTGTTCGAAGAACAAAGTTTGTTTTTCAAGGCGAAACTACTATTTGTTATTCACTTATACTAAAGAAAGGCCCGACTGCAACAAGATGCGGCCGGGCTTCAGGTAGTATAGAGTGGCATACTGGTATGGTGAAGCGGGAAGCCTCGCTAGAGAAATAACGGAGAAGTGAGGCAAACCTATTGATTAAGAGTGAAAAAGTATCGGCAACTAATCCATTGGAGTCAATTTGGAGCCTATAAATAGGAAAAACTCCATCGCCAAAAAATAGAACAGGCTATCAGATTTAAAGATACACTGCTTTGAATCGGCGGTAGATTGCTTACAATACAGCGATGGAAGTTTTCCTAGGAGGCATTCAGTGAGCTTAAGACAAGAGCCCGCTGGATTCGTTTAGCCTGCTGTTGAAGTTTTAACGTATGTGAATGAAGCCGTTCGATATCCTGATCAAAGCATGACAGTTCATTCATGTCATTTACTAGCTGATGGAGTTCGTCAAACATCGCTTTCCGCAACTGTTCAAGCTCACAGGACGAATACTGACGAAGGGGAAGAGTACCCTTATAGGTTGAAAGACGTTCTACCTGCTCACGTACGGCAATGGTTTGCATTAAAATCTTATACAAATTATAGAACTTGGTGGCAGCCTGCTGCCAGTTTTCTATGGGAGAGAGCAGGTCAGAAGTACGTATGGTAGCGCTCTTGCTAACTTGCTTTTTAGTAATCATCATTATGATTTTGTTGAACGGTATAGGTACCCAATGTGCTATTTGGACGTTCTTGCTTAAACAAAGTCACTTTATTTATTGATTATACGGTATTCTTGTTTAATAGCTGTAAAATCTGCACGTATAGAATTTTGCTAGAATTTGACCTATTGACCAGGTGCTGGCTCAACATTTGGGCAATTATACTCTTCTGGATTATGATGATTTACTAGACCCTTGGCACTTTAGGCGGTACCTCGATGCCGCTCCTCTCTTTGTAGACTATCGAAATGGAAATTTGTCATTAATACTTAGGTAAATTTTCTAAAATCAGGAGTAGGCGATGTAAGTTAATGGTATATACACATCCTTACTCCGCTTGGTTATCAGTAAGCCCGGATCAAAATAGGTCTGGGCTTACTTGAGCCAGTTTCAAACGTTAAGGCCTCAAAAGCTTCATCTGTTGGTGTTCTTTGGCCGTATGGACCTGTAAGAGGAGTATCCCCTGACCCGTACGGATGGGCAAAATCACCCGCTCCAGCGAAGCCGCTTCCTCAAGACGCTGCTGATGCAGGAGGTTGCCCTGCATGTCCACCAGATTCAACTGAACAGCCTGGCCTGAAACACCCCGAATCTCGACCTCCACAGCATTACCCTCCACAGGATTGCCCAGTACCTTGACCTGTAAGCCTGTTGGGGCTTCCCCGGAACCGACCCGGGCAGGTGGATTGCAGACCGAAAGCCAGTTGTAGACATAGCTAGCCGTTGATGCCCCCTGTTTAGCCGTCAGGGTAATATTGGGATTGTCGGTGTACAAATTCAGACTATACGGTCCCGGATTGGTAGTAGCCACCATCTCGTTGACTACCGAAAAACTAATGGGTGAACTGTCGGTGCCGCCGTACTGGGGGGTAAACGTTACCCGACGAAGACCAGCGCTCAAGACCGAACAACTCACCGTCGAGACACCCACAATCGTAAAGCCCGCTGGCGTAGAAGGCATAGGGTTGACCGTCAACTGAAAGCTGGTTTGGGCGGACAAACTACCTGGGTCAAGTGCCGTAATGGACACCGTCAAGACTCCCGTCGTAGAAGGAGTGCCGCTGATTAGACTGCCATTGAGGTTCAAGCCCGCAGGTAAGCCCGTCGCTGAGAAGGTCAGCGATTGGCCATCAGGGTCGGAGAAATAATTGGTCAGCTGTAATTGATAGGCCTGCCCCGCCAGGATGGTCTGGTTGGGGATTCCGCTGGTCGTAGGCGGACTGTTGGGGTTGTTGCCCGTCTGGCAGGAAGCCAGCCAGTTGTAGGAAAAACGCGCTTCGGGATTACCCGCCTGATTAGCCACCAGCGTAATTACCGGATTGTCATTGTACAATTGAAGTAAGTAGGGAGCCGGAGCCGTCGTGGCTGGCATCTCATTGACTACCGAGAAACTGATCAGGTTGCCATTTTGCCCCACGTACTGGGGAGTGAACCGAACCTGATAGCTTCCTCTGGCCTGATCGATGAGCGTACAGTTGACCATCGTCACTTTGGTAATGGCAAAGCCACCGGGCAGAATCTGCAAACTCAACGGACTTGCCTGCGGACTGGAGCAGGACTCAACCGTGCAACTCGCCGAGAGGGTGTAGTTGCCGGGCTGGCTGAACGTATAGACGTCTCCACTGGCCTGACCTGTGCCACCCTGAGGAAACCAGTTTAGCATGCCCGAGCAGCCACTAGCCGTTACCGAGATCGGTTGATTGGTTGTTGAGGTGGCACTGGCCAGTAGTCCAGGGGCAGGCAAATTGGTGCTGCTCTCTACCGTTCTGGTGGCAACGGCCGAACAGCCATTGCCATTGGTTAGTGTCACCGAATAAAGCCCCGGTGTGGTGACATTGATTTGTGACTCAACTGAACCCGTATTCCAGCGAAAAACCCCCGATCCCTGTGCGGTTAAGGTCACCGATGGATTGGCGCAGGTCAAAGTGGCACTGCTGGGACTGATGTTCACGGAGGGAGCCGTTTGATCCACAGAAACCATTATACTGGTGCTCGCCGTACAGCTGCTGAGCGAGGTCAGGGTCACCGAGTAGGTGCCCGACGAACTCACCGAAATCTGGCTCTCGGGCGAGCCCGTGTTCCACCGGAAGGACCCGGTGCCATTGGCCGTTAATGTGACCGATGGGTTGGCACAGGTCAGAACAGTACTCGATGCCGCAATGCTCACCTGAGGAGCATTCTGGTCAGCACTTACAAGTATATTCGTTACAGCGGTGCAGCCACTGGAAGCCGTAACCGTCACCGAATAAGTGCCCGATTCGGTAACCGTACGAATGGCATTGGCCGAGTTGTCATCCCAGTGATAGGTATCGCCCCCCGTAGCTGTCAGGCTGTTACTCGTTGTCGTGCAACTGAGGGTGGTGCTGGCCGGAGCCAGAATGGTAGCCGTGGCCGCCGTGGTGTCGCTGCTGACCAACGTAGTGGCCGTCGCCGAACAGCCCCCTGCCGAGGTGACCGTGACCGAGTAAGTACCAGCCGCGTTCACTACCGCCGTGCCACTTTCGCCATTCTGACTCACTAGTCCAGGCCCACTGAAGGTATAAACAGAACCTCCACTGGCCGTCAGTGTGACACTGGTTATCGCACAGCTCAGGGTCCCACTGGCCTGGAGGCTAGGGGTAGGTAGCGCATTCACCATCAGGCTGGTGGTGGCACTGGCCGAGAGGTCATTACTACGAATAATCAATGAATAGCTCTGATTGCCGGAACTGGTAGCCACCAGACCCTGGCTGAAAGCGGTACTGCTACTGTTTCCGGTTAGAGGACTGCCGCCATTGGTGAGCGTGTAGGTATAGCTCCCCGACACGTTGCCTACCGTGGCAGTGAAGGTCACGGGGCTACCCACACAGACCACACTCACCGTAGTCCCAAAACCGCTAATGGTGGGCTGAACACCGCTGGCCGTCACCGAAACGGTGGCCGTCTGACTACAGGTTCCCCCATTGCTGACTACTACGGTGAAGGTCTGTAGGCCGGCTTGGGTCAGTGTGGCTGAGACCACATTCGCTGTGGACGGGTTGCTGAGTTGAGCTCCCGCGGGCGCTATCCAGCTATAGCTGGTGCCCCCGGCAGTACTCAGACTGACCACCCCGCCCACAGTCACCGTGGGGGCACTGGCACTGGCAGTAGCCACAAAAGCATCGCTGCCCTGCCCGGTGTTGCAGAAGGCAACAAGGGCGGCATTACTCCCTCCCCCAGGCAGGCCCGAGTTGTTGGTGAAAAACATATTAGTTTGCCCACACAAGGCCGACAGCGAAGCTGGCCAACACCCACTCAACTGGTTATCAGACAGAGTAAGCAGTGTTAGGTTGGTCAGGCTACCCAGCGTAGATGGAATACTGCCACTCAACTGTTTCGTGTTCAGACGAAGGGATAGCAGGTTGGTCAGACTACCCAGACTAGCTGGGATACTACCACTTAACTGGTTGTTGAACAGCTCAAGGTATTGCAGATTGGCCATATTACCCAGACTAGCCGGGATATCACCACTCAACTGGTTGTTGCTCAGAATAAGTGATATTAGGTTCGTTAGCGCACTCAAACTAGCCGGGATACTGCCACTTAACTGGTTTTGGAGCAGATAAAGCAGTTGCAGGTTGGTCAGATTACCCAGACTAGCGGGAATACTGTCACTTAACTGGTTCGTGACTAGATTAAGCGTTTGCAGATTGGTCAGACTACCCAGACTGAAACTCTGACTGCCCGACCCACTCACTACCAGGCTCTGGCTAAAGCTGGTACTACTGGTGCTGCCCGTGAAGGGGCTTCCGTTTTGTCAATGAGTTTATTACTTGCCTGATCAAACTGACGGAACGATACCAGTTGGATTGGGAGTGGAGCCGGTGGAGGTTCGACCGCAAAATCCTGCGGATCGAAGGTTGTGATTCCATTGAGACCACCGAAGTAAATCCGACCAGCCTTGTCCTGGGCATGCGCAATCCGGTTGAACTCATTCTGGGTAATACCATCCTGCACAAAGTAGGTACGGGTCGTGAGCCGGATCGGATCGAACTGCATAATGCCATAGTCACTGCTAAGCCAGAGATGCCCTCGCCCATCGGCATAGACGGCATAGATGTTGTCGTTGGATAACCCCTCGGAGCGTCGAAATTGTCGGTACAGATGCGCCCTCCGATCCCAGCGAATCAGGCCGGCATTTTCCTGTGGCCAGCCAGTAAATTCCCTGCTTATCGGCATAAAAATGCTGATAATTGTCGGCGGGCAGGTAAAAACGACCTTTACCCCCGCTCCAGTAGCGGGCAGTAATGCCTTTTATCGGGTCTATGGTATACAATCCGGTCGTCGCGCAAATCCAGATGGTGCCCTGCCGGTCAGGAGCGATGTGGAGAATATGGCCCTGCGCCAGTTCCGTAAATTGATTGTATTGATTAAACTGGGTTGCCTGTCGGTTTTGGGGATTTATCAGTCTAAGTCCTTTTGGCGTACCCACCAGCCACTGGTCAGAATTCCAGGGATATAGTGCCCAGGCTTCCGAGTCGATGGGTAGGGGAATAGTGGTAGTACTACCCGTCGATGGGTCATAGTGAACCACCTGATTGACATCTCCTTTAAACAGTTTTCCCTGCCGATCCTGCGCTAAACCATAAGCAAAAAAACGATTTCCGTATGCTTTTTTAGGTACACCCCCTTGCCACGGAACCGAATAGAGACCAAACTTTTCCTGATTGGCAAATACCTGATCGCCCAGTACCGTGATACCCCGAATGGCCGCTACCTGATCGCCTTTGTTGCCTGGCTGATAAAACAAACGGTGGAAGTAGTTTGGCGTTAATTTAACCTGGTAGACACCAAAGCTGGTCCCTAACCAAAGCAGACCGCTCCGATCCCGGTAAAAACTACGATTCTCAATGGTTTCGCCAGCAGTCTGGTCGGTAATGGTTAGCAGCGTTCGGTTGTTGGAGTCACGCAGCGTGATGCCATCCCATAGTAGACCATTCCGGTTCAATGGATAGCAGATCGCGCCCGTATAGCGAGCCATTGCATCGATCAGGGCCGATGGCCACTGCTGCCGCTGCCCCTGTTCATCGATACTGTAAAACAATCGTTTACCACCTTTTGCCGGGTTATAAACCGAATAGAAAAACTCGATTCCCGCATTTCGCTGGCCGAAATGCCAGCTGATCTCATCGCCCTGCCCATGAGAAAACTGATGCAGCACACGGCCGTCGGGGGTCAATTCAACAATATGTCGATCATCGGCAATGCACCAGACCGTATTTTCGTCCGTCGACTGAAAGCTACCCAGTGTTTTAAACTGAGGTAGAGAAACAGAACGCACGCCCTTAGTTGGTTGGTAAACGGTGAGTTTAGCCGAGCGAAAGTTCGTTAAGAAGATAGTACCATCATGACCACTTAACAGACCTACCGCTTCATGAACGAAAGCGGTATCCTGTTGGGCATAACGTATGTCTTTAAAAGCAACCGGCTTACTCGTCAACGGGTTAAATATGGCTATCCGCGCTTCATGGTAAGGCCCCATTAACCATAACAAACCATTGGCATCTTGTGCGATAGCATGAATATCGTCAAAATCGAGTCCGTTGCGATCTTTAGTGAACGTAGTGAATGTCTTTCCATCGAAGCGGCTAAGACCAAACTTGGTGCCGAACCACATAAACCCCTGCCGATCCTGAAAATAGCATTGACTTCCCGGTGTGCCAGTCCTCCTCCGGGCCATAATGCTTCACCCAGGCCACATAGGGCTGGGCCTCTACCCAGGTACAGAGCCCAATGAGCAGGCTTATCAGGTAAATGGCCGGTTTTACAGCCATCCGCTTAAGTCGATAAAAAGCAAGATGTATATATGTTTCTGGTAAAAGAGCACTCACCTGTTTCTAAATCAGTCATCTACAAATGTATAACAGGCTTTAAATATACTGTTTAGGACGAATGAAATCCTCAATGGTCAATGTTAAGAAATGGTTCAAACAACCTTGTGTTCAAGTGTAGTTGAATCGGGTTGAATCAAACGGGGGATACCTGGCCATACGTGCGGAGATTTGTGTGAAATAGCATCGAAAATGCTCTGCCAGCTATAGCCACTGTGAATACCTAAATCAGTTATTACCTGGCTAAATCCTTCCCGGCCCAAAAGGATACGAAAAAAAATAGTCCTCGGAACTGCTCCCTGTATTGAAAGCGGTTCTACAGTCGCGAATATAATTCTTGTCAGGTTGATTATTTTAATGAAAATTAAACTTAGATGTAGCCAAAAAAATAGCTGAAGTTTTGACATTTAAAAGATAAGTGTCATTTTTACACCAATAAATAATGGCGCCCTATTAGTTGCCGATTGCCTATTGTTGGGCAAATCAGTACAACACAGCTTTGGTGAATAATGTCTTTAAGTAACTAGATAAGTATATGCACATCAAAAGGTTGGGTTATCAGAGTATTTGTACTTATCAGGCAAAGTTGTGATCTGTCGTCGTACTCAGAAGCCAGATAGTGCTATTGCTCGTTAATTTCGGGCTATATGCATCTGCATTCAGCTTCTCGACTCATTCGTGTATTCTAACGTAACTGCTGATTACCTTCCCAAATTTTATTCAGATAAAAAGAATTACTTATTGTACAATTCAAAACATTTGTATGATTTTTTTATTTTTGTAAGCTTACTCACACTAGTTTCATGATTTTTCAGCCACAGGACCAAGCGCTATGGCAAGCCTATCGCGCAGGTGATAAACAGGCATTAGGTTTACTGGCCGAACGCTATTATGGCGTACTGAAACACTATGGGCTAAAATTTATGGTTGAAGAATCGATCGTAGAGGACTGCATACAGGAATTGTTTTTACAGCTCTGGCAAAATCGATTACAGATAAATGAAACGGAGTCAGTTAAGCATTATTTACTAAAATCAATCCGGAACCATATCATTCAGCATCTCCGCGCTCAAAAACGGTTAAAATACGAAGAACTGGACTGGGATACGTCGGTCGCTGAGGATGTTGACTCAGAAACATTATTGATTCGTCAGGAGTCATTGGTCAATATGACGAAACTGATTCAGGATCAACTGGCAGCCTTGCCAGCCCGCGAGCGGGAAGCTTTATATCTACGTTATTACGAAAATCTATCCATACCGGAGATCGCCGAAGTAATGAACGTAAACCGCCAATCAGTCTCCAATTTTCTCCAGAAAGCACTTAATAAGCTTCGGAGCCAATGGCTTGTCCACGTATTTCCGGTGATTTGTATTTTTTTTCAAAAAAATTTCCTTTGAGAAGGGTATAGGCGAATAGGAACTTCATACTATCAATAAAAATAGTAGAAAAGTACCAATGACGCTGCCGCCCGACCATTTTTCAAGTGTTGACGATTTCTTAGAAAACGACGCCTTTCGGACGTGGGTTCGTGAAAGGCGGCCGGAAGATCAGTTGTACTGGCAACAATGGCTGGCCCAGTATCCCGAAAAAAGGGACCTCTACGAACAGGCCGTAGCTACCTTACTGGTACTTCAGGGAAAGCAGGCTGCAATTTCAGACCAATTCGTAAAAGAACATACCGAAAAAATTCTGGATCAGCTTACGCCAGCGACTACCCCAATAAAACCTTTATTTAGTGGGCATTGGGGGCGATGGGCTGCTGCGGCAGCAGTAGTTGCTCTTATAATCTGGTGGCAAATAGGTAGCCCCATTCCCGAACAGATAGCGGTATTCAACAAACAGGTAGAGCAGCCTGTACAGGATGCCGGCTGGAAAATTGTAAAGAATGTAACGGGCCAGCCTCTGGTCATTCTGCTGCCAGATAACTCCTCCGTATTGCTATCGACAGGAAGTCAGCTACGTTTTCATAAACAAAACACGCATACGCTTCGGGAAGTGTATTTACAGGGAGAAGGGTTTTTCGAAGTGACTAAAAATCCGGCCAGACCTTTCATTGTTTACACAACCAATCTGACCACTAAAGTGCTGGGAACCAGTTTCCAGGTACGTTCTTTCGACAAGGAAACGGCGGTTTATGTCAAGGTGAAGACGGGTAAAGTTTCGGTTACTCCCATTGATTCACCCGACAAAACGGTTCTGCTGACAAGAAACGAACAACTCAGTTTTGAAACGAAAACAGATAAGGTCGTCAAGCAGGATTTTAGTCCATCGAAAGAAATTTCGTCAACCATTGTCAACCAGCAGTTTAGCTTCGAATTCACGCCAGTATCGGACGTATTTGCTCAACTGGAATCCAGCTATAACATGCCTATTCAGTATGATCGGCACTTGCTTACCAAATGCACATTTACCGGGCAACTTAACGATGTTCCTTTTCTGGAGAAAATCAGACTTATCTGTCTAACCATTGAATCTACCTTTGACGTTGTTGATAACCAGGTGATTATTCATAGCCGCGGGTGTAATTAATTGTTTCTGTAACCTTTAACCAATCTACTATCTATGGTATAAAAAACTATCCTTTTTCTAACAGAAAAGCGATAGTGCTACCAACACTATCGCTCGAATTCCCCTAAATGTGTCAGATATACACATTATCTCTTCGAGTAGAGAAGGGACACGTTTTATGTCATTTCTTCCTAAAAACAACAAAAACGCATAAATGTATGCATTACCTTTTCATCAATCGCAATGTTTGGATCAGGATTATGAAAATTTCAAGCCTGCAAATCTTACTTGCACTTACCCTAACTAATGTAGGCTTTGCCCTTGACGGCAAAGCGCAGGAGCTTTTAAGTCGACGAGTCAGTATCTCAGCCCAGAATGAGGATGTTGAGGTGACGATCCGGCGAATTGAAAAACAGACAAGCGTTCAATTTTTATTCAGCCGGGAAATCATTCAATCGAAACGAAAAGTTAATTACCAGGCAAAAAATGAACAGCTTTCGCAGGTATTGGATCATATCCTGACGCCACTTAATCTGAGCTATGATGTTGTAGGTCAGCAGATTGTAATTAAAAGGTACGCTTCGCCAATAACGCAGCCTCAGCAAAACGCTTCCAGCGAACTCAACACGGAGGCCGCTGTGGACAAACAGCTGACTGGCCGGGTCACCGGTGAAAATGGCGAAAGTTTACCCGGCGTAAATATTCAAATAAAGAATACGACACGCGGAACAACTTCAGACGGTGATGGTAATTACAAACTTTCCATTCCGGATGAGGCCAGTACTGTGCTTGTTTTCTCCTTCATAGGCTTTGCTACGCAGGAGGTGACCGTAGGAAATCGCTCGGTTATTAATGTCACACTGGTTGCCGATGACAAAACACTCAATGAAGTGGTCGTGGTCGGGTACGGCACCCAACGTAAACGGGATGTTACGGGTTCGGTGGTTTCGGTTAATGAAACAACCCTACGGGAAGTGCCCGCACCTAACCTAGTCAGCCAGTTAAAAGGCCGGGCAGCGGGGGTCTCGATTATCAGTAATGGCTCAACACCTGGTTCACAGGGACAGATTAGAATCAGAGGTAACCGAACACTAACAACCAGCTCTGGCTCAAGCGATGGACTGGATGGGCCATTGGTTGTGGTCGATGGGATACCGTATGGTGGACTCAATGACATAAATCCGGATGATATCGCGAACCTCGAAATTTTGAAAGATGCCTCTGCTACAGCCATTTACGGATCGAGGGGATCGGGGGGCGTTATTCTAATCACGACCAAACGGGGAAAAATCGGAAAGCCTGTATTCAGTTACGACGGCTACCACGGTGTAACGAACATCATGGGTAAATTTAATGTGATGAATGGTCCGGAATATGCTCAGTTTAAAGACGATGCGACCAAGTATAACCGCACCAGCCCGGGCACGACCGCCTATCCGCTTACGCAGAAAGAAAAAGATGCCTTAGCGGCCGGTATTTCAACCGACTGGCAGGATTTGCTTTACAAACAAGGCTTCAACACCAACCATCAGTTAAGTATGGTGGGAGGAGTGGAAAATACACAGTATTCGCTGGGTCTGGGATATTTTAATGAGACAGGTATTATTCCTAGCCAAAAGTTTGAACGCTATACCATCCGGGCGACGATCGACCAGCGCGTTGGTAAGCGTATTAAGATTGGTTTGAACACATTGAATACACTTACCTATACCAATACGCCGGGTGGTGGTGGGATTCCAGGCGGTTTGGTGCGTACAACGCCATTGGCAGCGCCTTATAATGCCGACGGTACGGTGAACCTGTTCCCGGCAGAAGGCTCCATTGATGCGGCCGGAGTAAGCCCACTAACGATCATCACCAAAACCGATTCGTATCTGGGCCGTACCCGGTCATTGCGAACCTTTAATAGTATATACGCAGAGGTGAACCTTTTACCCGGTTTGCGCTATCGGATGAATGCCGGGTTGAATTACAGCCAGTCGAACTACAATGGCTATAATGGGCCACTGACCTATTTTAACTCGGCCACGGTTCAGTCGTCGTCTAATGCTGAAATAAGTAACACGGAATACTGGGACATCAACCTCCAGCACCTGTTGTATTATGATAAAACGTTCGGGAAACATAAACTGGGCTTTACCGGGTTGTATGAAATTACGAAAAACCATTCACTGGGTAGCCGATTTACGATAACGGGGGTTCCAGCCGATTACATCAAGACGTCTAATTTCTCACTGGCTTCCGGGACACCAGTTGCCAATTCTGACTTTGGTAACTCCTTCTCGGAAACCGGTTTGCTTTCTTACATGGGTCGTGTGAATTATAGCTACAATGATCGCTATTTGTTAACCTTGACCCTGAGACGGGATGGCTCTTCGACCCTATCGCCGGGTAACCAGTATTTCAACTATCCGGCTATTGGCGCTGGCTGGAATATTATCGAGGAAGGCTTTATGAAAGGAGCCCCTTTCATCTCAAACCTGAAACTGCGGGGTAGCTGGGGATTATCCGGAAATAGAAACGTAGGCGCTTACGCGACACTGGGAGCCTTGTCGGCCGGCTATTACAATTTTGGTACGAGTACTGCCGGTCAGCAGCTAGCGTACACGGTTACCAGTCTGCCCGCTACCGGTTTGGGTTGGCAGTCGACCTCCCAGGTGGATCTTGGTATTGACTTCGGCTTTCTGAATAACCGCATTACAGGTTCGGTCGATTGGTATCACCAGCAAACCAAAGATATTTTGCTGTCGGTGCCACTACCTCCCAGCAATGGAGCCGGCTCGACGTTGAAAAATCTGGGACGAACGGAAGGAAAAGGGCTGGAGACCGCATTGACAGTCGATATTTTCAGGAACCCGAAAGGCTTCAACTGGAGTGCCGATATAACGTACTTCTTTAACCGGGAGAAAATTACGCAGCTCACAACACCAACTGAACTGTCCAATTTAGGAGCAGGATGGTTTGTGGGACAACCCCTCTCTGTCATTTTCGACTACAAAAAAATTGGCATCTGGCAGACATCAGATAAAGAAAATGGTACGTTGGCCAAACAAACCTCACCCGTTCAGTTCCCCGGTCAGATTCGAGTGGAAGATGTGAATGGAGATGGGAAGATTGATCCTGCTGATCGGCAGATTCTGGGAAATTTCCAGCCCAACTGGGAGGGAGGCATCACCAACCGGTTTAGCTTCAAAAACTTTGATCTGTCTATTGTAACCTTTGCCCGAATGGGGATGAAAGTAATCGTGCCTTACCTAACCGGTAACTCTACGGGTTCGGGCGGTTTTGCATTCTACAATCAGGGCCGGGTAAATCAGATCAAAACCGATTATTGGACAGAAACGAATCCGACCAATGCCTTCCCGGCGCCCGATGCTGGTAGTGCAGTCGCTTATTTCGGCTCTACGTTAGGTTATTACGACGGTTCGTTCATCAAAGTCAGGAGTATCAACCTGGGCTACACCTTTTCCAGCACGATGATCAAAAAAATCGGGATGAATTCAGCCCGGATTTATTTCAATGCGACCAATCCGTTAATACTTTATTCGCCATTGGTTAGCCAGAAACTGGCTGTCGATCCAGAAGGCAATAGCTATGCCAGTGGTCAGTCGACCCTGAATCCGCAGGGTGCCAGCGATCGCGGTACGCCGGAGCGTCAGATCGCTGTGAACCTGAACAACCCGCCCGTACGGCAATTCACGCTTGGGGTAAATCTTAAATTCTAATCATTGATCGAGCCATGAAAACAATAAATATCTGGTCCATCATTGGCCTGGCTGCCTTGCTTAACACAGGCTGCGAAAAAATATTACAGGAGAATCCACAGTCCCAAATTGTTCCTTCCTATTTCAATAGTCCATCCGGCGTATTAGGCGGCATTGCCGGCGTGTACAACGATATCCGTGGCCAGTGGGGTACTGAAGGCTTCACAGTAGAAATGCAGGCAGGCACCGACGAATTCATCCAGGGAGCCAGTAGCGGAGGAGTTCCACCCTATACATATAATGGGTTAAATGGAAGTAATTTCGGTTCGGCCTGGGGCGTAGCTTTTCAGGATATCAACACGCTGAATGGTGTACTCAAGTACGGTCAAACAATCGACCTTCCAGAAGCTACCCGTAAGCAATACCTGGCCCAGGCCAAGTTTTTGCGGGGGTTCTGGTACTTTTATCTGGTACAAACCTGGGGTGACGTACCGCTCAGTACTGAATTTATTACAGTACCCTCCCAGGCAGCCTCACGTCAGCCTGTAGCGCAGGTTTATGAGTTGATTATCAAAGATTTATCTGAAGCTGCCGCTGATTTGCCCAACCAACCTACAGCCCCATTCTTAGGAAAAGCCGCCACCAAACCCGTAGCTCAGTTGCTGCTGGCAAAGGCCTATTTAACCCGTGGATGGCTCAATAATACGGCCGCTGATTTTACGCAGGCGGCTTCCCTTTGCGCCGACATCATTGCCAATAAATCCACCTACGGGCTAGATTTGTGGCAGGATTACGGCGATGCGTTTGTACCGGCTAACGATTACGGCAAAGAAACCATGTTTGTCAGTGATCACATGCTCGACCCGAAATATGGCTACTATAAGGTCGGCGCTGCGGAAGGGGGTGGATTTGCCAATAACTTGTCTCCCTGGTTCACGAACTGGAATTATCCCAACAATAGTGGCATCAACTCCTTCAAAAGTGCTACGGGAGCTTACGTGAATAGTGGAACCTCCCTGATGATCCGGGATTCGCAGTACGGTCGTCCCTATACGCGTATGCGTCCCAACAGCGACAAGTTGAAAACAGGGGCCAATGCCGGCAAGAACTATTTTCTGGATCAGGCCTTTACGAATCGGACTATTGATTCACGGTTTATAAATTCGTTCTATACGGTTTATATTGCCAATACGTCTGTTACCAATACGCCTACAGCTGCCAATAACAGCCGGGGAATCGGTTACACGACCGTTGTGGGAGCGGATACCGCTGTCTGGTTACCTGATTTTGAAGTAGCGGGAGCCCCACAATTCGTAGGTACAAGACCGTTTAAAGGGTTAGTTGTACCGCCCAGCTTATGGGATAACGGAATTTTTCCGGCTTTGAAGAAATTCATGGACCCCAGCCGGGGTGCCAACTTCAACGATCCATCGACCCGGCCCTGTGTGCTCTATCGCTTTTCGGATGTGTACCTGACCGGTGCCGAAGCCTACCTGAAAGCAGGTGATGCCACTAAAGCGGCTGCGCTACTGAACACAGTCAGACAACGGGCCGCTTTCCGGAAAACCAATACGGCCGCTCAAAATGCAGCCGCTGCAACGGCTATGGCCATTACCGCGGCCGATGTAACCGTAGACTTTATTCTGGATGAGCGTACCCGCGAATTATTCGGTGAATGGCAACGGTGGCATGATCTGGTTCGTACCCGTTCGCTGGTACGACGGGTGAAAGCCTGGAATCCTGAGGCAGCCCCATACATACAGGATTTTCATATGCTGAGACCTATTCCGCAATCACAAATCGACAGGGTAGTTGAAGGTCCCAAGTTTCCGCAAAATCCTGGTTATTAGCGCCTATCTAGCTTTTTTATACCTGACCAATGTCCTTGATCTTTTCCAGTTGGACAGTGGTCAGGTATAAAGGGTGATTCGTAAGCGAGCCTGGAAAACCCATCATCTGATTATCAATTATCCCAGCTGGTTCTGGCAGGAAGTAGAATAATATTGCCAGATCAGCTAACGTAATTTTCTGCAATCATTATGAGAAAATATCTTTTCTCTTTTGTTTTTTCGGCATTTTCTCTGGTTTTGAGCCATACAGGGTTTGCTCAGACTACCTTGATCAATCCCATTCTGACGGGCTTCTATCCTGACCCAAGTATCGTGAAAGCCGGGCCGGATTACTACCTGATTAATTCGACCTTTTCCTACTTCCCCGGCATTCCTGTCATGCATAGCCGGGATTTAAAAAACTGGAAGCAGGTCGGCAATGTGATCGACCGGCCTGAACAACTGGATTTTATGGGCGAGCGGATGACACGAGGCCTTTTTGCTCCCGCCATAAGCTATTTTAGAGGAACGTTCTACGTTACCTGTACCGACATTGACCACGATGGAAATTTCGTCGTTACGGCCAAAAATCCCGCCGGTCCGTGGAGTAACCCCGTTAAACTTCCACAGGTGCACGGCATTGATCCGTCACTGTTTTTTGATGAAGAGAGTAACAAAGCTTATATTCTTTATAACAGCGATGCCCCCGACCGTAAACCGTTGTATTCGGGCCACCGAACCATCCGGATGTATGAGTTCGACCCGGGTAGCCTACAGGTGACAGGCGAAGAAAAACAATTGGTCAACGGTGGGGTCGATATTGCCAAAAAGCCCGTCTGGATTGAAGGGCCGCATATTCTCAAAAAGAATGGCTGGTATTACCTGTATGCGGCCGAAGGGGGTACATCCGTCAACCACTCGGAAGTGGTGTTTCGAAGTAAAGAGGTTTGGGGACCTTACGTGCCCTACGAACACAATCCTATTCTGACCCAAAAGGGGCTTCCCGACAATCGAAAAGATCCCATTACTTCGGCGGGACACGCGCAGTTTGTGGAAGGTCCCGATGGGAAAACGTATGCCATTTTCCTGGCTGTCAGACCTTACGAAGGCGATTATTACAATACGGGTCGCGAAACGTTTATCGCACCCGTTGAATGGAAAGACGAATGGCCAATTATTAATCCCGACAGCAAAGAAATAAAGTATTCATACCCAGTTAGCTACAAAGAGATAAAGCAGAAAGGCGCCCGCCCGCAAGCTGGTAATTTTGCATACACCATACCTTTCGATAAGGAGCTTGATCCTGCCCTTCTGTTTATGCGGACGATTGACAGAAGCTCGTTCTCGCTGTCGAAGAAACAGGGCCTGACGCTCAAACTGAAACACGAAACCATCATGGAAATGGGTAATCCGGCTTTCATCGGGAAGCGTCAGCAGCATCTCTACAGTACGGCTGAAACAGAATTGACTTTTACTCCAAAATCAGAGAAGGAGAAGGCGGGACTGGTTGTTTTTCAGGATGAAAGCCATTTCTATTTCCTGTGCCGATCACAGTCGCAGGGTAACGATGTTTTGCAGCTTTACAAGAGCGTTCCTAAAGAAAAGAATATGGAATTACTGGCAGCAATTAAGCTGGATTCGAAATCAGAAAAAGTCGGCCTACGCATTACATCGCAGGGCGACACCTATAGTTTTTACTTATCAACCGACACTAGAAACTGGCAGCTTCTGAAAGATAAAGTGGATGCTAAATTCCTGAGTACCAAAGTGGCAGGAGGATTTATCGGGTGCCTGTACGGTATGTATGCTACATCGTCCGGCGAGGCAACATCCAGCTCGGCTTCTTTCCAGTTTCTAAAATACCAGGGCGATGACCCCGTATTCAAAAAGTAAATTTCCTTCCCGGAATCCAGCGCACATCAGTTATTAGAAAACGAAGCTTTTCCGTTGAAAACGAACGTACTACCTATCCTAATCCTTCTCCTGGTCAGCTTTTCAGGGTTGGCGCAGATGCGGTCATTTTCCCTACAGGAAGTGAAGCTAACGAGTGGGCCGTTTAAGAATGCACAGGACGTTGATCTCAACTATATCCTGGCCTTGAACCCTGATAAACTCCTGGCGCCCTATCTGATCGATGCGGGTCTACCCCTTAAAGCCAATCGGTATGGCAATTGGGAAAGCTCAGGGTTAGATGGGCATATCGGCGGTCATTATCTGTCGGCATTGGCCATGATGTATGCCGCGACGGATCACGCAGAACTCAAAAAACGGCTGGATTATATGATTTCCGAACTGGCCCGTTGCCAGGCCAAAAACGGGAACGGGTATGTGGGCGGAATTCCTCAGGGAAAACTGTTTTGGGAACGAATTCATAAAGGAGATATTGATGGAAGCAGCTTCGGACTAAACAATACGTGGGTGCCTCTTTACAATATTCATAAGCTTTTCGCGGGCTTACGTGATGCGTACGAATATGCCGGTAACCAACAGGCAAAACAGGTATTGATCAGATTGGGCGATTGGTTTATCGACCTCATCAAACCCCTTTCCGATGATCAGGTCCAGCAGGTACTTCGCACGGAGCATGGTGGTATCAACGAAACATTTGCCGATTTATATAGCCTGACTAACGACAAAAAGTACCTTGAAACCGCGCAGAAACTGTCGCATCGCTCACTGCTAAATCCGTTGCTCGAAAAACAAGATAAACTGACGGGTCTTCATGCCAATACGCAGATACCGAAAGTGATTGGCTTTGAGAAAATTGCTACCCTTTCGGGTAAGGCAGACTGGTCGGATGCCGCTCAGTTTTTCTGGCAGACCGTTTCGCAGAACCGTAGTGTAGCATTCGGTGGCAACAGTGTACGAGAGCATTTCAACCCGACAACCGATTTCAGCCGTATGGTCAAGTCGAACCAGGGCCCCGAAACCTGCAATTCGTTTAATATGCTGCGATTGAGCAAAGCGTTGTTTCTGGATAAGGCCGATCCGGGCTACCTGGATTTTTACGAACGGACGCTCTACAACCATATTCTGTCGACTCAGCACCCCGAAAAAGGTGGATTTGTTTATTTCACGCCCATTCGACCTAATCACTATCGGGTGTATTCACAGCCCGAAACCAGCATGTGGTGTTGCGTAGGTTCGGGCCTGGAAAATCACTCCAAGTATGGCGAGTTGATCTATAGCCATTCCGCAAACGATCTTTTTATCAATCTGTTTATTCCGTCGACGCTAAACTGGAAGGACAGGCAGATTCAACTCATTCAGAAGACTGAATTTCCTTATAAAAACGAAGCCGAACTGGAAATAAAATTGACTAAACCCCAGGTTTTTTCGGTGAATATCCGCTATCCGAAATGGGCCGAAAATCTTGCTATTCTGGTCAATGGGAAGACCCAAAAAGTTGATGGTAAATCAGCACATTATATCGCTATCAACAGAAAATGGCAGAAGGGCGATAAGCTTACAGTACGCTTCACGACGTCGACGAATCTGGAATATTTGCCCGATGGTTCTAATTGGGCCGCTTTTGTGCATGGCCCTATTGTGCTGGCGGCCAAAACATCAACAAACGATCTAGACGGGCTTTTTGCTGATGATAGCCGCATGGGCCACGAAACAAAGGGCAAATTATATCCAATTAATGATGCCTATGCGCTGATTGGCAGCCCCGCTACATACACGTCGAATCTAAAGCCACTTAGCCAGCTGAAATTCAGGATGGATTCGCTGACGCTGCAACCCTTTTACGAGATCCATGAAGCCCGCTATCAGATGTATTTTCAGACGTTTACGCAGACGGCCTTCGATGACCTGAAAGCGAAGCTGAAACAACAGGAAGCCGAGGCATTAGCCATCGATGCGAAAACGGTTGATAAGGTTTCTTGTGGCGAGCAACAACCCGAGGTCGATCACCTGTATAAAGGCGAAAAAAGCGAGTCCGGCTACGATGAAGACGGCTATTTCTGGCGGAATACGCGGTCCTCTATTTCGTATCAGTTGCAGAACAAAAACCAGTCGGCAAAAGCTCTGGAAATCTCCACGTTAGATACTGTCAAGGCAGATAATCTGATCATTCTGGTCAATGATAAACCCGCTGAGGTCATTTCGATGGAGAATAAAGAAATTGTGTTAAAAGTAGATGATAGCCAGCTAATTAATTTAAAGATTATTGCAAAAGAAGGAAAGCAGACACCGCGCTTTTATCAAATCAGGCTTGTGAAGTAATAAAAAATGATCCCTTTTAAATGTAAATGAAAAAGGACTGAGTGGAATTGTGTTCAGTAGACACAAGCAGAACGGATGTTGTATTGGTATTTCCTGTCTGTACAAGGTCCCGATGGAATTTTTTAAGACTAGTTGGTCGCTTGACATTGAATAGATTGTGGTGTTGGTAAAATGAGACACAGGCACATGATTCTACCCCAGATGAAAACCCTTTTCTTTCGATTTTGTCGACTGGCAATAGGACTTTTTCTGATGCCATTCTCATCAGTCGCCCAGCCTGCTCATAACCCGGTCATTTTCGCTGATGTACCCGATATGGCCATGATCCGGGTAGGTAATACGTATTACATGAGCAGTACAACCATGCACTTGAGTCCGGGCCTGCCCATCATGAAATCGAAAGACCTGGTGAATTGGCAACTGGTTGGTTATGCCTACGACACACTGGCTACTGTCGATGCCTTACAGCTCAACAACGGTAAAAGCGCCTACGGAAGAGGTTCATGGGCCAGTAGTTTACGCTATCACAACGGTACATACTACGTAACCACGTTTGCCCAGACAACCGGCAAAACCTATATCTACACCACGAAAGACATCGAAAAAGGCCCCTGGACAGCGCATTCGTTTAAACCGGCTTATCACGATCATAGCTTGTTTTTTGATGAAGATCGGGTATATATGATTTATGGAGCGGGTAAACTCAAACTGGTTGAACTAACGCCCGATGCCTCCGATGTAAAACCCGGCACTACCGAGCAGGTCATCATTGAAAATGCCAGTACGCCCTCGGGTACTACAGGCGGCCTGCCCGCCGAAGGGTCACAGCTCTTTAAGGTGAATGGCAAATACTATCTGTTCAATATCACCTGGCCTAAAGGGGGCATGCGAACAGTAGTTATTCACCGGGCCGATAAAATTACGGGTCCTTACGAAGGCCGGATCGCGTTGCAGGATTTAGGTGTAGCCCAGGGCGGGCTGATCGATACGCCCG
This sequence comes from Spirosoma aureum, assembly GCF_011604685.1. Classification (NCBI taxonomy): domain Bacteria; kingdom Pseudomonadati; phylum Bacteroidota; class Cytophagia; order Cytophagales; family Cytophagaceae; genus Spirosoma; species Spirosoma aureum. The sequence continues at coordinate 71,980 of NZ_CP050063.1, read as the reverse complement.
ACGGAAGCTGGTATGCCTATCTTTTCCGTGACTTTGGTGGCGTAGGACGCATCCCTTATATAGTTCCCGTCAGCTGGGAAAATGGCTGGCCGGTATTAGGTGTTAATGGCAAAGTTCCGGAAACACTGCCTCTGCCTGCTAACAAAAGTTTACTTCCGGGCCTTGTTGCTTCCGACGAATTTACCCGCAAAAAAGGTGAACCTGCATTGCCACTGGTATGGCAGTGGAATCATAATCCTGACCATACACTCTGGTCGGTTAACGACCGAAAAGGCCATTTGCGCCTGAAAACGGGCCGTATTGATACATCATTTGTTCTGGCTCGAAATACGTTAACGCAACGTACCATTGGCCCGGAATGCTCAGGAGCTACAAGGCTTGATGTATCGAACATGAAAGAGGGTGATCTGGCCGGTTTGAGTCTCCTGCAAAAGAACTACGGGTTTGTAGGCGTGAAAATTGACAACGGTACGCAATCGATTGTCATGGTGAGTGCCAGTTCAGGAAAACCTGTTGAGGTTCAACGCATTCCGCTTAGCCAAAAAATAGTCTACCTGAAAGCAGTCTGCAATTTCAACGACCGTAAAGACACGGCAACTTTCTTTTACAGTCTGGATGGTAAAACATGGACAGGCATTGGCGAACCGTTGAAAATGCCTTATACCATCCCACATTTTATGGGGTATCGCTTTGGGTTGTTCAACTACGCGACCCAGACTGTGGGCGGGTTTGCCGACTTCGATTATTTCCGCATACATGATAAACTCTCTGACAACTAATCCCTAAATCATGAATCAATCTGTAACTGTCTGTATGTTAGCTGTTTGGTCAGTGCTGTGCCTTTTCGGTATGGCAACCGCGCAGCCACCGAGAGGGCCATTGGTAGTATCGCCCCAGGTAAACGCCGATAAAACCGTTACGTTTCGTTACCTGGCTCCGTCGGCTAAAGAAGTAAAGCTGAGTGCGCAATTCGAGAAAACGCCTGTACCCATGACGAAAGATGGGCAAGGTATCTGGAGCGTAACCGTAGGACCAGTTAAGCCCGATATTTATCCGTACAGCTTTCAGGTCGATGGCGTTACGGTCATGGACCCGGCCAATGTAGCATTTTTTCCCAATGAGCGGTTTAAAGCCAGTTTAGTGGATATTCCCGGCGATACGCCGTTGGTTCACACCATGCAGGATGTGCCGCATGGAAGTATCAATTACGAATATTACCCGTCTGCTGAAGGCACTACGGGCTCGCTGGTTGTCTATACGCCACCCGGATACGATAAAAATCCGGCGAAGAAATACCCGGTTTTTTACCTCATCAGTGGTACAACCGATACCGAAGAAACCTTCTTTAAAGTGGGTCATACCAACCTGATTCTCGACAATCTGATTGCCGCAGGAAAAGCAAAGCCAATGATCATTGTGATGCCTTACGGAAATATCGCAGCCCGGGTAGCCGAACAAAAAGGGGGGCCAAACCCGCTGACCCGACGGTACGCGATGGAACCGATGCTATAAGCAGGGCCAGGGCCTTCGAGATCGATTTGCTGACTAACGTGATACCCTATACTGAAAAGAACTACCGGGCTATTGCAAATCGGGAAAGCCGCGCCATCGGTGGATTTTCGCGGGGGGCGGACAAACCTTACGGGCCGCTTTTGGCAATATGGACAAGTTTGCCTGGGTATGCAGTTACAGTTCGTATCTGTCACCTACCGAAATGGACAAGAGCTTCAGTCAGATTGGTGGTAAGCCCGAAGCCACTAATAAACAGTTGAAATTGCTGTGGGTGAGTGTGGGTAGTGACGACTTCCTCTACAAGGGAACCGTCGAATTTATGGACTACCTGAAAGCGAAAAACGTGACCTTCAAAAGCCTGATTACCGACGGGGGGCATACCTGGATGAATGTCAAAAAATACCTTGCCGAAACCGCTCCGCTACTTTTCCAATAAGCCTGCTCCTTTCTTATGAAACATAGTCTCTGTCTCCTGCTGGCCCTGCTTTGTTCGACGCTTACGGTTGTTGGCCAGCGTCCGCCATCCATCAGTTCACCCGATGTCCATCCCGATCATAGCATTACATTCCGATATTATTCGCGGAATGCTAAAAAGGTGACGGTGAACGGCGAATTTTTAACGGCTCCAGTAGCCATGACCAAAGACACGTCGGGGATCTGGAGCGTTACGGTGCCCCCTGTGAAACCGGATATTTATCCGTATAGCTTTTCGGTCGATAGTGTTCAGCTCGCCGACCCGAACAATACATACATCTTTGCCAACGAACGCTTCAAACGGAGCATTGTCGACGTTCCGGGCGACCAACCGCTGATTCATTCACTGCAAAATGTACCGCACGGAAAAATCAGCTATCGCTATTACAAATCCGCTACCCTGGGCCAGACTCGCCCCCTATTGATCTATACACCCCCTGGATTCAATCCCAATGGTAAGACAAAATACCCAGTACTATACCTGATTCACGGCGGTTCGGATACGGAAGAAACCTGGGCCAAAGTAGGACGGGCCAACTTCATCGCCGATAATCTTATCGCTCAGGGTAAGGCGAAACCCATGTTGATCGTAATGCCCTACGGCAATGTACGCCCTGCGCCCATGTCCGACTTTACGAAAGACATGGTCAATGATATTGTTCAGTTTGTGGAAACAAACTACCCCGTTATAGCCGATAGCCGACACCGGGCCGTTGCGGGCTTTTCGGTAGGGGGCGGGCAAACGCTCAATATCGGCCTGACGAACCCCGACAAGTTTGCGTATGTGTGTTCGTATGCGCCCTATACGGCTACCGACGAGTTTAAAAAAAACTTTACCGACTGGAATCCCAATGCTGAACAAATGAATAAGCAACTGGCGGTATTCACCATCAGCGTTGGTACCGACGATTTTCTGTATGAGCCTGTCAAACAAAATATTGCCATGTTCAAAGGAAAGAACCTGAAGCTGGATACACTGATCGTACCCGGTGGTCATACCTGGATGAATTGCAGGCTTTATCTCGCTAATACGTTGCAGCAGCTTTTTAATTAATACATCTCATACACCTTTTCTCTCCTAAACCAATGACTAATATGACACGCAAGATTATAGCTTTTCTGTTCGCGGTCGCTTTGACAGGTGCGGCCTGTTTTTCGCAGACAACCCAAACAGCGGTACTGGAGGATTTCAAACCATCCACATTAAATCAGCCGGGGCAGGAATATCCTCAGGTAAACTCCCAGGGTTACGCACGGTTCCGTATAAAAGCTCCCCAGGCCGATAGTGTCAAGGTGAGCCTGGGACTGGGCGGAAGGGGAGGGACTAAGCTCACAAAAGGAGCTGATGGATTCTGGACAGGCACCACCGAAGGGCCAATGGACGAAGGGTTCCATTACTACCACCTAACCATTGATGGAGGTACCTTCAATGATCCGGGCGCTTTAAATTTCTACGGTTCCGTCCGGTGGGAAAGCGGTATCGAAATCCCCGCTCACGATCAGGACTTCTACGCCCTGAAGGATGTTCCTCACGGTAATGTCCAGCAGATTCTTTTCCCTTCCAAAAGCACTAATACATCACGCAGGGCTTTTGTTTATACGCCACCGGGCTATGAGAAGGATAAATCGAAAAAATACCCGGTATTATACCTGCAGCATGGCTGGGGAGAGGATGAAACGGCCTGGAGTAATCAGGGACACGCTAATCTGATTATGGACAACCTGATCGCTGAAGGCAAAAGCAAGCCCTTTCTGATTGTGATGACCTATGGAATGACCAACGAGGTAAAATGGGGCAGAATAAAGGAATTTAAGATCGAACCATTTCAAACCGTTCTCGTCGACGAATTGATCCCCTACGTTGATGCCAATTTTCGCACCCTTGCCGACAGGTCGAATCGTGCCATGGCGGGCCTGTCGATGGGTGGCATGGAAACCCGCACGATTACCGTCAATAAGCCGGATGTTTTTGGGTATTACAGTCTCCTCAGCGGTGGTGTCTATTCGCCGGACGAGCTTAAAGATAAGTCGAAGGCCAAATTGATCTTCCTTAGTTGCGGCAGCAAAGAAAAGCCCGATGGCGTCAGGAATGCCGTCTCTGCCTTAAAAGAGGCTGGCTATAATGCTGTTTCGTATGTTTCCGAGAATACGGCTCACGAATTCCTGACCTGGCGTCGCAGTTTGCATGAGCTTGCCCCGTTGCTGTTCAGGTAATGAAAATAGCAATGATAACCTGTTGATTAGTAGTGTATTGATTGATTTTTAGCCTAACTACTTGCCTAAACCATGAAAAATAGTTTATTCCTGAAAGGAGCGTATATAGCCATTGCCGGCGTCATGTTGATGGGGGCAACAGCCTATTCGCAAACCATTGAAAAAGAAGCACCCAAAGGCTTCGATCAACCACGAACGGGCATTGCTCAGGGAAAACTTGACTCCGTTCAATACGATTCGAAAACGGTAGGTACCAAACGAAAAGCCCTGGTATATACCCCGCCGGGCTATTCCAAAAAGCAAAAGTACCCAATACTATATCTGCTGCACGGCATCGGCGGTGATGAAAAGGAATGGCTTAAAGGAGGCACTCCACAGGTAATTCTGGACAATCTCTATGCTGAAGGTAAACTACAACCCATGATTGTGGTAATGCCCAACGGACGGGCCATGAAAGATGACCGCGCGGTTGGCAATATTTTCGACAAGGATAAAGTCGAGGCTTTTGCTACGTTCGAAAAAGATCTAATCAATGACCTGATTCCGTTTATCGAAAAGAAATATCCGGCATTGACTGATCGGGAACATCGGGCTATTGCTGGTTTGTCGATGGGAGGTGGACAGTCTCTGAATTTCGGATTGGGCAATCTCGACAAATTTGCCTGGGTAGGCGGCTTTTCATCGGCTCCCAATACCAAACGACCCGAAGAGCTGGTTCCAAACCCCGAAGACGCCAGAAAGAAACTGAAACTACTCTGGATTTCCTGCGGGGATAACGACGGCTTGCTTACGTTCAGCAAGCGGACGCACGATTACCTGTACGAGAAAAATGTACCGCACATTTACTACGTTGAGCCAGGCGTGCATGATTTCAAAGTCTGGAAAAACGGGCTTTATATGTTTTCCCAGTTTCTTTTCAAGCCCGTTGATGGTTCATCTCTCACCAGATATACCGTGTTGGGCACTCCGGCTTCTACCAATATCCGCTCGGCCAAATACCCCCAGATTTTGCCGGATAATCGTGTTGTGTTTCGGGTAAAGGCCCCCGATGCGCACAAGGTCCAGATTGATCTGGGCAAAAAATATGAAATGGTGAAAGATACAGCGGGATTCTGGACCATTACGACCGATTCGATCAGTCGGGGCTTTCATTATTATTCGCTACTGATCGATGGCTTACCCGTTGCCGACCCGGCCAGTGAAACATTTTATGGGATGGGGCGCATGGCCAGTGGCATCGAAATTCCGGACAAAGACGGCGGCTATTACGCCATGAAAGACGTACCCCACGGCGACATCCGAATCAAACACTACCTGTCAAAAGCCTCGAACACCTGGCGTGAGATGTACGTCTACACCCCGCCGGGCTATGATCAGTCGAGCGAAAAATACCCCGTATTGTATCTCTTGCACGGCGGTGGCGAAGACCAGACCGGATGGGCTACGCAGGGCAAAACGGACCTGATTCTGGATAACCTGATTGCCGAAAATAAAGCGAAACCAATGCTGATCGTTATGCTCGATGGAAATGTAAGTAACGCTGGGCTGGCCGGTTTTAATGAAAACGTACTACGGGCTTTTGAAAACGAATTAAAGCAGGGCGCAATACCGTTTGTCGAAAGCAATTTCCGGGTAGTAACCGATGCAAAAAGCCGGGCTCTGGCAGGTTTGTCAATGGGGGGCTTACAAACGCTTTATGCGGGTATAAAGAATACGCCAATGTTCTCCTATCTGGGCGTGTTTAGTTCGGGCTGGTTCGCCAACAACCCCAAGCTGACTGACCCACAATATGAATTCATGAAAACCAACGCCAGTTCCATCAATAATAACCTGAAACAACTCTGGATTTCGATGGGTGGTAAAGAAGATATTGCCTATCAGAATTGTCAAATCATGATGAAAAAATTTGACGAAATGGGCGTTAAATACCAGTACAGCGAATATGCCGGCGGTCACACCTGGCCGGTTTGGCGGCACGATTTGTTTGCATTTTCACAGTTGCTGTTTAAGTAATAGAAGCCCTTTACCCTAACGAATCATGAAAAAATTAACAGGATTAACGGTATTGCTGGGTGGTCTGATCGCTACGGGAGCAACGATGGAGCCAGGTTACCAGACGGCTCAGCCCACGTTAAAAGAAGCCTATAAAAACTATTTTCCCATCGGGGTGGCTGTCAACCCGCGTATGGTGCAACCCGGTCCGGATGCCGAGCTGATTAAAGCTCAGTTTAATAGCATGACGCCCGAAAATGCGATGAAAATGGGACCCATCCATCCGGAGGAGAACCGTTACTACTGGAATGATGCCGACGCCATCGCCGACTTTGCCCAGCTGTACAAGATCAAACTGCGAGGCCACACGCTTTGCTGGCACAACCAGACACCCCGCTGGTTTTTTACCGATTCAACAGGTAAAGCCGTGAGCCGGGAAGTACTGCTGGCTCGCCTGAAGCGGCACATTACCGACGTAATGGGTCGATATAAAGGAAAAATCTATGCCTGGGACGTCGTGAACGAAGCTGTTCCTGATACGGGTACCGGCATATATCGTAGGACGAAGTTTTACGAAATCATTGGGGAGGAATATATTGAGAAGGCGTTTCAGTATGCCCATGAAGCCGACCCCTCCGCGCAATTGTTTTACAACGATTACAATACCGAAAACGCATCGAAGCGGCAACGTATCTACCAATTACTAAAGAAGCTTAAAGAAAAAGGAGTTCCCATCAACGGAGTGGGTTTACAGGCTCACTGGTCTATCTACGAGCCTACTAAACAGGAGCTTGACGAGTCAATTAATAAGTTTGCCAGCCTGGGCCTAAAGGTGCAGTTCACGGAAGTTGACGTATCTGTTTACCCGAAAGAGCACGAGCGTCGGGCCCGTCGCGATACCGACAAAAGCGAGTTTACGCCCGAAATGAACGACAAACAGGCAGACCATTACAAAATGCTGTTCGAGGTGTTTCGCAAGCACCGCGACAAGATCACGGGCGTTACGTTCTGGAATCTGACCGACAAATATTCCTGGCTGGACAATTTTCCGGTTCCGGGCCGCAAAGATTATCCGTTGCTATTCGATCAGAACGGACAGCCCAAAAAAGCCTATGAGAGCGTAGTGAAGTTCTAAGCTTCGACCGTGAACAAGCCCCCTCACTTGTCAATGAATGAGTCGGTTCGTGTAACCGACAAGTAATAGAGACTGTCTGCATCCGGGATTTTCTCTCTTGCAGACAATCTGTTACGCCAACAGAAAACAGAATGCAGTTACCTAACATGACGGCAAAATGAAACGAAACCTGATTACTGGCTTTGTAATCCTCTGTTTTTCAATAGCTGGCCGGTCGCAAAGTATCCTTACTGACAAGTCATCGTTTGCTGTTACTGACGCGGTGATCTATGTCGATAACAGTGAACCAGAACTTGTAAAGACGTCGGCAACAGCGTTGCAGGAGGACATCGAACGAGTTACCGGGGAAAAGATACCCATCGTTACCGCAATTGATCAGGTCCGCAAAAATGTGATTGCTATCGGCACGATTCAGCAGTCGTCTTTTCTGAAACGACTGGTTTCGCAGAAAAAAATCAGTACCGATGCCATCCAGGGGAAATGGGAAGCTTCGCTAACGCAAATCATCCACAAGCCTACGCAGGGTATAGCCGATGCCCTGATCGTGGCCGGTTCTGATCGACGGGGAGCGGCATATGGCGTATTCGAACTCTCAAAACAATTCGGCGTTTCGCCCTGGTACTGGTGGGCAGACGTACCCGTTCAACAGCGAAAGGAGATTTACATCAAGAGCGATGTTAGTCTGACCGATGCGCCTAAGGTAAAATATCGCGGCTTATTCATTAACGATGAAGCCCCGGCACTTTCCGGCTGGACCAAAGAAAAATTTGGCGGGTTCAACCACAAATTCTACGAGAAGTTTTTTGAACTGATTCTTCGTCTGAAAGGCAACTACATCTGGCCAGCTATGTGGGGCAATGCTTTTTATGCGGATGACTCACTGAACATAAAAGCGGCCGACAAATACGGGGTGGTCATTGGCACCTCGCACCACGAACCCCTGATGCGGGCGCACGACGAATGGCGGAGAGTCGGCGGTGGCCAATGGAATTATGAAACCAATCAGGAAAAGCTAAAACAGTTCTGGCGCGACGGTATCAAAAGAGCTACCAACGAAAAGATTGTAAGTATTGGCATGCGGGGGGATGGCGACGCACCCATGTCGCGGGAAACGGCCACGGCGCTGCTGGAACGTATTGTTGCTGATCAACGGAAAATTATTCGTGACGTAACGGGCAAACCAGCGGCCGAAACACCACAGTTATGGGCATTGTATAAAGAGGTTCAGGATTATTATGACAAAGGTATGCGTGTTCCGGACGATGTGACGCTGCTGCTTTCCGATGACAACTGGGGTAATCTTCGAAAACTACCCCGACTGGATGAAAAGCCCCGAAAAGGCGGGTATGGCATTTATTATCACTTCGATTACGTTGGTGGTCCACGCAACTACAAATGGCTGAATACCAATCCGCTGCCCCGAATCTGGGAGCAAATGCACTTAGCCTGGGAATATAAAGTACGGGATATCTGGATTGTGAATGTGGGCGATATTAAGCCCATGGAGTTTCCAATCTCCTTCTTTCTGGATTATGCCTGGAATCCTGAGGAAATCGACGCTGACGCGTTGGCGACCTATACAGAAAACTGGGCGGCTGACCAGTTCGGAAAGCAGCACGCCAGAGACATTGCATTTCTGCTGGCGAAATACGGAAAATACAATTCACGCCGAAAACCGGAACTGCTCGATGCCAACACTTACAGCCTGCCCACAGGCGAATGGAAAGCAGTAGTTGATGCGTATAGGGCTCTTCTGAAAAAAGCGGAGGAAATAAACGACGGATTACCGACTGCCTATAAAGACGCCTATTTTCAGTTGGTACTGCATCCGATCAAAGCCTGCGCTAACCTGAATGCAATGTATTATTATGTAGCCCTGAACAAGCAGGCGTATAGTAACAAACGGAAAGAAACCAACCTGTATGCTGATAAGGTAAAAGAACTGTACACCAACGATTCGCTGATCACGCGGCAATACCATCAACTCAACAATGGTAAGTGGAATCACCTGATGAGTCAGACTCATATCGGCTATACGTACTGGCAACAGCCAAACCAGCAAAAAATGCCAGCAGTACAGTATATCTCGTCCGATTCAACAGTTGCGGGCAACGCTGGTCCCGTTCAGACGACCAGGCAGGGAATTTCTATTGAGGCTGATCAGTATTCCAAAGCGGTCAATACAACCAATATCAACTGGAAAGTCCTGCCAGATCATGGCCGAACCGGTTCGGCCATGACACCTTTCCCGGTGACGGCCAGCGAACAGAAACCAGGCGGTAATTCGCCCCACTTACAGTACGATGTTGTTACGGATAACCAGGGAGAGTTTACGATCAATGCCTACTTCTCGCCCACGTTAAACCTGTTCAGGGATGAAAACGGTCTGCAATATGCCATTTCGGTGGATGATGAACAACCGCAGATCATCAGCCTCAACAAAGAGGATAAAACCAGCGACAAAGGCATCTGGAATAAATGGGTGGCGGAGAACATTATTATTAAATCAAGTACCCATAAAATCATTCAATCCGGAAAGCACACGGTGAAATTCTGGATGGTCAGTCCCGGTGTCGTTCTGCAAAAGCTGGTACTTGATTTTGGTGGTCTGGAGCACAGCTATCTTGGGCCGGAAGCAACCTTGAAAAAAAATGCAAAACAATAACCAAATGCCAGCCAGATTTGCCTCCGCAACTGGGCTATGTATCCTGATTATTCTCCTGACAATAAGTGTATGTGTACAGGCTCAACTCCGTTTACCCAAATTAATCAGTGATGGTATGGTGCTGCAACGGGATGCTACGCTTAAGGTTTGGGGATGGGCCAAAGCGGGCGAGAAAATAACCATACGCTTTAACCGGAAGACGTATAAAACCATAACGGCAGCCGATGGAAAATGGCTGCTTACGTTGCCTCCTATGCCAGCGGGTGGCCCTTACAGCATGGATATTTTGGGTAATAGCCAGCTTACGATAAAGGATATTCTGATTGGTGACGTCTGGTTTTGTAGTGGTCAAAGCAATATGGTCCACCAAATGAATATTCACGACGTAACGTACGCTAAAGAAATTGCAGAAGCGAATTATCCGCAAATCCGGCAGTTCTGGGTGCCCACGCTGACAAATCTGCAAGGTCCTCAAAGCGATCTTCCGAACGGGCAATGGAAAGCGGCCGTCGGTGATGATGTTCGGCCGTTTTCGGCTGTAGCTTATTTCTTTGCCAAAAAGCTTCATTCGACCTATAAAGTACCCATTGGTATCATCAACGCCAGTGTAGGTGGTACGCCCATCGAAGCCTGGACGAGCGAGGAGGGACTGGCTGAATTTTCGACATTGAAAGCTACCGTTGAAAAGAACAAAGACACGACCTACATCAATAACCTGACGAGGCCCGACCTGACGCGAAGAGCACCCGCTACGGCCACTCGACCTGTGCCACCTATAGATTTGGGCCTGTCGGGTGCCACCAAATGGTATGACGTTTCGTATGTACCCAAAGGCTGGCATCCGATCAACGTACCGGGTTATTGGGAAGATCAGGGAGTCAAAGACCTCAATGGCGTCGTGTGGTACCGGAAAGAAATCGACATACCCGCTTCGATGGTGGGTAAGCCCGCCAGGGTATTTCTGGGCCGGATCGTTGATGCAGATGAGTTATATATTAACGGTAAATCGGTCGGCAAAACCACTTATATGTATCCGCAGCGTCGGTACAATGTTGCGGCTGATCTATTGAAAGCTGGTAAGAATGTGTTTGTCGTACGGGTGACTAACAACGCTGGTAAAGGAGGCTTCGTGCCTGATAAGCCATATTGTGTTTTTGCGGGTGCCGACACCGTTGATCTGAAAGGAACCTGGCAGTATAAGGTAGGCACTGCCTACCGTCCCTTTGCGGGTGGAGGCAATCCGTCCGGGGGCAGTCCAGCCGGGGGCATCAACGCCCAGAATCAGCCAACGGCGCTCTACAATGCGATGGTAGCCCCGGAAATCAACTACGCCATCAAAGGCTTTTGCTGGTATCAGGGGGAAAGCAATGCCGGTAAACCCCAGGAGTACGAAGGGCTACAGGTGGCTCTGATCCATGACTGGCGAAACCAGTGGAAACAGGGGCCATTGCCTTTTCTGTATGTGCAGCTTCCGGGTTTTATGGATTATAATTACCAACCAATGGAAAGCAACTGGGCCAGGCTGAGGGAAGCGCAACTCAAGGCTCTGTCGGTGCCCAACTCGGCTATGGTTGTGGCAATTGACCTGGGCGAATGGAACGATATTCACCCCGATAATAAGAAAGGCGTCGGCGACCGATTGGCCCTGGCCGCTATGAAAATCGCCTATAAGGAAAATCTCATTTCTTCGGGCCCGTTGTATGAATCGGCAAGCGTCGACGGCAATAAACTAGTCGTCAGTTTTACGAATACGGGCGGTGGCCTGATAACCAACGATGGCGAAGAGTTAAGTGAATTCTCGATTGCAGGCCCGGATAAAAAATTCGTCTGGGGCAAGGCTAAAATTGACGGCAATAAACTAATCGTCTGGAGCGACGAAGTTCCTAATCCCCAATATGTGCGCTACGCCTGGGCCGATAACCCGGTCAACCCGAATCTGTACAATAAAGAGGGGCTACCGGCCTCACCCTTCCGAACCGACCAGTAAACCTTTCCTAAATCCTAATTATCATGCAAAAATACCTGGTGTTTGCACTGTCTATAGCTTTGTCTTACAGGAGCGTAGCGCAGCAGGTTGTCATCGACAGCAGCAAGTACCCTCCGCTTAAAACCTGGACGGCTATTCAGGATCAGGCCAACATGATGCAGCAACTGGGCATCAAAAAATTAAGGCCCGGTCCAAGTCCCAATGAATCAGAGCCTAATCACGCGAATTACGACGAAGCTCAGGCCGACCCCTGTCCGCAGTTACCCGATGTACTGACCACGAAGAATGGGAAAAAAGTAACCACGCCCGATCAGTGGTGGAAGATCCGTCGCCCTGAACTGATCGAGGGTTTTGAGCAGGAAATGTATGGCCGGGTCCCTAAAAACGTACCCAAAGTAACCTGGATAACAAAAGTTACGGACAACGAACTGGTAGGCCGCATTCCGGTAGTAGCCAAACACCTGATTGGCCGGGTCGATAATAGCGACTATCCGTTGATCAGCGTGAACATCAACATGGTATTGGTTCTGCCGCAGAACGTGAAAGGTCCGGTACCCGTCTTGATGATGTTCGGGTTTCTACCCCCAACCTTGCCAGCTCCAGCACAGCCTTCGCTCGCTGACATGGAAAAAATCAATACGACATTCAAAGAGATGATGATCAGGCAAAATCCTGAGATGAAGGCCATTTTTGACAGGTATCCGGCTTATGCGCCTATCACAAGGTTACCCGGCCCCAATTTCTTTGCACCCGCCCCGAACGGCGATTCGCCACCGACCGAACAACTGCTGGCGGCAGGCTGGGGGTATTGTATGTTGGAAACCAGCAGTATTCAGGCCGATAACGGTGCCGGTCTGACACGGGGTATCATTGGGTTAGTGAACAAAGGTCAGGCCCGTAAACCCGACGATTGGGGAGCCCTGCGTGCCTGGGCATGGGGAGCATCCCGCGCCTTAGACTATTTAGAAACCGAACCTCAGGTGAACGCCAAACAGGTTGGCATTGAAGGCGTGTCGCGTTATGGGAAAGCTGCTTTGGTAACCATGGCCTTCGATCAGCGTTTTGGTCTGGTTTTAATCGGTTCATCGGGAAAAGGAGGTACGACATTACAGCGCCGGGTTTTCGGTGAAGCGGTTGAAAGCCTTGCCAACAGCGGAGGTTATCACTGGATGGCTGGTAATTACTTAAAATACGCGACTGAAGAGTCGTCCTTTGGCCGGAAGACCGGTTGCGACCTCCCGGTTGACTCGCACGAATTACTGGCTCTATGTGCCCCACGCCCGACCTTTGTCAGCTATGGAATACCAGAAAAAGGTGATGCCAAATGGCTCGACCAGACCGGCAGCTATAAGGCTACGGTAGCCGCCGGACCAGTATTCAAACTACTGGGAGCAAAAGACTTAGGAGTTAGCGACGATTATACAACCGAAAAAATGCCACCCGTACTAACCGGCCTGACGGACGGCGAACTGGCCTGGCGGCAGCACAATGGTGGGCATACGGATGCACCTAATTTCCAGTATTTCATCCCCTGGGCCAGTAAACTGCTAAAATATGAACGGACAGCCAAATAGGGTTTAGCCAATCAATTGAGCGTTAGTTTAGGTCGATACGTCTCTAAATTAGCCATACGATCCAATCATTAGATCTAATGATTGGATCGTATGGCTACCGAATACCTTCTTATGGTTGCTCGATTCGTTAAGGCGAAACCCTACCAAACGGTTATTCTCTCATTTTCAGGCTTATACATTTTATCGCCCGGTTGCACATTAAATGCTCTGTAAAATGGTGTGAAGTTCATCAGGGGGCCATTCACACGCCACCTTGCCGGTGAGTGCGGATTCGTGTTTACATACATACCCATATACGCATCCCTGGTTTTTACCCGCCATATCCTGGCTATCGAGATGAAGAAACGTTGATCGGGCGTAAAGCCATCCAGTTTCGTCGTGTCTTTTCCTTGTTCGGTCAATTTAAAGGCATCGTAGGCAATGGCAACCCCAGCAATGTCGGCGGTGTTTTCCCCCACGGTTAAGGCCCCTTTCACATGCACTGAATCCAGCACGGTAAACTTGTTGTATTGATCAATCACCTGCTGGGTTCTCGCTTTGAATTTTGCATAGTCGGCTTTGGTCCACCAGTTGGTCACGTTACCGTATTTATCATACTGCGCGCCCTGATCGTCAAACGAGTGCGTTATTTCGTGGCCAATCACCATTCCGATGCCGCCATAGTTAAGCGCATCATCGGCATTCACGTCGAAATAAGGAGCTTGTAAGATCCCGGCTGGAAAAACAATTTCATTGAGCGGAGGATTGTTGTAAGCAGTTACCGTCGGCGGAGTCGTATGCCATTCGGTTCTGTCGACCTGCTGCCCTACTTTAGCCAGGCTGTAGAGGTAATCGTTTTTATTTGTCGACAATCGGTTTTCAAAATAAGCGTCTCTTTTTATATCCGCCTTCGAATAATCTCTCCATTTATCAGGATAACCGATTTTCTGAGAGAAGGCATACAGTTTTTCTTTCGCCTTTGCCTTGGTAGAATCGCTCATCCAGTCCAGCCTGTTGATGCGGGCTTCAAATGCTTTTTTAAGATTATCGACCAGAACGGCTATCCGTTTCCTGGCCTCTTCCGGAAAATATTTTTTTACGTATAACTGGGCTAACGCATCGCCGAGAGAGCCATCGACTGCCTGGGTCATATCTTCGGCCCGGGTTTTCTTAACCGCTTGCCCGGTCAGAATTTTGGCATAGGCAAAAGACGCATCCACAAACGGTTGGCTTAAGAAATTCGAATAGTTTGTCAGTGCATGCGCTTTTAAATAGACTTTCCAATCATCGATGGAAACGGACGTTAGCAGGGTATTCAACTTGTCATAATAAGCCGGTTGGGCTATGTTGACTGAATCAACCTTTAGGCCTAAGTTGTTTAACAACGTAGTCCAGTTTAGAGTAGGCTGTTTTTTCGCAAGATCAGCGACCGCCAGTTTATTATAGTTCGCCTTTACGTCCCTGCGTTCAATATTGGTTCGATGGGCGGTAGCCAATTGTTTTTCAATGTCGTAGGTGACCGTTGCGTTTTTCTCCGCAGTGGTTGCATCAGTCCCGGTCAATTCAAACAGGCGAGTGAGATAGTTTCGGTACGCTTTTTGAATCGAAAGGGTTGACGAGTCGGTTTTGAAATAATACTCCCGTTCCGGCAAGCCAATGCCGGTTTGAGAAAACTGAGCGATATTGATCGTACTCTGCCTGTTGTCGGGGCCTACATAAAAACCAATAATGGACCTATCACTTACTTTTTGTTCTTCAGCCACCAACGTCAATAACGAAGGAACATCGGTCACGGCATCGATGCGGACGAGCAGGGGTTTGAGGGGTTCATACCCGCGTTTATTAATGGCGGACGTATCCATTCCTGACGCATAAAAATCGCCCACCTTTTGCTCGAGACTTCCTGCCGGATGATTACCGGCCGAAACGCTGTCCAGAATCCCCTGTAACCGTATGCGTTGGGGGAAATTCATGAAGGAATAAGAACCTACACCTGTTTGGCTGGCCGGTATCCGGGCGGTATCATACCAAATAGCGTTGGCGTACGAAAAAAAATCATCTCCGGGCTTTTTGGAAGCGTCTATTCCCGTTATGACTACGCGTTTCGTATGCATAATCGAGGCTTGCTTACAAGCGCCTGCCAAAAACAGCATTAAACAGATACATAGTAGTCTTTTCATAGTTCTTATTTATTGATGTTAGCCAACGTACACTAACTCATTCGCGTCAGGATTATAAATGAACCAACTTAAATTGGGTGAGTGGAAAAACAATTTTACGACGATTATGAATGAGTTCTGCTTTCTGGGCAACGCTAAAGCTAGTCAATAAGAGCACACGAAGTGATTGATAGTAGCAGCGTTCAAAATTTATTTGTCGTTTGGGTTCAATTATGTTTGATCATGGTTGTATGTGACAACTATTCATAGATGACAACCAGTCAGCTTAGTTGAGAACGAACTCGAAATCGTCGGATTGGTTTAAAGACAAGATACTGAAGTAGTTTTTTGAACTATCTACAGGCTACGATTCTGGCGGAAAATACCTGACGTAAACAATTGCAAGATAACTAGATCAACCCCAAAGAAAGTCCATCCCGCAGCCGAAGCAAGGCCAGTTCCTTCATTTTGCACTCGAAAACAATATCCACCTCTTTACCATACGTATTAACCGGAGAGTAGAGCCAATCGGCATGCGCTTCGCGTCGGGCCTTAGGATCTTCACGCTCCTGCCGGGAATCAGAAAAGTGAAATACAGGACGTACATCCCAGCTAGCATAGGCTGTCAGGAAGGCTTCTTCTTCGGTTTGCGTGCCGGGGTTGAGCGAGTGATGAAAATAATCGAAGACAATCGGAATTCCGGTACGTTCATAAATCAGCACCAGATCGGCAACTGTATACAGACTTGGGCGATCGTCGTTCTCAACGGTTAGCCGAGCCCGCAGATTTTGAGAGAGTAAATTGAAGTTCTGAGAAAAACGGGCCATCGTTGCCATTTTGTCGCCATACGAACCTCCCACATGAATGTTTATCTTGTTCCAGTGCGAGGGTTCTAAACCCATCAGATCGAATACCTCCGATTGATATTCAAGGTCTTTGATGGTATTGTCGAGAACTTTCCCCTCACCGGCCAATTTATTGAACGGACCGGGATGTGTCGTTAATCGGATCGGGCGACTGCCAATTTCTTCCAGAGTTTCCCGGATGTCGGAAAAATCGGGTAGGTCAGAAAGATGGTATTCTGACGCCCAGGGAAACAAATCCGACGAAATACGGAATAGCCGGATGCCGTTTTTAAGATTCCAGTCTACGACTGTCAATAAATCCTGAACGTTTTTTAAGGCAAGCTCAGACGCATAGGCAATACCCCGCTCGGTAAACGTCTTTCGGATCATACCCCGATTCGTCGTGATTTTTTCCGCCTGAAGGCTTAGATTGATACAGGCATACCCACTGTTTGATGGTGTAAGAGTCATATTAGGTTAACTAAAACCTACCTGCTCTAGTTATCTTCCTGTTACCGATTGGTCCGAGAGCCTCTGCCCGGCATGGCAACATTCTCCTATCATAGTGGTGATAACATTTCAGTACATAGGCGGTGCCATCCAGTCAGCCGGTTATTACTGGATTCGGGGAGCATGTGCAGCACCGCCTTCGCTCTGAAACGATTGAAACTACTCCGGTTTTGACCAGTCGGCCGGTTATTAAGTCCTATCTAAAGCAAACAGCTGACTAATCAGAACCCTATTACTTGTACCATTCGTCGAAAGCCGCTACCACGTCGGTCCATACGCTTGTGTTGGGCTTTGGATCGGAGTTGACCAATACGGCCACGTAGACTTCATTTTCGAAACCAAAGAGCCACGCTCCCACTTCGCCAGCGTTGTTAGAAGCTGGGTAACCCCCGTTTTTCTTGATATATTTAAGTCCTGTGTTGGTTAAAATGTTAGCATTGTCGTAGCCAAGTGTGTCCCGGCGCATAGCATCAGCCACGGGTTTGGGTAGGATCTTGTAGGTATTATGAAGCGCATTCATGAACGTAGCCATTTGCAGAGCCGACATATTCCAGCCGCGCTCACCGTTAGTTAAGCTCATGTCGCCCCAATCGGTGCCCTTTCCGTTGGGCGCAGCCCATTTGTAGCACAGAGCCGGGTTCGTGTCAGTGGGTTTGCAGGCCATGTTGGGGGCAATGCCAATCTTATCAAACACGTTTACCTGGCAGTAGTTCATATAGGCATCGGTGTATTCCTGCGCCTGCTTCTGCTCGACTTCGTTGATTTTCTGGACTGATGCATTGTCGGGCATCGGCGTCATCGAATAACCACCAGCCACATTCGGGATCAGGAACCGCATGAGGGCAAAGTTCATATTCTGGTAACTAAAGTTCAGCCGTGACGATGTAGCTCCTACAGCCATGGCTGCCTTCAACGACCCATAGTCAGAAAGGACATTTTTGGGAAAGCCACTTCGCATGGCCAGGAGTTGTCGAAACGTAATCGTTTTGATGCTGCTGTGCAGTGGCCAGTGTTTAGGCAGGTATGACCACATGGGCGAATCAATGCTGATGGTTTTGGCGTTAAGGGCGTGCAATAGAGCCGCAGCCGTCACGGTTTTGCTCACGCTGGCTACATTGATTTTGTCGCCCACACCCATCTTACGCTCGGGGGCGTCGGCAGCCTGACGGGCATTGCCCCCGGCACGGGAGGCCCGCAGCGAGCCATCGGCAAAAACGACGATTTGGTAGCCCATCACGTCGGGTTTGATACGCGCTTCAATATCGTCGGCCAAAGCGGCTACGTCGAGCGTTTTACCATTTTTACCAACTTCGGCGTTTGGTTGGCAGGCGTTGAGTAAGGCAATCAGGGCAAGCCAACTGGCTGCTGAAATAGGAAACGTTTTCACAGTTGATGTCGTCTTGATTTGTTCTGAACAAAGGTAACCGGCTGCTCAGCAGCCTATCAAGCGCATAAATCCGTTTCCTGACGGCGATTTTTACTGATTTTTTTTGCTGCGTAGTCCTACGTGTAACTGGTGTATATCGACGACCAGCCGACGGTCGTGCTAGATGGAGTTGCTACACTTGCACAGGCTATTTTGCTGAGTTTATTAAAGCGTACTGCTTATATTGTCATTTTGTAAGCCTGTAAAAGTCATTTTTTTTGCCACCCGACCATTTGGCCTGGAATCCAGACTGAGCTGTGAACCAAGATTGCATTTTGTCCCGTTATATCGTTTAGTTTGGTGAATGGTCAAAAAGACATGGCATTGGGCTTTGCCTTCTTAATACATATAGATTTAATTTGAACGCTAGTAGCAACCGCTGAATCATACGCACCAGAAGATGAAAGGAACTAAGCTGGACTTGTGCCTGAGTATGGGGTATTTTCGGATGCAGCAGGACATTTTTACCTGCCACTCTGTGCTATTTGATAATGCGCTCTATTCGGTTCACTGGTTGCGTATTACGCTGGCAAATGTTGACTACGGAACAAAGCAACTTAGATTGCTTAGGAGTAATGAGAAATTTTCGGTCGAGGTCAAGCCTTTCGTTCTTACCGAAGAATTAGAATCGCTTTATTCGCTATATAAAAGTGCCATTAATTTTGACGCTCCCAATTCTGTAGAAAGCTGCTTGCTGGATGGCGATACATATAATGCATTTGATACGTATGTGATTGAAGTGCGGGATAGAAATCAGTTAATTGCAGCTGGGATCTTTGACAATGGCTCACAAAGTATTGCTGGCATTATGAACTTTTACCACCCTGCCTATCGAAAGCATAGCTTAGGTAAATACCTGATGCTACAGAAAATTAATTATGCCCGACTTCAGCATAAAGCTTACTACTACCCTGGTTACTTAGTTAGCAATTATCCTAAGTTCGATTATAAATTATTCCCTTGCGAAGCAGCAACCGAAGTATTTGATAGTAATAGGAGAAGCTGGCTACCTTTCTCGTGGGAAACAATAACTGCTTTATTAGCCTGATAATCACTATTGCCATTAAAAGGTAGAGGTCATCGCGTCGATGCGAAAATCATCGACGCAATGACCTGACACAAAAATGCCCGGCCATCAGCCAGGCATTTTATGCAATTATAAATCAGTTTTACGTACTCGTACTTATTAAATTCTACGGTTTAGTCTTAATCCGCTCTTGATTCCGTATTACTATCAAACACATTAAGATAAACCGTTTCTTCCCGTTCATTGATGTCTGGTTAGACAGGTGTAGCTGATTCTCCAGGTTCGATACCTTATCAGAAAACTGTAGTTGTATTCATTGATACGGACAAAAACCAAAAGGTAACAGAAAAAGCAGGGCTCATCGTAAGGCCAGAATTTTATCCTTGCCTTGAATGGAACGGTTAACTACCGAAAAATCAATTTTATACGGGAAGGATAGGGAATTAGGCGCTATTTCCCATCTGACACATAAGTCTGTTTTTGTATAAATAGGACTTTAGAAGGAATACGGGTCCCCGCCTGGCTATTTGCTGGGCAGGGCTTTTATATTAAATAAAGCCAACTTGTCTATTCTGGATCACATCAGGAAACATCAATAAATATGTATCAGGAAATTTTAAACGAGTGCAGTGCAGTTGGTTAACAACGTCTGGCCGCAGAATAATCATTACCTGAGCATTACTTGAAATCGTGGCTATTTTAGCTTTTTTATCTGTGTATTTGACAAGAAAAAACATAAAAAATAGTAATATAAAGGGTGCATTAACAAATTTATAGTGATTTATGGCAGTAATTGACGTAAATTAGGGGGATGAATCAAGATACATACACAGCCATACCTGATACTTCGGACTCGAACTATTGGGAATTAAAGGCCGCCAGTGGTCAGGACCGCAGTCAAACGTTTGTGCCCAGGGACAAGGAGCTCCACCAAAAACTGAAGACTCAAGCCTGGAAAGCCATTCAGACCTCATTGTCCCACAGAAACAGAAAGATTAAGTATTAAGCTGTAAAAGAAATAAAAAGCCGGTGCTCGATAACTAGTTATCGAGCACCGGCTTTTTTTGTAGTCTAGGCGTCAATAAAAAAAATAGATAATGCCCCGATCTGCTTTCACGCCATCAGATCGGGGCATTTTTAGTTTCGGCCATAACTTTTATCAACACGGCTTTAACTTTTTTACCGCTTTACTATAAACCTGCTATCGAACTTTTTTTATACTAATACTATATGTTAACGCAACTGCTTCCACAATTCTTGAAAAAGCCAATGAAACAGGCTTACACGAGCGCAATTGATTACGGCGAATTACTGCTGGGATTCCGTGATGTTTTGACTCCACCTCGTTCCAGAATTTTTATTGGCGCTGGAGATTATAAAGTAGTAGGCCAGGAGTTTAAACGACATTTTATTAACATCGGTGGATTAAAGCCACAAGAATCGGTATTAGATGTAGGTTGTGGTATTGGGCGGATGGCTGTTCCTTTGACCAATTATCTCACTGCCCCTGGTCGTTATGAAGGGTTCGATATAGTCGGGCATGGAATCGATTGGTGCTTACATAACATTACACCCCGCTTTGATAATTTCAATTTTCAAGTGGCAGATATCTACAACAGCCACTATAATCCATCGGGAAATTATCAGGCTTATAATTACCGATTTCCTTTCGACGATAACAGCTTCGATTTTGTTTTTCTGACTTCGGTTTTCACGCATATGCCCGTTCAGGAGGTTGACCATTATTTATCCGAAATCAGCCGGGTGCTTAAGCCGGGCGGGCGCTGTTTTTCGACCTTCTTTTTATTGAATGACCAATCGCGTCGACTTATGAAGACTGAAAATAGCACCTATAATTTTCAATATAAGTTAGATGGTCGGTATGTTTTTAGTTTAGAAGATCCGGATTTGGGTACAGCCTTCGACCAGTTTACCATACAGACTATGCTGGGGCGCTACGGCTTATCGGCTCAAAATTTTATCTATCCTGGCAGTTGGTGCGGACGAAGAAATACCGCTACTTTTCAGGATATTGTCGTCGCCTATAAACGATAAGATTTGCAGACCGTGAGACGCGGTCTGCCTCAATCAGATCTCAATGAAGCGTTCGGATCTTTTCCTGCCCGTTAATTTTCCTTTTCATGTCTAACCTCAAGCAGGGTAACGGTCTCAAACCAGTAGGTTCGTAAGTTACTCAAATAGGTTTTCCAGTCGGCATAACTAAAAGGCTTAATCGTAAAGGAAGAAGCGCCAAATATGTAAGCACGCTCAACTAACTTAGCCGTTTTACGGGCCGATAGCATGACCACGGGTAATAAACGACCTTTGGGGTGGGCTCGTAATAAGGCCAGAAAATCTAACCCATCTACCTTGTCTTTTAAGTCTATATCCAGCAAAACGAGTTTCGGACCTTTTCCCTCCAGGTTATCAATATATAACTTGGCGTCTTCGAAACTAGTGATGTGAATGAAGGATGCCTCTGGAAAATTAGTTTTGGCAGCTCGCTCAAGAACTTCTGCAACCAGCGGGTCATCATCGACGAGTAGAATGGGAAACAACGATTTCTGCATAAAGGATTAGTTGTAAGCGCTAAAAAATACGTAATGTGAACAAAATGAGATAGATCATGCTAGTTGAAACGAACAGAATTGCGTCTATTATACAATTTCGCCAATCTATTGTAGCGGTAAATACACACTAAAGGTAGCTCCCTGGCCGGGTTGGCTGCTAGCCGTGATAGCTCCACCATGGTTATCGACTACTTTTTGGCAAATGGCTAAACCTACTCCTGTGCCCGCAAATTCATTTCGACCATGTAGGCGTTGAAATACCTGAAAGATGCGATCTGCATATTTATCCTCAAAGCCAATACCATTATCGACTACCTCAATACGACAGTAAATTGTTGCCTGCTTGGTAGGTTTTATCGAAGGAGGGAGGTCGGTAGCCATCACATAATAGGCAATTACGTTAATCTGGGGTAAAATCCCGGCTGCCGGTTCGCGACGACTGAATTTGAGGGCATTGGACAATAGATTCTGAAAGAGCTGCTCTAATTGCAGAGCATCACCCTGCACACTGGGTAAGGTGCCAATCTGGATTTGAGCATTACTTTCTTCAATGGCTACCGATAAATTTTCCAGTACCTGATCAATAACGCTGGTTAGTGATACCGAAGTCTCTGATACGTGACGGATTGAAATGCGGGAAAAAGCCAATAAGTCTTTTATCAGCATCGACATGCGGCTGGCTGCCGACTGCATCCGTTCCAGATAAGCCAGTTCTTCGCCCTGGGAACTGATGTAGCGAGACTTTAGTAAATCGCTGAATTGTTGGATTTTACGTAATGGCTCCTGTAAGTCGTGAGAGGCAATGTAGGCGAACTGCTCCAGATTTTCATTAGAGCGGGTAAGCAGTTGATTGGACTCTTCAAGTCCGATGTTAACAGAAGCAACTTCTTCATTAACGGCCGTAAGCTCCTCATTGGTAGCTGCTAACTCCTCATTTGTTGCCGCTAATTCTTCATTGGCGGTTTCAAGTTCCTCAGTCCGCTGCTGGATTTGCTGTTCCAGCGCTAACTGAATTCGACGGTGCTCGGTAACGTCTTGTGCTGTACCACTTAGTACAGCCGGATTTCCGTCTGAATCAGTGAAAACCTGTGCCTGAGCGTGAATAATGCGTATTTGACCCGTAAGTCGGTTAATGATGGGATGTTCATTATCATAAAAACCAGATGAGCCGGGCTGAATGACAGCAGCTATAGCATCTGCAACAGACTGTCTGTACTCGTCTGGTAAGGGGTTATAGGCTGCTTCCAGGTCCTTGGTGCTTTCTGAAAAGCCGAGCCATTTCATAAAACGGTCCGAATAATGAAACGTGCCGGTTTGAATATCTAGGCTCCAGGTAGCCAGCTCGGCCAGTTCGATGGCACCCCGCAAGCGTTGTTCGCTTTTTTCCAGGCTCTGCTTGACCAGTATCAGATCTGTTATTTCGGCGGCCGTGTTCATTACACCATATATCTGGCCATCTGCATCATAAAGAGGAGTGAAACTATAATTGAAGTAAAAGGGCTGTAATGTACCATTTACCTGAATATCTACGCGCTGATTCCTGGCATGGAAAGCAATACCCGTTGTATAAACACTGTCTAACTGAGAGTAGATGTGCTGATCGGCTAGTTCGGGTAATATCTCCGAATAGAGTTTCCCAACGACATCATTACCCTTCCCCCATATATTGATAATCGACTGATTGGCTAGCTGAATGCGCATTTGGCGGCCTACATAGACACCAATAGGAAATGGCGCGCTGGCCACCAGACTGCGCAGGGTTTGCTCACTTTCGATTAAGGCTTGTTCCGCTCTTTTATGTTCGGTTATATCCTGTAAGGTACCATTAAATCGGTAAGCTTTTTGAGCCTCCGTGAACCATGCTTTTCCTTTTGCCTTTATAAACCGCTCCTGCTGAGTTGCTGGATGAACGATTGTATATTCAATGTCATATCGACCCCCTGATCCATAGTGCAGGGCATCGTTAATTGCTTCTGCTACCCGTTGTCTATCTCTTTCTGCAATTGCGTTGATCGCTAAAGGCAGTTCAATCTCATCGTTGGGTTGTAGGCCAAACCAGTGTTTCAAACGGGCATTGGCGGTAAATCTATTCGTGATTGGGTCCAGATCCCAGGTGCCTAATTCAGTGGCCTCAATGGCAAATGTCAATTGTTGATTACTTTCTTCAAGGTGCTTTAAATTCGTTACTTTTTGAGTGGTTTCGGTGCACGTAACAAACACGCCTGCAATACGATTCGATTCGTCAATAACGGGGCTGTAACTAAATGTCCAGTAAACATCGTCAAGCTCCCCATTTCGGTAGATCGGTATAAGCTGATCCTCACTCCAGGTGGCTTCTCCACCAGCAAGTACCTGATCTATCAACGGTTTAATAATAGGCCATGTTTCTGGCCAAACCTGGGCACCTGGCCAACCAAGTGCATCGGGGTGCTTACCTTCCTTCCCCAGGCTTGGGCGATAGGCGTCATTATAAAAACAAAGATGTTGCTCTCCCCAAAACAAAAACATGGGGAATTTTGAATTTAGAATAATACTCAGGGTAGTTCTCAGGCTTTGAGGCCATTGGTCTGGTGTACCGATTGCGGTCTGTTCCCAATTGTACTGACGGGTAAGTTCACCCATCTCACCACCCCCTCTTAAAAACGGATAGTTTGTATTTGTAGCTGCGGTTTCCAAGGTAAAAATAGAGCTAATCTTCCAGGAGTGTACCTATTCTGGTTTATGTACAAGCCACCGATTTCGGCGATTATTTCCTGATAGAAGAAAGGTTTATTTCAAACTATAATGGCTTACTACTGAAATATGATAGACTCGGTAAATGAGCGAAATGTTTTGACGAAAGTAGCCTATAAACAAAGCCTGTGCCAGGCTGGTTATAAAGTACTCTCACCACATCATGGAAAAGACAGAAACCCAGGATGGCATTACCATTACGGCCTACCTACACGACGACGGCCGGGTGATGCTGGACAAGCCAATGCAGGTTCGTTTTGAGTTGCCCGATGGGGCAATTTATAATGAAGCGCTATATCCCGAATCGGCCGACGGGCTTAACTATGGCGGGCTATCATCCCAGTTCACCTTTGTGAAAGCGATCAGAGCTATCAAGTCAGCCCTGTAGCAAGCACAGCTGAATCAGCTATTTGACTGGGGTAGTCTATTAGTCTGAAGGACCTATTTGATTTAGTTATGTACTATTCGAATATGTAAGTATAGACCGATATCTGTACAATATGATCTTTTGCTACATAAGATTCCGACAAATACAATAATACTTTATATTTAAACCCGGCGGCTTGGCGCAGCTAAGACTATAGAAAATTATAGCTTCCTGAATTTGAGTGATTCTGTTCCCTGCTGGCCATCCATCTTGTACTGAAATACATTAATTTCTTCACAAGTCATTGTCAGTAAACCCACTGCTCTGGTTGAGATGAGCTTTATACTGTAGCTTACACATCCTCCCTGAAGATCTGTTCTGATGACCTGCTGGCCTACCTGAGCACTTTTGTAAACAAGGCTGTCGCCAAGTTGACCATTAACTGTGGCTACCAACGCCACGTCCACCCGATCCGTAGCTACACGTTCGATTGTTAGCCGAAACGTTTCCCCTTGAATAGGAACTACGGCATTGTTAGCTTGGGCTTCATAGGTGCCGGAAATAGTCTGTGCAGGTTCAGGCAGAACTATCCTGTTACTAACACAGCTGGTAATACCGACTGCCGATGCAAGACAAAGGCTGGTTAGAAGTTTACTCGTGGCCATCTGTGTTTTAGGAATGTGTTCAGTACGGAAACGAAAGAACAGTTATAACCACTATAAACGATCCTATGAACTACTTCGGGTTTGATGAAATTTCCTTTCGAAAGAAGCTTCAATAAATTTCTAAATTTTTGTAAACTAAGGATAGTCAGGGATTTAAATGAAAAGTTGATATAGCATGGTAATGGCAATTCATGTAGATACAATAATTATTGTACTTTCTTAAATTAATAGCGTCGAAGTAGTGTTAAGTTGATTACAAAGAAGCTACAAAGGTTTCTTTCAGTACTATGAAATATGCTATTGACTCCATCTTTACCAGCCTGCTTATCATTATACCATTACTGATTTACGGGCTGGCTGACATTTCCATGTGGCTGGCTGTAGGAAAAGGCCAATACGTGCAAATTATCGGCTTTCCTTTGTATTGTATGCTTTTCTTATGGTTATCGAATTCGTGGTTAAAGTGCTACAACCAAAAAAAGATAAACTCCTAAGTATAAACTGCATTACACTTATGTTGAGGGTTCAATGAGACGGCCGCCGATACTACGATTTTCGGTAGTTTACCAATGTATCGGCAGACCGTAAATCACGGAGCGTAACTGAGAGACCGAAACTATCGTTTTTGCGGTTCATCAGGTAAATGAGCAGTTTCGCCATCACTAAAATAGCCGACTGTTAAAGCAGTCGGCTATAAATGTTTGTCAGAACGTTGAGTAAATCAATCCATCCTTAACGTTTTCCGGCCTGGAAAGTCTGAATCAACCTGAACCGATGAGGAAACGGCCTTTCAGAATTTCAATAACGCCATTTTTTATGCTGGAATAACGATCAAATCAATCTCATCGACACTTTCCATCGGCAGGATATAGTGAATCCGCCTGAAACAAGAAAACCGGGAAGCATCAACCTACTCGCCATCTCCTTCCAACAGCTCTTCTTCCAAATCAAGCCGGTGCTCGACTAATCGAATTACATCGTCGTCATAATCTGGCAGTCTACGAAATGAATGTAGCTTTTTACGCTCCTGTTCGGTCACATTCAGCATGATTTTTTGGAAGTGACCGAGCAGGAGAATTGCCTGTTGTCTAGTGCCATCATCACTATTGGCTTCCTTTAACAGGTGTAATTTGTGCTTTATAAACTGAACCCGGTGCTGAAGCAGAACACTTTCTTCAATATCAGCCTGATAGACGGACTGCAATTCGTCAAAAGCAGCTTTATAGAGGGACAAATCGATCTCTAATCGTTGCTGATCATCTGATTTGGCATCCGCTAATTCTTTAGGCTTGACCCGCCTGATTACCCAGGGTAGCGTAAGCCCCTGACCGACAAGCGTGACGATGATGACCACAAACGTGATAAAGAGAAAAAGAGGACGGTTTGGAAATGGCTGTCCATTGGGCAACAGCAATGGAATCGCTGAGGCCGAAGCTAGCGAAACCACGCCCCGCATGCCTACCCAACCGGCTACAACTGGGTTTCGCCAGCCTGGCCTGCTCTGGGCAACCGTTATAAACCGACTTATGTAGCGGGTAAAGACCGTACTGGTAAAGCCGGAAATCATTCGAACAATAATGACAACGAAGGTAACAACTAAGGCATAGTTGAGGGCTGTCCATATAGACATGTTCTGGATCGACGCGGTGATTTCGGTCAGTTGAAGGCCGATCAAAAAGAAGACGACGGCGTTGAGGATAAAGACAACCGACGACCAGAGAGCCGCAGCTTTCAGACGGCTCTGGTGGGGAAAAACAAAGTGAATCTGGTAGGCAATGAACAAGCCGCCACTAACCACAGCCAGTACACCCGAAGAATGGACTGCTTCGGCTGTAATATACATCAGGTAAGGAAGCACGATTGAAAAGGCAACATCCAGATTGGCATTGGTCGGTAGCCATTTATAAATGGCATAGGATAACAGACCAAACGCCAGGCCGATACCAATACCCGAAATGACGACGAGCGCAAACCCGGTTACCGCTTCGTACCAAACGAATTGATGAGTAGTAATAGCCGCCAGCGCAAATCGAAATAAGGTCAGGCTAGTGGCATCATTCAGCAGGCTTTCTCCCTCTAAAACAGAAACAACACCTTTGGGGAGCTTCGTGAATTTTAAGACGGAAACAGCTGCAGCCGCATCGGGGGGCGAAATAATTGCGCCCAGCAGAAATCCCTGACTCAAGGTAAATCCAGGAATGAGCCAATGACTCACAAAGGCGACGGCGGTAGCGGTTGCCAATACATAGCCTAAAGCCAATACGCTGATAATTCTGCGCCACTTCCATAAGGCTTTCAGCGACATATTCTGGGCAGCATCAAATAAAATCGGTGGTAGAATGACCAGAAAAACTAGCTCAGGGTCAATATGAATGGCTGGGATGGCTGGCACAAAACTGACAAGCAGGCCAGCCAGTACCAGAAATACGGGATAGGCGATCTTCAG
This sequence comes from Spirosoma aureum, assembly GCF_011604685.1. Classification (NCBI taxonomy): domain Bacteria; kingdom Pseudomonadati; phylum Bacteroidota; class Cytophagia; order Cytophagales; family Cytophagaceae; genus Spirosoma; species Spirosoma aureum. The sequence continues at coordinate 43,700 of NZ_CP050063.1, read as the reverse complement.
CTTTTGGGCGAGAACAACCAGTAACGAAACACAAAAAGTAAGTCCCAGACAAAGGAGGATAAGGCTTTGAAGGTGTCCTGGCATAATACGATCGGGAGGTGACAGAAAGTGAAACAACTTTTTCGGTCAATGCTTAACTGGCTTCATCCCATCATAATCTGGCTCCAATCCGTTTGTCTGTAGTATCGAAGTAAAATCCAGAAGGTAAGCACAGACAAGGGGAGCGCAATCCAGGTGCCGTATGGAATGTAGGTTAAACCATAATGGGAGAATCCAACAAGTCCTAAAACAAGACTGGTCAGTAAGCCGCGAGCGGTGTTGCTTTGTTTTAGGGCGTCCTGTGCGGTAGAAAATGGCATGTAGCGGCTCGATAACAGAGCCGCGCTTATGAGCATGACCAATGAATTGCTGAACGCTAGTAATACATCACTAATTTTATCGATTCCGTAGCGATAGAGAATGTAGCTTGCCAGTAGGCTATAAAATGGGAGCAGTAGCTTGATAATAAGGGCTTTTAGTGAGCCAGACAAGAGATCGCCGGGCGTTTGTATTGGTGCGCTGCCGTATATCCAGGAGGCCCGGTAGTTATCAGAAACACTTAGTTGATACTGAGCCACCATTACATACAAACCCGCAAAATAAAGGGCAAACAGATAGAAAAAACCACTTGAGCCAAAGCTGGACCCCTGAAGCGACATAACAATAACATAGGCCAGACCGAACCCCAGTTGTGGGTAAGTCTTAAGCTTGAATTTACGATCGCGACCAGTTATACGCCACGTAAAGGCAAAAGCAGCCCGTTCGAGCGCGTTGTCCGTAAACCAGGCCGATAGCTTGTCGATCCAGGCTACTCTACCCGGTTGACTTGTTTGCGTTGAGGTCGCCAACGGAACAGGCTGGCTTTCCTGATCCATACTGCCAAGCTTCTGCGTGAAATTGGTTGTCAGGAACCGGTTCATAAACCACAAACCCAGAATGGGCGTGACGATGGCCAGAACCGCAAAAACCAGGTGTGTGGAATCCAGAATGGGTTGAATGACAATTTCGATGGTGCCCGCCATCCACATGGGCGGAACCAGATAATGCCACCATTGAATGGCAAAAGTTTGCGTCAAAACTTCGGTACCGATCAGACGGGGCAGAAACTGATAGCCTCCATAAAACAGCACTGCCATCACTATCTGAAAATAATTGATGACTTCCCGTAGCTTCTCCTCACTGATAAATCGCATGAGCAACAAATAGAAGATGTTGGTCAGAAATACCATCAGCACGGCCGATAGGAGGCTCATTACTAAAAACAGTAATCCCGCAATCGCTCCGAAACGATAGCCAATGAACAGGATAGCAACTACCGACAGCGACAGGGCGATAGCAAACAAATAGCTGGTTATATGCACTACACGGGCCAGCCAGAGCGTACGGCTGCTCACGGGTCGGGGTAGAATAATCTGATTGTCGGACGAATCGAGAATGACCGATGAGAAGTCGGAAATAAGTGTCATGGCGCATAAGGCCATGATGTAGGAAAACTGAAGGGTAAGCGGGAAAAATAGCCGGTCTTTATCAGGAGTTGCCAGCATACCTAGGCTGATCAGGCCACCGATGAAGGCATAGATGGCCAGAATACGCGTGAATGTATTCGTACTCTCTGCGGATGATTTGCCATAACGACCGAGCGTAATACTGTTTCGGCGATTGTCCATTGTCAGCTTTACCTGTACAATGGCGCGCAATTGGCCATAGTCGGCACCCATTGTTTGGAACAGTGGCTTTAGTCGGTCAAGAAGCCAGAGAATGATAGTGGTCATGCAGGTAGAGAAGGTTGGACACTGAACTTCGCAGGATTGCGATCAGAATCCAGTATCTTAAAGCTTAAGCGTATGAATAAACTCTTCGGCCACGCTCGTTTGGCCGTCGCTCCCTGTAAGCTCGGCGAATAGTTGTTCGAGTGATTCGGGGCGCTGGTGCTGTAGCTCGGCGAAGGTGCCATCCGCGATGATCTGCCCCTGATTAATAATGATGATCCGATCGGAAATCTTCTCAACAACATCCATAATGTGCGAACTATAGAAAATAGTTTTGCCACTGTTGGCAAGCTGGCGGATAATTTCTTTAACCAGCACAACCGCATTGGCATCCAGGCCCGACAATGGTTCGTCCAGAAAGATAACATCCGGGTTATGGAGCAGTCCCGAAATAAGCAGCACTTTCTGGCGCATACCTTTCGAAAAGGTACTCATCCGAGCTTCGACATGATCGCTTAACTGAAACAGACGAAGTAGTTCAAGGGCTTTGCGTTCAATATGAGCGGTGTCCAGTTCGTATAACTGGCCAATGAATTGCAGGTATTCCATGGGAGTAAGCGTATCATACAAAGCAGCATTCTCTGGAACATAACCAATCCGGCGTTTGATGTCGATCGCACGGGTCTTCACGTCCATGCCAAGTACGGTAGCCTCGCCTGAATAATCGGGTAACATACCGATCAGAATCTTGATGGTAGTCGATTTTCCGGCGCCATTCGGACCAATGTAGCCTACTACCTGACCAGCCGATACGCTTAGATCGATGCCTTTAAGAACGGGGGTCGAACCGTACGATTTATTAAGGTTCTGGAGTTGAATGACTTGGTCCATAGAACTGGGCAGTAGGGTATCATTTTGTTAACAGGTATTGAAGATACGCAAAAAGTCCCGCCCGGTAGCAAACCGAACGGGACTTTGGGTAATTAGCCGGGAAGAATGGTTACGCTACTACTTCGCCTGCTTCCACCAGATTATGTTTCAGTAAATATTCGGCGATCTGAACGGCGTTTGTTGCCGCTCCTTTACGAAGGTTGTCGGCCACGATCCACATGTTCAGCGTCTTGGGCTGGCTCTCGTCACGACGGATACGACCCACGAAAACTTCATCTTTCCCGTGCGCTGTCAGCGGCATTGGATACACTTTATTTTTCGGATCATCCTGTACAATAACGCCTTCTGCATTCCGCAGCAACTCAACGACTTCTTCCAGTTCGAAGTCATTCTCGAACTCAATATTCACCGCTTCAGAATGGCCGCCAATGGTCGGGATACGTACCGTGGTAGCTGTGACCTGAATGGAGTCGTCGCCCATGATTTTTTTGGTCTCATTGACCATTTTCATCTCCTCTTTCGTATAGCCATTATCGAGGAACACATCGATGTGCGGCAATACGTTCAGGTCGATCGGGTGCGGGTATACTTTGGCAACGCTATCATCGCCATTACGTTCAGCAAAGAGTTGATCAACAGCCGCTTTGCCCGTACCCGTCACCGACTGGTAAGTCGATACTACAACCCGCTTAACGGTATAACGGTCATGCAGGGGTTTCAGCGCAACCACCATCTGAATGGTCGAGCAGTTTGGATTGGCAATGATTTTATCCTCGGGGGTCAGCGTGTTTGCGTTGATTTCAGGAACGACCAGTTTTTTGGTCGGGTCCATACGCCATGCCGACGAGTTATCGACAACGGTAATACCGGCTTCGGCAAATTTAGGAGCCAATGCCAGCGATGTGCTGCCACCCGCCGAGAAAATCGCAATGGCAGGTTTGGCTGCAATGGCATCCTCGAAGCTAACGACCGTGTATGGTTTACCCTTGAACTCCACCTGTTTACCAACCGACCGCTCGGAAGCAACAGGAATAAGTTCTGATACCGGGAAGTTACGTTCTTCCAGAACCTTCAGGATTTCGCCACCGACCAGGCCCGTGGCTCCAACGACTGCGATTTTCATGCTTTTAACGCGGGAGAACCCCGCTTTTAACTGGTTAATAAAAAGCGGGTTCTTCGCCCGCACTACATTTTGGAGTGCAAAAGTACGGTAAAAGTTTGAGGCACAGTATAATTATTTAGAAAAAAACCAGACTTGTTCCGGTGTAATGCAGACTGCTAGTGGAATATCAGTTTGCTCGATTCCATCAATAGGATCGACCGGTTCTGCTAATGATAAACCAACGGTCAGGCAATCGGGTCGGCAGTTGGCCAGAAAACGGTCGTAGAAGCCACCTCCATAGCCAACCCGGTGGCCGCTTTGATCAAAGGCCAGGAGTGGTACAAGGACTATGTCGATACTGTCGGCCTTAATAGCTAATGATTGGTCGGAAACAGGCTCGGGAATGCCCCAGCGATTTTCGACTAAAACCGTATTGGGTGTAAGCTCGTAATGAGTAAGATGATGGGCCTTTGTGTCGGTTACAGAAGCAATAACCCGAACCGCCGGAAAGTCGGCCCAGAGCCGATGAATAATCGGCCAGGTATTGACCTCATTCTGGCATAGGATGGGTAAAAAAGTATGGACAGTAATGTTACCATCCATCCAGTTCTGATTAAAAAAGTGCTGGCAGATTTTTTGACTTCGGGCTTCAATCGCTGCTGCTGGCAACGCTTTTCGCAGACCAAGGTAGTAGCGACGTAGTTCAGCTTTTGTCATACGGCAGGTCACGTTAACCGACCTCAACGGAGGTATTATTCGAGGCAAAGCTGCATTCGGTAGTCGAAAGGATCAAATACCGACAGCATTTTTTGAAGAAACTTCCGATCGTTCAGGTAAAACGTCAGGAAATTTTCACTACGCTCCTGCAAACCACCATTGGGGAACAGTTCGTTCTTAACGGCCAGCAACTGCCGAACGCCAATTTCCTGATTGTGCTCTTCGGCCCGACGCATCTTTTTCTCCAGCCGGGCAACAGCATTGGCAAATCGCTTCGTTTCGGCCAGAACGGCTCGTTCAAGCGTAGGATCGACCATTTGCGCCTTATGGAGAATACTGTCCAGTGCTTTGTTGACGACTTTGTTTTCGTTGTCAAATTTGAGCGTATGCCGGGCATGTGTTTCAACAAATTCACGCTTCAGCAACAATGTATCTTTAAATAGTTCTTCCGGCGTTAGACCTAATTTTCGAACACGCTTCGCGCTTACAGTTGGTACATACATCGCAAAATTGCGGGGCATCAGAATGGGGAAAGTAGTCTGGAAATGCTCAAAAACAGGCTTTAATTGCAGCCAATAGGGCACTTCAGACGGTCCGCCAATGTAAGTCAGATTAGGCAGAATTGTTTCCTGATACAGTGGCCGAAGCACCACATTGGGACTGAATCGTTCCGGATGCTCATCCAGTAAGGCCAGTAATTCTGTTTCTGAAAACCGAAGCTTAGTATGCAGTACACGATACGTTCCATCTTCCTTGCGCTCGATGCGTTCGCGGAGTTGATCATCCAGGTAAAACAGATTGATATCGCGGGGCGTAATAACTGTCTTGTAGCCCAGATTTTCGAGTAATTCCGTTTGCTTTACCACCAGCTCACCAGCATGCTGATTGATCAGCTCATCCCGCATAACTGGGGCGAAAACACGTTTCAATGCGGCATCGTCGGCATCGAGGCAGACCAGACCTTCGGCTCCAAACAACTCATTGACGTAATACCGGGCGGCATCAGCCAGCGTATTGTGGTTCAGATAAGCCTCTTCAAATAGAGTGAGCTTTTCGGGTATCTGATTGAAGAGGGTCTTTAATTCCTGCGGATTTATACGCCCAACGGCTCCGCGTTGCTCGGTTGCCCAGGCATAATTTTTACCGAACAGCGAAAAATGATTGATCTCAGCAAAGTCGTGGTCTTCGGAGGCCATCCAGTAGATCGGCACGAAATTGTAGTCTGGATAAGCTTCTTTCAACTGACGCGACAGATTGATTGTCGTAATCAGTTTGTAAATGATGTAGAGCGGACCGGTAAAAATATTCAGTTGATGGCCCGTCGTAACCGTAAATGTGTTGGGCTGGAGCAGTACCGAAAAATCGGGCTTACTGGTAATCTGTGCGTACTGACGGTCGAGTGTATCAACCAGAATTCGCCGTTTCCCTTCGTCGAATGATTTCTCTCCGATCTGGTCTTTAAACGCTGACAGCTCCGGAAAACGATTGTAAAAAGGTTCTAAAGTATCTTTTTTGTTGATGTAATCGAGGAATAGTGGGGAAAACTGGCCGGTAGATGCTAGCGGCAGGTACTGACAGTCCATGCAGGTTGGGATTTATTCGGCTCAACAACGGAAAAACCCGCAAGGTTCGGGTTCGGTCGTAATGATCGGGCCTGAACCTTGCGGGTCTACGAAAACTCAGGAGACAACCTCTCCGTATAGATCAAATTCTTCGGCCCGATTAATCCGGACATTGGCGAAGTCACCCTGCCGAACATATTGATTGGCAGGCACAAGTACCTCGTTATCAACCTCAGGCGAGTCAGCTTCGGTGCGACCAATGAAATAGCCGCCTTCTTTTCGATCGAAAAGTACCTTATAGGTGTGGCCGACTTTTTTCTGGTTCAGTTCCTGCGAAATTCCCTGCTGAAGTTCCATCAATTCGTCGGCACGTTCCTGTTTAATGTCGGCTGGAATATCGTCGGGCATGGAGAACGAATGGGTGTTTTCTTCGTGCGAGTACGTAAACACACCCATCCGGTCAAAACGCATCCTTTCTACGAAGTCATACGTTTCTTCGAACATCGCGTTGGTTTCGCCGGGGTGACCAACAATGAGCGTCGTGCGGAGTGCAATGTCGGGGACTTTCGCCCGAATTGTCTCAATCAGTGCTTCCGTTTTTTCGCGGGTTATACCCCGGCGCATCAGTTTCAATAACTCGGTTGAGCCTGTTTGCAGGGGCATGTCGAGGTAATTACATACGTTCGGGCGATCGCGCATAACGTCGAGCACCTCCAGAGGAAAGCCCGATGGATAAGCGTACTGCAACCGAATCCAGTCTATCCCTTCCACATCAGCGAGTTGATTGATGAGATCGGCTAGATTCCGCTTTTTGTACAGATCCAGACCATAATAAGTCAGATCCTGAGCAATCAGAATCAGCTCTTTTGTGCCACGCCGGGCCAGTGAACGCGCTTCGGTGAGTAACTCATCGATTGGGCGCGATACGTGCCCTCCACGCATGAGCGGAATCGCGCAGAACGAACAGGGGCGGTCGCAGCCCTCGGCAATTTTCAGGTAAGCGTAGTGAGCGGGCGTCGTGAGAAGCCGTTCGCCAACGAGTTCATGTTTGTAATCGGCGCGGAGCGTTTTCAACATCCGGGGAAGTTCATTCGTACCGAACCACGCATCGACCGTTGGCATCTCTACTTCGAGTTCATCTTTGTAGCGATGTGACAGACAGCCCGTTACGTAGACTTTGTCGACGATGCCTGCTTCCTTCGCATCCACGTAGCGGAGAATCGTGTTGATCGATTCTTCTTTAGCGTTGTCAATAAAGCCACACGTGTTGATCACGACAATATTCGCGTCGTCTTTCTTCGCTTCGTGCGTCACGTCCATGCCGTTGCCCTTGAGTTGCGTAAACAGCACCTCCGAATCCACGAGATTCTTCGAGCATCCCAGCGTGACGATGTTAATTTTATTGGTACGTATTCCTTTCGTTTTCATTTGCTTCACTCATAAATAGACGCATCTTCAATGCATCGGCGAACAACTGCCAACTGACTTGGTCAGGGCTGATACTACCAGTCATAGTTTGGTAGTACCCATTTATATTTTCAAAGGAGCTAACGAACTGAGAAATGCCTGCAATGTCAGATTCTCCCATTCTTGTGGATGAGATTCTACTATTGTGTGTAACGTCCCAATAAGTATGCTAACTCGTTTCTAGACTTTTTATAATGACGCTAAAAGACCGCCTGATGCGTAATCTCTACGTTGATCGTTGACTGGCGGTTTTTCTGGACGTTGACTGGAAAAATATTGTTTTGGGTATCGGATAGATTCGCATAGAGTCCTTTGGGCTCCCGAACAATTATTGAATAGCGCCCAATGGGCAAACTCACGCAGAATTTCCCGTTTTTATCGGATCGTATGGTCTTTATCGGCTTTGCTTCTCCAACGGACTTGATAAATCCATTATCTCCGGCTTCGACCTGGCTCAGATTGAGGATCGGGAAAATGAGCACTTCACGCTCAATGGGCGTTCCACCAGCGTTTGCCCTTGGTGCGCCGGGGCCTGGCATCAGATTCCCACGCTTTTCAACGACGGTGCCGCAGATGCCCTGAACAGGTTTCTTTTGACGGACAGGCTTCGGACCTGCAAGTACTTCAGTGATTCCAATTGCTAAACCTAGTAAGATAAGCCAAGGGTAGAGTCGGCATATCCAGCGATTATAGCAGGAGGGTGAATTAGTACGCATAATGCTGTTTAATGAAAATCAGAAAATTCTCAGCCAGTTGAATCAGATGATTAATTTCAGCTAGTGGAAAATCTCCGTCTATATCATAATCCGCTATTTGTCGACGCTCAAACAAAACAGCAAAATCATCTTTGAATCGTTCAGGAATTTCTCCTGATTTTATAAAGTGTAATGAAAACATCTCACGAGCAGCCGAATGCCGTTTTGTAACGATGTCCTTGTCGGCTAGTAAACCGCGAACGAGCCAGAAGAAACAATAGTAACTTGATGTAATGGCACCATTAGGAAATTCGGTAGCGATCAACGTTTTAGCATTCGCTAAATACCCCTCTGCTTTCCTGATGCAATGGCTTAAATCCTCGCTCATAGATGCATTTCCCATCTTTTCTTACCTCACGGTAAAAGATACGATTTGAGGTAGAATAGTGGCTATACGAAACGACAATAACTGAGATAGGAATGAATGTGTCAAGATAATAGGCATTTCGAGCTGTAATTGTGGCGGATACTTCGGTAAATGGCGATACATTTTCTTCATCTAACACGACTAGATAATCGACGTCTGAATCGTCATGAAAGTCGCCACGAGCATAAGAGCCGAACAGGATAATTTTAAGTAGCCGATCTCCATAGTGTCGTCTCATCATGACGATCACGTCCTCGTTGACCAATTCCAAATCTTTTACAACTGCCATGATGTTCCTCATTTCTTGAAAAACGAATCCACGAACTCCATCTTGTTGAAGGTCTGCAAATCATCGATTTTCTCGCCAACACCGATGTACTTGACCGGAATCTTGAATTGATCCGAAATGCCGATCACGACGCCACCTTTGGCCGTTCCGTCTAGTTTTGTAATGGCCAGCGCCGAAACTTCCGTTGCTTTCGTGAATTCGGTTGCCTGAATAAATGCATTTTGACCGGTCGAACCATCCAGCACCAGCAGGACCTCGTGGGGCGCATCGGGAGTAAACTTTTGCATAACCCGCTTGATTTTGGTCAACTCGTTCATCAGATTGATCTTTGTATGCAGGCGTCCGGCAGTATCAATGATAACAACATCGGCCTGCATATCCGTTGCCGTTTTGACCGCATCGAACGCCACTGCCGAGGGGTCGGTGTTCATACCGTGCGAAATGACTGGCACGCCCACCCGATCACCCCAGAGCTTAAGCTGGTCAACAGCCGCAGCCCGGAACGTATCACCAGCGCCCAGAACGACTTTCTTGCCCCGTTTGTGAAACTGGGCCGCTAGCTTGCCAATGGTCGTCGTTTTGCCAGCGCCATTAACGCCGACAACCATAATGACATACGGTTTTTTGCCCGCCGGCAGGGCAAAGTCATCGCTGACATCTTCGGTATTATTGCTAGAGAGTAATCCTGCAATTTCTTCGCGGAGTATACGGTCTAATTCGTCCGTACCCATGTATTTGTCGCGGGCGACCCGTTCTTCAATCCGGCGGATAATTTTAACGGTTGTTTCAACGCCAACATCTGATGAGATCAGGACATTTTCGAGTTCATCCAGTACTTCTTCATCAATGGTCGATTTGCCGACGACGGCCCGCCCAAGCTTAGAGAAAAAGCTATCTTTTGTTCTCTCCAAGCCTTTGTCGAGCGTTTCTTTCTTTTCTTTTGAGAATAAGCCGAATAAAGCCATGTTATAATCAGTGAAATGGTCACAATGAGTAAGAGGGTCGATAGGTAAGGTTATATGATTCATCAATAACCCTTTTCTTCGGCCCAATAACTGGCTAACTGTTTTTTAACACAAAAAGTCCCACTAGGCCAATCAGGCTGTGGGACGTTTCGGTGTATTGATGTAGGAAATTGATTCCAACAGGTCCTAGCTTTTCAGCGCAGACTGTACTTCGTCAACCGGAACCATTTCTTCTTTGAAGGTATACGCGCCAGTTTTTGGCGATTTAACGGCTTTGATAATCTTAGCGAATGCTTTACCGTTATCCTTCGTTTTCAGGGTTGCAACTACCTTTTTTGCCATGACAGTTTATGCTTTGCGGTTTTACAGTTTTCAGATGCGATAATAGATCGGCGTAGCAAAATACATCATAAGCCGAAAACTATAAGCCCAGAAACTATTTAATTTCTTTATGCAGCGTTACTTTCTTGAGGAACGGATTGTATTTTTTCCGCTCGATACGCGCCGGCGTATTTTTCCGGTTTTTCGTGGTGATGTACCGGGACATACCGGGAACACCGCTGTCTTTCTGCTCGGTGCATTCCAGAATAACCTGGATTCTATTGGCGCCTTTCTTTGCCATTTCTAAAGTTCGTTTTCTCGATAAGGAGCGCAAAGGTACGAAATTAGTTTTGTCTGGCAAATACTTCGTCGATAAAAAGTGATGATTTGTAGTAGGTTAGCCCCAAATCAATAATCTTTTGGCTTTTAAGCCCATCTGACGACCTTTGCTACTAAATAGCTGCGGGTAACCTACGATCGTTTCTCAACAAGAATATAAACAGACTACGATCACCCGGTCGGCTGTTTGCTATAGATTATGGCCACGCAAACATTTCAATATGAGTATTCTCCCGGTCATTTTCGGGCCTCAGAACCCAACGTTTATCGGCCTGAAATGCTCAATGAAGGTGAGATGATTCTGAATATGGGGCCCCAGCACCCATCAACGCACGGTGTGCTGCGGCTTGAAGTCGTTACCGATGGTGAAATCATTGTGGATGTAGTACCGCATCTCGGCTACCTGCACCGTTGTTTTGAAAAACATGCTCAGAAATTACCGTTCAATCAGACCATTCCGTTCGTAGACCGGCTCGATTATCTGGCTGCCATGAACGCTGAACACGCATTTGTCATGGGTGTTGAGCGAATGCTGGGAATCCAGCATGATATTCCGAAGCGAACCGAATACATCCGGGTATTAGTAGCTGAATTAAACCGGATTGCGGCCCACTTTGTCGGGATCGGTACGTACGCACTGGATATTGGGGCTTATACTCCTTTCCTGTGGCTCATGCGCGACCGTGAGCACATACAACGGCTCCTCGAATGGGTCAGTGGTGCCCGAATGCTTTACAACTACATCTGGGTTGGTGGACTGTTCTATGATCTGCCCGTCGGTTTCGAAGAACGATGTCGCGAATTTGTGCAGTACCTAAAACCAAAACTGGTCGAGTTGCAGGAACTGGTTATCGAAAATGAAATTTTCGTGAAGCGCACGGCCAATGTTGGCGTATTGCCGTTGCCGGTAGCGATCAATTATGGCTGCACAGGGCCAATGCTGCGTGGATCAGGGCTTCGCTACGACCTTCGCCGGGTCGATGCTTACTCCGTTTATCCCGAACTTGACTTCGACATTCCGATTGGTGAGGGAATAATGGGAACTGTAGGCGATTGCTGGGATCGTAACAACGTGCGGGTGCAGGAGTGCCACCAGTCGATACGGATTGTGGAGCAATGTCTTGATAAGCTCACGACTGATTATCGCCGTACCCGCGACTATGACCCACAGGCGGTGGTGCCTAAGAAAATTCGTCCGAAGGCGATGGATTTTTATGCCCGCGCCGAGAGTGCCAAAGGTGAGTTAGGCTTCTTCTTCCGAACCGATGGCCGCTCTGATGTGCCGGTGCGCTGCAAAGCCCGATCCTGTTCATTTCATAACCTGTCGGTCATCAGCGAAATTACGAAAGGGGCTATGCTGGCCGATCTGGTTGCCGTTATCGGATCAATCGATGTAGTTATGGGTGAAGTAGATCGATGATGAGAGGACTCGATCTACTTACTGCAATACCAGAATATCGGGCGTATTACGTCCCAGCCCATCATAATCCAGGCCATAACCCAGTACAAAGCGATTTTCGATCTCGAAACCCACATAGTGCAGGTCAAGCTGCTTTTTCAGCGCTGCCGGTTTAAACAGCAAAGTAGCAATTGTCAGTGATGATGGTCCTTTGGCCTGGAGTTGGTCGCAAACTTCATAAAGGGTAAGGCCGGTATCAACAATATCCTCGACAACGATCAGATCGCGGCCTTCAATGGATTCGTTTAAACCCAGAATCTGCTTGAGCTGACCGCTGGATTCAGTAGCCGTATAAGAAGCAACCCGGATAAATGTGATTTCGCAGGGAATTGTCAGGTGTTTGGACAGGTCGGCTGCGAACAGAAAGGCTCCATTCAGGACGACTACGATCAGAGGTTGTTTATCGGCATACTCCTGATTAATCTGTTCGGCCAGTTCCTGAATGCGCGTTTGAATAGCCTCAGCACTAATAAACGGGACGAAGGTTTTGTCTTTAATTGTTATCATGTCAGCGTCTGCGTGGCGTCAAAGATACGCCTATGCTCAGGTAGCAGACAAAAAATCACTAAAAAATAACTGTTTGCAAACGTACTGCCAGCAGATTACGTTGATAAAGAAAGAATAAGCTAGTTTCATAATAAAGCGATTTAACGGATGAAAAAAGCATTGTTGACGGTATGGCTCATGGGATTAGCTGCCGTAGCGCAGGCCCAGTTGTACGATCCGTCGGCGTTTGATAAGAAATATGATGGGTTATTGAAGCACCCTGGCGTTCAGATCGAATCGGCGGAGGCTATTAACCTGATGTATAATTACAAGTTTTATGAGGCTGACAAAGAGTTTCGGTGGCTGCGACTGCGTTACCCGAAGCACCCAATGCCTTATTTTCTGATGGGCTTAGCCGAATGGTGGAAAATCGTACCAAACACGGATGTGACAGATTACGATGACCGCTGTCTGGCTCTGATGGACACGACGATCACGCTGGCTGAAAAACTTTACGACGAAAGTGATAACAAACTGGAACCGTCATTTTTTCTGGCGGCTGCCTATGCGTTCAAAGGGCGGCTTTATTCGGAGCGTAAAAAGTGGACAAAGGCAACGTTTGCGGGTAAAAATGCGCTAAAGTATTTTGAGAAGTGCAAGGGGAATGCCGACTTCAGTCCCGAATTGCAATTCGGCGATGGAATGTACGATTATTACGCCCAATGGATACCCGAAAATTACCCTCTGCTCAAGCCGATTCTGATGTTTTTCCCTAAGGGAAACAAAGTCACCGGCATCAAAGAGTTGGAAAAGACGGCGAATACCGCGTTTTATACGCGTGTGGAGGCTCGATACTTTCTGATTCAGATCTATAGTATGGAGAACCAGTACGACAAAGCGTACGAGATGTCGAAGTACATGGCAGAGCAGTATCCCGACAATCCATTTTTTGAGCGCTATTATGCCCGATCTGCCTTTGTGACGGGCCGTTTGAACGAAGCGGAACGAATATCAAAGGACATTCTGGCGAAAGTGGAACGGACTCAGTCAGGTTATGAAGGCGTTAGCGGTCGCACGGCGGCCTATGTTCTCGCCTACATCAACCAACTGTTTTACAAAAATCTGCCCGAGGCAAAAAAATACTATCAGCAGTCTATTGACTTTGCTAAACAGACCAATGCGCTGAATGCGGGTTATTACTGGTCGTCTGTGCTGGCTTTGGGGAAAATTGCGAATGAAGAAAAGAACTATGATCAGGCGCAGGCTTACTTCAAAGAGGTGATCGACAAATCGGAACGGAAGTCAAGTCAGCATAAAGAGGCTAAAAAAGCACTGGACGAGTTGAAGAAATCGCGCCGGGACGAGCGAAGAAAGCGTAGGGAATAATATATTGATTAGTACATAGCAAAGAGCCACCCGCCAGTCCGAAATCGGATAAAAGCGGGTGGCTCTTTGCTATGTACTAATCAAAAAATCAAGGGATTGGCAATACTTTGCTCTCCTTAAATGTAGACATGATAACCATTGTCTGCGTGCTGGCAACTTCATCAATCTCGTTGATAACGTCCAGCATCAGAGCCTGGTAAGAAGCAATATCCTTTGCAATAACTTTCAGCAGGAAGTCGCCAGAGCCAGTGATGTGGTGGCATTCGATAATCTCGGGGATTTCATTCGCTCTGTTAACGAATGACATCGTGGTTTCTTTCTTGTGGCCCACAAGGGTCACCATCACAAATGTCGTAACACCTAAACCTACCTTTTCGCGGTTCAGTTGAGCGTGGTAGCTCTGAATAATACCCGATGTTTCGAGTTTTTTAACGCGCTCCAAGGTGGGAGCAGGAGAAAGACCTATTTCTTTAGAAAGCTGGGCGTTGGTGATTTTAGCGTTGGCTTGCAGAATTTCTAATACGTTGCGATCTATCTGATCTAATTTATGGCTCATACTCAAAGCGGTCTGTTGGAAACTTCGTTTCGGGATGTCGCAAAAATAGTACCTTTTTGGCTGAAAATAATCTAAAAAGATGTTGATATTTTGCAAAAATCAGAAGAATTTTTTCTTATATCTTATTTAAGCGGCACAAAACTAAGGGAAATCTATAAGATACCAAATGTGACACTTATCGTCCGGTTATATTATTGAATGTTACCAGTCTTTGTCTATTGGCTTTAAACCGGGCATCATTAACAGCCGAGAATGCTGCATGTTTTGTCGAACGACGTTGTACTCGGGCCCGCCACCGACGCCAGGATGACCGTTTTAATTCCCGTCGCATGACTAAAATGACATCCTGCTCCGAAATGCCAAACTGAGCTTCGATCGCGTCGAATGGCGTGCGATCTTCCCACGCCATTTCAATAATACGATCGATATCGGCTTCGCTCAACGACTGAATTTTTTTGGATCGATTCATACTGGCCAAACAGACTGATCAGACGAAGTGTTTTGTGTAAATGAAAATGCGCAGGAAATCAGATCTGCCAGTCAAAACCTGCCCGATCTGCAATCGACCGTTTACCTGGAGGAAAAAGTGGGAACGCGATTGGGATAACGTTATTTATTGCAGTGATTCCTGCCGGGCAGCCGGTAAAGAACAAAAATTGCCTTATCGATAAACGTAGGTATGCTTTCCGATCGTTATTTTTGGCGATTAACCTGCTCTGTCAGATGCGCTCAATTGCTTTTCTTCCTCTTCTTTTGATTATCTTACTTTGGAATGGTTGTCGCCGTCCAGAGCCTGTGGTTACGAAAAGGCCACCCGTCGCTGCCAGACGGCCCCCCATTAGTAAACCCGCCCCACCGAAACCCAATGCTGCGAAGCCCGAGCCAGCTAAACCTACCCCTGTAACAGCTATAGTGCCTGCTAATAAGCCTGATACGATTGAAGCTGAAAGCGTAGCTGATCAAATGCCCGTCGAAAACGGCCCCGTTCCGCCAAAGCGTGAATTTCGGGCGGTCTGGATCGCAACGGTCGATAATATTGACTGGCCAAGCAAAAAAGGACTACCCGTTGCAGACCAGCAGCGGGAAATTGTAGAGATGTTCGATCAGCAACAGCAGATGGGAATCAATGCAGTGGTCGTTCAGGTTCGATCAGCCGCTGATGCGTTTTATGCCAAAAGTTCTGAACCCTGGTCTGAATGGCTAACCGGCCAACAGGGATTAGCACCTGCGCCGTTCTATGATCCGCTTGAATTTATGATCGAGCAGGCACACCAGCGTGGTATGGAATTTCATGCCTGGTTTAACCTCGATCGGGCTACATTTAGTAAAGTGTCCAGCGTTGCCCCAACGAATATTATTTATCGCAAGCCAGAATGGGTCTTTACCTATGGTGGGCGTAAACTATTCAACCTGGGTATGCCTGCTGTACGCTCGTATATCGCGGGAATAGTCGCGAATGTGGTGCGCGAATATGATGTCGATGGTATTCATTTCGATGACTATTTCTATCCATTTGGTGTTACCGGGCAGGCATTGCGTGACGACAATATCTATCAGGCCAATTTCAATGGCATGAAAAAGGAAGACTGGCGACGCGACAACATCAATAAACTAATTGCTGAGCTGCGCGACTCGATTCGGAGCAATAAGCCGTGGGTTAAGTTTGGTATTAGCCCATTTGGTATCTGGAAAAATAAGAGCAACGATTCCGAAGGGTCGGCCACAACCGGCGGGCAGTCCTACTACGATCTCTATGCGGATACCCGAAAATGGGTTCGTGATGGCCTGATCGATTATATCGTTCCTCAGGTCTACTTCAGCACTGAATTTAGCCGGGTGCCTTATAAAACACTGGTCGAATGGTGGACCCGAAACTGCGGGAAGTGTCATCTCTACATCGGACACGGAGCCTATCGGGTTGGGCGTGGTTCGGAGCGTGATCCGGGTTGGGGACGAGCCACTGAATTTCCCGATCAGATGCGGTATAACCGACAGCAACGGGCAGTACAGGGAAGCATATTTTTTAGCGCCAAATCCCTGAAAACGAATCCGCTGGCAATCCGCGATTCACTCCAGGCGAACTTTTACCGCTATCCGGCTTTAATTCCACCAATGACATGGCTGGATAGTATTCCGCCGTTGTCGCCCCGCGATTTGAAAGCGGCTGATACGGCAGAAGGCATTGAGTTGTTCTGGCAACAACCCGCCGAAGCGGAAGATGGCGACGGGGCAAGCTATTACATTGTCTATCGCTTCGAAGGTATTCGGGCCCGCTTACGTCTGGATGATCCCCGGTGCATTGTGGCACAATGTGTGGGTGAATCGACTACCCGCTTCGTCGATAAAACGACCGATCCAAAGAAGAAATATGTATACGCTGTTACGGCAGTTGACCGGCTGCACAACGAAAGCAAAGAAGTCATCGTAAAGGTGCGATAGGTCGCATCAGGATGACTGCATGACGGAGGCCATAACATCGTCAATGGACCGGGCTCCGGGAAAGAAACTGGCCAGTTTAAGCAGAATGCCCTCTACGGTAGCATCAGGGCAGGATGCCCCGCAGGTTAAAAGAATGGTAACGGGTTCGCTGGCAGCTTCATTCAGGCGTGGCAGAAAGTTTTCGGTGACCACTTCCTGCCTGGTATGACTATTGTAATGGCGAATCAGGTTATTCGACAGAATTTTCTGCTCTGACTCAATAAAGTACGTTGGGAGCTTCTCTTCGCAAAGCTCAACGATGTGTGATGTATTGGATGAATTGTAGCCGCCAGCTACAATGGACAGATCGGCAGGGTAGGTCAAAAGTGCGTACGTTGCGTCCTGATTGTCATTGGTAGCATAGCAGAGCGTATCGCGCGTATTCGCAAAATAAGGGTCAATCTGGTCGGCCGAAGCAGTCTCGCCAAGGTTATGTTTCTGGCTCATTACCTGTTTCAGATAGTCAGCAATACCCTGTGTATCAGAAGCCAGCATCGTTGTCTGGTTAACCACGCCAATGCGTTGTAAATCGCGGGTTGGGTCGAAACCGTTGGAATATTGACCGGCAAACTCGGTATAAAACTGTTCGGCAGGCGACTCGCCGGTTATGTATCTGACCAGGCGTTTTGTCTGCTCCATGTCTTTTACTACCACGGTTGGGCCAGATTCTTTGCTGTGAGAAAAAGTAGCCCGGGTTTCTTCGTGGTTCGGCTTGCCGTGAACGATAATGGTGTAGTTTTTCTGGCCAATTTGCCCAGCCTTATTCCAGACTTTTTCGACAAAAGGGCAGGTCGTATCGTATTTTTCAACATCCAGCCCAATTGATGCCAGCTGGTTTTGGGTTTCCAGCGTTGTTCCAAATGCTGGTATAATGACAACATCGTCGGGCGTTAGTTCAGACCAAGGAATGAGTTGGCCGCCCTTTGTGTCCATAATAAAACGAACACCCCGGTCCTGCAGGTCGGCATTCACATCGGGGTTATGAATCATTTCGCTAAGCAGGAATATACGCTTACCTGCGTTTTCTCCAATCGCTTTGTAGGCAATTTCAACGGCATTTTCGACGCCATAGCAAAAACCAAAGTGCCGAGCAATTAAAAACCGAACCGGGCCGAAATCGAGAAGGGTAGGTGTAAAATCCCGTTTTAGTTTATCCCGTTTCCGTCGAAATTCTTTCAGAGGAGTAATAATGTTGCTACGGTAATAGTCGGGAATGTCGAACGATTTCATTGACGTAAAGAGTGAAGAGCAAAAGAATGAAAGAGCAATAAGCGCTTATTTCTTTACTCACTATTAACCACGTTTGTCATTAGAACAGCAGAACAAAAGCCTACGTTCGCTACAAATTTAATCACTTCTCTTAACGACTCCTTGTCAATCTTATGCCGAAACGGTTATTGAAATACAAAAATTACGATGTTCATAGTATCACGACCGCTGTTGGAATTGGTACGACAGACCAGCGCTATAATGCCAATATTGTTACCTGGCTCATGCAAACCGACATGAAAATGAGGGTGCTGGCCATTGCCCTCTATAGGGTCGATTACACTATTGAGCTTGTGCGTGAAAGTGGTATTCTCAATGTGAATCTGCTCGCGACGGACCAAAGCCGACTGATTCGAACGCTTGGGCAGCAATCGGGGCGGGTCGCGAATGGAATCTATAGAGACAAGTTTAAAAATTTACCCTATACCCTTGATGAACGCGGCTGCCCGTACCTGACAGAAGCAATTGGGTATGCGCAGTGCCACGTGTTGCATAGCACAGATGCTGGTGACCACGAGCTGTTTATCTGTGCCGTGCAGAAACAGATTGTACTCAATCCGGAAAAAGAAGTGATGACCTATGCATTTTTGAAAGCACATAAATTGATACGAGGCTAATTGGAGGCTTTCATTATATTTGGGTATAGTCACACTATAACCTTCTCGAAACCAACTCTTTCAGTTATGTCCGCTGCTGCTATTCATCCTGCCGACCAATGGTCTTGGTGGCGTAAGGTATTGTTTCGCTTTTGCTGTATTTATCTGCTGTTGTACATAACACCCTGGACGTGGCTCGGCGATATACCCATTCTGAGTCTGATCGGTGACTATTATGGTAAAGCCGAAACCTGGCTTGTGACGCTTGCCAACCAGTACATCTTTCACATAAAGGACGTGCTGGTGCCGCTGAATGGCAGCGGAGATACGTCGTATGCATATGCTCAGTTGTGTTTTTTTACGGGGGTGGCCGTTGTGGGTGCAGCCGGCTGGACACTTTTCGATAGACGGACAAGCTATAATACAGCTTACTACTGGCTTCTGGTGCTGGTTCGGTATTTCGTCGCCATGATGTCATTGAGCTACGGTATCATCAAGCTGTTTGGGTTGCAAATGATATTTCCCTCGTTAAGTGCATTAGCTACGCCACTGGGCGACCTATTGCCAATGCGATTCTCCTGGTATTTCATTGGCTATTCGACACCATACCAGTTTTTTTCGGGAGCCGTGGAGGTATTGGCCGGAGTATTATTGCTGTTTCGCCGTACCAGCACCCTGGGAGCGCTTGTGGCTGCAAGTGTATTTCTCAATGTCATGATGATGAACCTCTGCTACGACATTCCCGTCAAGCTGTTTTCTATTCATCTGTTTGTGTTCAGCAATTTTCTCTTGGTAAGCGATGCCCAGCGGCTGCTTAATTTCTTCATATTCAACAAGCCAACGCAGCCTGCATTCCTTTTTACGATGCCTAAAAAATGGATGCGTACAGCGCAGGTTGTTCTGAAAATTGCGTTCGTCGGCCTGTTTTTAGTATGGCCTATAGCTAGATCGTACCAGCGTTGGTTAGCCTCGAAAGAAATGCATACCACCAACAAACTAGCTACTGGCTTTTTTACGGTCGACCAATTTCAGGGCAGTGTTGCCGATAGTTTACGCTGGAAAGATGTCGTTTTTGAAGCGACCAATTCGGGGAGTATTCAAACGGCGGATACGCTATTCCGGCAACGGTATCGTCGGGGCTATTTTAGCTACGAGCTCGATTCGCTGGCTCATACCATTGCCTTCAAAAAAAATGCGGCTGATACGACCACCCTTTTCTCGATGCAATACACCGTGCCCGACTCCAATCACATTCAGTTGCGGGGAAAAATTCGCAATGACTCCGTTCTGGTGGCTCTCAAACGGCAGCCTCGGCATTATCAGCTCACCGAACGGCAATTTCACTGGCTTTCGGAAGCGAATCGATGACGAACAACGGCTTACAGCTCCAGAACCCGCCCCAGAATATCATCCAGATATTCGCGTGAATTGGCCAGCCGTGGTACTTTATGCTGACCACCTAACTTGCCGCGCTGTTTCATCCAGGCATAGAACGTACCACGCGGAACAACATGAACACGGGGGCGTTTCAAGACCATGTCGTTGTAGCGCTTGGCGTCGTAATCGGAGTTGATTTCGCGCAGCGTTTCATCTAAAAGTTGGTTGAAGTGCTGTTGGCTGTTGGGTTCCCGCGAGAATTCGATCACCCACTCATGGCAGCCGTTCGCGCCGTTGCTCATATAGACCGGCCCGGCGGTATAATCGGCAATAACAGCACCTGTTGCTTCACTGGCCCGCGTAATGGCTACTTCAGCATTCTCAACGATAACTTCCTCGCCAAAAGCGTTGATGAAATGTTTCGTTCGTCCGCTGACTTTTAGCCGGTGAGGGTATAGTGAGGTAAAGCGTACGGTATCGCCAACTTTATAGCGCCACAAACCGCCATTTGTCGAAACGACAAGCGCGTAGTTTTTATCCAGCTCGACCTCATCAATGGTCAGGGCTTTGGGAAATGGCTGATCGGCTTCGTGGAATGGGATGAACTCGTAGAAAATACCATAATCAAGCATAAGCAGCATTTCACCGATACGGGATAGATCGTCCTGAATGGCGAAGAAGCCTTCCGATGCGTTGTAAACCTCCTGATAACGAATGGTATTTGCCGGAAAAACCTGCTGCTGGAATAGTTCGCGGTACGGCTGAAAATTAACCGCCCCGTGAATCATCACTTCAAAGTTTGGCCATACTTCCAGAATGTTTGACTTTCCGGTTAGTGCGAGAATTTTGTCAATCAGAACCAGTCCCCAGGTTGGAGCACCCAGCATGCTCGTCACATTTTCCTGTGATGTGATCTCAGCCATGCGCTCCATCTTGGCTTCCCATTCATCCATGAGGGCAATTTCAATCGACGGAGTACGGATAACCTGCGCCCAGGTCGGCAGGTTCTTCATCACCACCGCCGAAACGTCACCAGCGGCACTGTTGGTGCTGTGGGGATTTTGATGCAGGCTGCCACCTATAGAGAGTCCTTTCCCTTCGAATGTCCGCGTATCAGGGTAGTTGGCCACATAGAGAGCCATCATGTCTTTCCCACCCTTAAAATGACTTTCGTCCAGTGATTCGGTCGTGACCGGAATGAACTTGCTACGGGCATTGGTCGTGCCCGACGATTTTGAAAACCAGCGTACGGGCGAGGGCCAAAGCACTTTGCTTTCGCCTTTCATAACGCGCTCTATATATGGATAGAGGTCTTCATAGCTCGAAACAGGAACCTGCTGCTGAAAGTCGGCAATCGTGCGAATGGATTGGTAATCGTGCTTTTTTCCCCATTCCGTTCGGCGACCTGCCCGGATGAGCTGCTCAAATACCTTTTGCTGCACCGGACCGGGATATTTCATCATGGCTTCGATGCGGGGTAAGCGTCGTTGCAGGAGCCATTTGAGCGTAGTATTCAGGAAGGTCATACCGTTAAAATACGCGTAAACTAACCTACTTGGGTAGATTAGAGATAGAAACTTACAAAAGCACCAGTTAGTTTACAAACTACCTGTTCGATTAGGGTAATCGGTAATTAGCCCATCAACACCCCACTCTTTCAGGCGTTTCATGTCATCCTGCTGATTAACTGTCCAGGGAATGACCTTGATGCCCTTTTCATGCAGTCGGTCAATTTTACGCTGACTCAAGAGCCGGTAATAGGGGCTGTAAATATCGGGTTTGAAGCCTAATTCATCTATGTTTTTTTCGACACTACGAAGGTTTTCAACCAGCGCCGACAGCCTGACATTAGGATATTTTCCGGCGCCGGCCTGTTGTTTCCAATATCTGAGTGTGGCAAAGTCAAAACTTTGAATAACAACGCGTTCGGTAGGTAACTGCTTCTTGATAACCTGTTGTACAAGGTCACAGAAATCGGCTGGCTCCGGCTGGCTTTTGTTGTACTCCGACGGTTCGCTCTTAATTTCAATATTGTAGGAAAAGTCAGGCAGATTTTTGGCCGTTCGGTAGGCTTCTGCCTGTTCTATTACCTCACTTAATAAAGGCTTATAAACCTTGAGCTTTTGTTGCTCGGGATAGGCGGCATTGCCGTTAGAGCCGACGTCATAACGCTTGATATCGGCATAATTCATCTGATAGAACACCAGGCTTTTCTGGTCTTTTTTATCTACCGGTTGCCCATCCGGGCTTATACTATAGGCTGCACTGAAATAAGGTTCATGCGAAACAACGACCTGCCGATCTTTACTGATTACGACATCCATCTCCAGGGTCGTAACCCCAAGATCGAGGGCTTTCAGGAATGCCGGAATGGTGTTTTCGGGCATCAATCCCCGGCAGCCCCGGTGTCCCTGCAAGTCGAAAACAGGAGGAGACAGAGACGTAAAGGCGGTGGCAATCATGCAACTAAGTAGAACGTCAAAACGCATGCAGTTCACTGAATGGAATGCTCAAAAGTACAATTTCTTTTTTAGTAAGGCTTTTTTTCTGCAACTCGCGATGATTGAGATAAATAACCACCACCCCAACTATACTCTATTTTCCGCTTTAGTCCGGTTGCTTTTACTGGTGTAATAGACACATCTGTAGCTTTTATCCGCTCATACCTTGCCCGTCCGTTAGTTTCTGCAAAAACACGCATGGGCCCGTTATTTTGCGTGGCAAAATAATAGAGTTGCCCATTGGCCAATAGAACTGAGGCTGATGATTTTGCATCACCATCGACAATAAAACCAGACTGCGCGGGTGATAATGGCTTAAAATGCCCATGCCCATCTCCTAATAAACATAAGCCCAGGCTGGCATCCTGCCACCCCGATAGTATTTCTGTCGCGAAATCGTTGCCCGTCAGCAGTATATCCAGATTACCGTCGTGGTTCAAGTCGTTGGCCACTGTCCCGAATACGGTCGAAAACTGGGCTTCAATCGGCAGCTCGTGAAGCATAAGCGTTCCTGCCCGATTTTCAATATAGGCCGATGAACAGTAGGTCGCTTGTTTATGAATTGCCTGTTTTTGCTGCTCGTTATCCAGCAGATCGCTTAGTTTCATTTTCCCATAGCTGGCATACGACGTCATTTTCTTTTTGAACGACGGAACCTGATCCGTCAGAACATCACGCGGGTGAACAGGGTATTCAGTTTCACCGTTGAAAAAACTCAGAATAGGGTCCAGCGTGCCGTTTTTATCATAGTCAGCAGCGTAAACTGATATTGGATGTGAGGCCGATGCCTGTAAACGACTGTTAAGGCCCAGATTACCCGCTATGTAATCCAGATCGCCATCGTTGTCGAAATCGCCTGATGTAAGACTATTCCAGAAGCCAACCGCTTTTTCCAGAGTTGGCATCTTCAGAGGTGTTAACCGGCTACCCCTGTCATTTTTGAATACGGTGATAGGCATAAACTCACCCGCCAGCATCAGATCAGGCCAGGTATCGTTGTCAATATCGGTCCAGAGTGCCGAGCAGATTAATCCCGCCTGGCCAAGTCCGGGTGCGAACCGATCAGTTATGTCGGTAAAGTGCGGAACTGATCGGTTATTTCCTCGCTCGCTATTCCTTGTTGCCAGTCCATCATTCCGGAGCAGATAGCTTCTCGCTGGCTCCGGAAAGCGTTGCGGTACGATGCGTCCACCCACAAATAAATCGAGGTCGCCGTCGTGGTCGAAGTCGGTCGCTACGATGCACGAACCGCTCGATGTTGTGTTTGGCAATGACGTGGCAGACGAGCGAAAATTTCCTCGCCCATCGTTCAGGTACAAGCTGTCCTGATAGCGAGCTTCATTTTTGCCAAACTCGGTGCTGCCATGAACAGCATACAGGTCAAGGTCACCATCAAGGTCGGCATCGAATAACAGAACGCCGGTTTCTTCGGGCTCTTTTGCCGGACGATCTTTGCGCTGAAAACGATTTTTGCCCGAGGGGTCGATTTGTTGCAGAAAAAATGTGCCACCTCGGTGAGCCGCTCCAGCAATGTAAATATCGTCGAGTCCGTTGCCATCTACATCCCCAACTGCTAAGCCTGGCCCGATCTGTGAATGTTTATGGGAGAGCAGTGTTTGCTGGGCTTTATAATCCACAAAATCGTCTTCCTGATGCTGAAAAGACAGCCCAAGTGGTGCCGAAATTTCAGTAAGCAACGAGTTGGCTGGCACTTTTGACGGTAAAGAAGCAGATGGAGAAATTGCTTTCTGCTCATCCAGTGTCAACACCTTAGATAGCCTTATGTTCCGGAGAATCTGCGCGTTGCCCGACGGCCATACGATTTTTAGCGAATCGATACGTTGTGCGTGACCCAAACCAACATGAATACCCGACTCCATCGTGGACAGATAGCCGCGCTGCCGGGTATATTCTGTGTAATGCATAGTGCCGCCTGCCCAAATCGTTACTTTGGCTCCCAGCCCTTCCCGATTTCCGGGTTTACCAATCAGGTTTATCTTCAGAAACCGATTGGCTGTCGAATCGGTGGAATGATCAACGGTTCGGTTTCGATACAGAAAGGCAGGATCGTTGATGTTGTTCATGACTACATCCAGATCGCCATCGTCATCGAAATCGGCATAGGCAGTGCCATTCGTAAAGGAAGGTTCACCCATGCCCCAATCGTTAGCCACGTTCGCAAAATGAAGATCTCCTTTGTTATGAAACAGGAAGTTTGGCTTATAAACCGGTTCTAATTCCTCGATTCGCTTCAGCAACTGAGCGCGTCGGGCGGCATCGGTGCCGAACAGTCCGGCGTCGCGATTGTAGCTGATAAAATCGAGGTCTGTAATGTCTTTCCGATAACCATTCGTGATCAGTAAATCGCGAAAGCCATCATTATCCAAATCCGCGAAAAGGGCGCTCCAGCTCCAGTCGGTTGCAGCCGTACCGGCCAGATAGCTGATGTCGGAAAATAAGGGCATGGTGCCAGAACCTTGACCTCTATTCAATTGCAGCACATTCCGGACGTACTGCGGCTGATAGTTCAGCCGTCGGGCCATCTGAAAACGATCATAGGGAATGGTGGCAAACATGGTCTTCTGCCGTAAATTATCATCAGGTAGCATATCCACAACGGCCAGATCATTCAGACCGTCGTTATTGATATCAGCTATGTCCATGCCCATGCTGTTGTGGCTCTGATGCTTCAGGGCTTCAGCGATCTTATTACTGAATGTCCCATTCTGGTTATTGATGAGCCAGACATCGTTGGACTGAAAATCGTTGGCTACATAAATATCAGGCCAGCCGTCCTGATTCACATCGTTGACAACCACGCCTAATCCCCATCCTTCGTGAAGCAAACCGGCCTGTTCCGAAACGTCGGTGAAGTGCGGAAGTAAGCCGGGAGGGGTAGGGGAGTTAGCTTGCGAATTTGCTCCCTGCGCTTTATACACTACTACCTGACCATCATTCCGAAAGAGTTTATCCCGACTTTTAGCTGAACCGTCATTACGGGGGCCAGTAACGTTATTCCGGTTATAGGCCTCCAGCGCATTGGTCAGTAGAAAAACATCCAGATCACCGTCCCGATCATAATCCAGGAAGGTGGCCTGGCTGGAATAACTTGAATCGGCCAGCCCGACTTCCCGGGCAACCTCCTTAAATTGGGGTGTACCCGCAGCGTTGTTACCCTGATTGAGAAAAAGCAGGTTTGGAACTACCCGATTGCGGTCGGGATGAATGGTTGACACGTAAATATCCTGCCGACCATCCTGGTTAATATCGGCAACGGCAACGCCCGTACACCAGAATTTAGTGCCGACGCCTGCCTGCCTGGTTATATCCTCGAATTTAAAATCGCCTTTATTGAGGTATAAGCGGCTGGAAACCTGATTGCCCGCAAAAAATACATCGCTCAGTCCGTCGCCATTGAAATCGCCAATGCCAACGCCACCGCCATTGAACATATACTCGAATTCCAACACGTTCAGTGAGTCGGTTTCAGTAATCGTATTGGCAAAGTCGATACCCGTTTGTTCGGTAGTGAGACGCTCAAAACGGATAGGCTGGTGGGTACAGCTGGCTAGGAAAAAGAGCAGGAAGCCGCTCAGTCTGAACAGATAATGCATAATCGAAATATAGACAAAATCCCCGGCTCGGCAACGAAGGCCAGCCGGGGATTTAACCCTCTACTTTTACTTGGTATGAGTTAATAGCCCGGATTCTGGTCCTTCTGGCTTAGTTTACTGTTATTGTCCAGTTCCTGTTGTGGAATGGGCATCAGTTCCTGTTTGCCTTTCACGAAATACGAAAAAGGTTCTGTTTTGAGCTTGTTCTGTGCCCGCCAACGCAGAATGTCACGATTGCGGATTTGCTCACCCGCCTGTTCGACCCGCTTTTCGTGCATGATAGCACGAAGCACTTCATCCTTGCTATTGACTGGATATTTAGCGGTCGGGTAAGCAGGCATCGCAACGCTTTTTCTGGCCCGAATCTGATTGAGCAGCGTGATCGCATTCGCCATATTGCCCGTTTCGTTTTCGGTTTCAGCCATCATCAGGAGTACCTCCGCATAACGAATCAACCGCATATTGATGCCCGATGTATAAAAGGTTTCGTTATTTTTATACATCGCTGTATACTTCCGCCAGCTAATTTTCTGCGCTACCCCATTGAAGAGGATCGTATTGCCCTGTACCTGTGAATCCATCAGGGTATTCAGGCCATTATTGTAGGTATCGCCAATGAAATAGAAATTGAATTTCAGGCGCGGATCGGTTTTGGCATCGCCTTTTGCCGTATGTTCATATTCAGCTACTAAGCTCTCCGATGGAATCAGGTTGCGCCAGCCAATAGCTGAGTACTCCTGACTCCGGGTCATGTTTTCATTCGCGCCATTATCATTACCATCAGCGTCCCAGTTGAACCCACCAACCAGCGAAAACCCGATTTCAAAGATCGACTCTGAATTGAACTCAGTTTCTTCGATGAAGTTGTCCATGTACTCATCGGTCAGCTTGTAGGTACCCGAACTAATGATGGACTGAAGCTGTGTTTTAGCATTTGCGTAGTCGCCTTTTTGCATATAAACCCGTGCCAGCAGTGCCTGAACGGCTCCTTTGGTTGACCGGCCAAGGTCGGCTCCACTGAAACTGGCGGGGAGATCAGCCTGAATTGCCAGCAAATCGGTCGTTAGCAGTGTATAAATATCATCTACAGAGGATTTCGGCTTTGTTCCATCGACGTTCGTTACGTAGTCCGTATACATCGGAACTGCTCCCCAGATAGTGACCAGATCGAAATAAGCCAGTGCCCGCAGAAATTTTGCTTCAGCGACGACCCGCTTCGCCAGCGTTGGATTGTCCTTAACAGCAGCGCCATTATCAATCACCACGTTTGCCCGGTGTATGGTCCGGTACAGCCCATTCCAAACGGAAAACGCTACCGCATTTGTCGGATTCTGAGCGCCAATCAGGATTTGACTTCGGGGCGCTTCCAACTGGCCCCCGCCCGTTGCTACATCGTCGGAGCGGAGGTCGTTCAGGAAAAACCACTCGCGGCCGGTCAGATTCGCACTTTGCCAAATGGCATACACCGAATTGACACCTTTAAGCAGTTCATCAGACGTTTTATAGTAATTATCGGTAATAACCTGATTAGGATTCACTTTGTCGAGGCTACTGGTGCTGCATCCGAAGAACAGCCCCATTGCCACTATACCTGTGGACCAGTATGTAGATTTCATAGTGACTTTGTTTATGTCTCGTTCGTTAAAAACCAAGTTGTAACCCGACCATAAATGAGCGAGCCTGTGGAAACTGACCATAGTCAATGCCGTTGGTCAGTGTTGGATTGGTGTTACTGGTTCGTGAGCCAACCTCAGGATCATAGCCAGTATATTTCGTAAACGTCAGCAGGTTTGTCGAGGCTACGTAGAGACGTGCGCGGCTGAGGGTTCCACGCGAGAATGATTGCAGGGCAGCAGCGGGAACAGTATAACCAATGCTGAGGTTCTTCAGCCGCAGGTAGGAGCCATCTTCAATAAAACGGTCTGAGGTGCGGGTGTTTCCGTTAGGATCGCCGTCAACAGCGCGTGGTACGTCGGTATTGGTGTTTGTGGGTGTCCAGGCACGTAGTACATCAGTGCCAGCGTTGAACAACCGCAGCATGCCCTGTTCGAGGACTTTTACGCCGTTATAGATCTTATTACCCTGCACACCCTGGAAAAACAGCGACAGATCGAAACCCCGGTAATTGGCCGACAGGTTTAGTCCATACGTGAATTTTGGTAGGAAGCTACCCAGATTCACGCGGTCGCTTGCGTCAATTTTGCCATCATTATTTATATCAGCAAATCGAATGTCACCGGGTTTGGCGTTATCCTGCGTTGGAGCTGCTTTGATCTCATCCGCTGTCTGGAAAATACCCACTACCTTATAGCCATAGAAATACTGAATTGACTGCCCGGCTTCCGTGCGGGTAATGTCGCCCCCGCCGTAGTCAGCATTAGCACCGTTCAGTAAGGGCGATACCGTTGGCCCCAGGCTCAGGACTTTATTACTGATGAAGCTAATGTTACCCGACGCATTAAATCGTAAGGCACCTTTCGTTTTGTTATAGCCTAATTGCATTTCCACGCCATTATTACGCATGCTGCCTACGTTCACAATGGGTGACTGGGTATAGCCAATCGAAGGCGCAATCGGTTGATTCAGAATTAATCCATCTGTATTCCGCTGATACACTTCGGCAGATAACGTAATGCTGTTGTTAAGCAGCCCCAAATCCAGACCGAAGTTGCTCATTTTCGTTACTTCCCAGCGTAAGTCAGTATTGCCCAGGCGATCAAAGTAGGTTCCCTGTGTACGGCTGTCACCAAAAATGGCGTTGGTATTTTGCGAAACCGCTACCTGCCAGGAGTAATCGCCAATGCCATTGAAGCCCATTGTGCCATAACTGGCCCGCAGCTTTAACTCTGAGATGGTCGGTATGTTTTTGAGGAATTTTTCTTCACTGATCCGCCAGCCTGCCGATACCGATGGGAAGTTACCCCATTTGTTGCCAGGCGCAAACCGCGATGACCCATCACGACGGAACGATGCCCCAACTAAATATTTACCGGCATATTCATAGTTGATACGTCCCAAATAGGATTCCAGTACGTTTTCCGACCGCGTGCCACTTAAGCCCGCACTTGTGCTGACAACAGCGTTTAATTCGCGGATGGTGTTCGACGTAGCCTGGCCTGTTCCAATGATTTCGAGGGTTCTGCCTGCCTGCCGTTCAGCTACCACCACAGCATTGATGGAATGTTTGCCGAACACTTTCTCATACGTCAGCTGGTTCGAGATCAGCGGTGAAGCATAAGTAAGACGGTCGTCTGACAACTGGGCCAACGCACGGGCATTGAAACTCTCGCTGTAAATCGGTAGGAACGAATAAGTCCGGGCCGTTACGTAGTCGATGCCGCCACGCAGCCGATAGGTCAATCCATCAATGAGTTTAACGTCGATGTAGGCACTACCCAGAATTTTCATGCGCTGGGTGTTGCTTTGATCCTGTAAGGCAGCCCGTACGGGGTTTTGGGGATCAGTACCGTCGGAACCATCCGGACCACGATAGCCACCTACCAGCGTCGGATCTTCAATGGGCATGTAAGGCGTCATACGAATCATGTTCTGAACCTGTGTCCGTCCGCCCGCACTAACTTCATTAAGCTTGTCGTCGTAGGATATCGTCAGGTTTTGACCGAACGAAAAACGCTTGCTGATGATATGATCGGAGTTAATACGGAAGTTCCCCCGTTTATAACCCGTACCAATCATGATCCCCTGCTGATTAAAATAACCCACCGACGAATAAAATCGTGACCGCTCATTTCCACCCGACAGCTGAACGCTGTGTTGCGTGATGGGTGCGTTGCGGAAAACGGCCTTCTGCCAGTCGGTATCGGTTTGAGCATATGTTTGTGACGTTCCAGCGTAGATCGGCTGATTCATGTTGCTAAACCGGGCCGGAATCGGCTGTCCGGCATTCGTACGCAGCGCGGTGCCGAACTGGAGGTATTCATCCCGATTCAGCAGGTCAAGCTGCCGCCAGGCAGTCTGAGTACCAACGTAGCCATCGTAATTGACGTGTAGCTTTCCATCGCCACTGCCTTTCTTCGTGGTAACGATAATGACACCATTGGCTGCTCGTGAACCATAGATTGCCGCCGATGAAGCGTCTTTCAAGACGTCTACGGACTCAATATCGCGCGTATCAAAGTTGTTGAGATCACTCGTTGGAAAACCATCGATCACGTATAGCGGATTAGCCGCGTAATTGATCGAGCCAATCCCCCGAATCCGTACAATAGGCGTTTCGCCCGGCGAACCATTTGCCGTTACTGTAACGCCTGGTACCCGCCCCTGAATGGCCTGCTCAACACTAGGCACGGGCAATTGAGTAACTTCCTGCGCCGACACCGACGAGATTGCACCCGTAACCGATGCCCGCTTCTGGGTGCCATACCCAACAACAACGACTTCGCTGAGGGCTTTCACGTCGTCAAGCATCGTTATATTAATCTGGCTTCGGTTTGATACCGGAACTTCCTGCGATGTATAGCCTACAAAGCTGAAAACCAGCACGGCGTTATTGGCCGCATTCAAAC
Source organism: Spirosoma aureum (assembly GCF_011604685.1). NCBI lineage: Bacteria > Pseudomonadati > Bacteroidota > Cytophagia > Cytophagales > Cytophagaceae > Spirosoma > Spirosoma aureum. The sequence goes on along the minus strand of NZ_CP050063.1, from coordinate 12,929 downwards.
TATACTCGCCATTGGCGTTGGTGGTTGTACCGCGATTGGTCCCTTTAATGATGACGCTAACTCCCGGAATACCCTGCCCGTTTTTGTCGGATACTTTCCCATTGATATCGGCCAGTGGTTTTGCCGATGTCATTGACCAGCCACTCCGTTCCAATTTGTCAATGGTCCGTTCGGGTATGTTTACGGGTGTTTGGGCCTGATCGGTGCTGGTTTTGGTTTCAATTTGTTCGATTTTTCGAAAAAGCCGCGGATTTTTTCCTTTATCCGCCGACACAATAGCGTAGAAGTTAGGCTGAACCTTGCGATAAGTTAATCCTTTATTGGCCAGTAAACTGGTTAATTCGGCTTCCAGATTCTGACTATGGCGGTTAACCATCACTACCTTTGTATCGACCAGATTGGTCGGGTAAATGAACGAAACACTATAATACTGTTCCAGTTCGGCAAGGGCACTGCGTAAGGTAATCAGACGGGTATCTACTTCCCGGCTTTGATACGTAGCAAAGCGGTCGCTGGAAGCCAGTAGTTGCGCCCGTACGGGCAAAATACCGGCCACAAACAACGATCCGAGTGCAATTAATTGTTTATTCATGGTTGTGGTAGGCTGGTTCGTTGAATAATAATTTGATTGTTTTGTTGAGTAATATGGAGGTCGAACAGCGTTGATAGGCCGTTCAAAATAGTCTGCATCGACTGGTTTGGAATTGTGCCAGACAGGGTTTGCCGACGTAGATCAGGATCGTTGATAACTACCGTAACACCGTAGGTATCTTCCAGCATCTGGGCTACTTCGCGTAAGCTGGTTCCTTCAAATTTCAATTTGCCGGTCTGCCAGGCTGATTGAGTGGCAGGGTCTACGCGCTTTCGATAATATTCCTTCGTTTTTACGTCGGCATATACCAGGTCGCCCGGTTTCATAATCAGCTTGTCTTTGGATCGTTCGCCCACATCGAGCTGAATTTTACCGTTGTTCAACACCACTTTTGCCCGGCTTTCGCGCGCCAGCACGTTGAACTGAGTACCTAAAACTTCAATGTTGAGTTTATTCGGAAGGTGTACGACAAAGCGTTCGTGATTGCGCTGATGCGTTACATGAAAGAAACCTTCGCCACTAAGCCATACTTCCCGGATCTGGCCGCTTTTCCAGTGGGGCGCATAGCGTAGACAGCTATTGCCATTGAGCGTTACCATTGAACCATCCGACAAGGTCAGTCGGGTTGTTTTGCCATAAGCGGTGTGCTGAATCAAATCGACCGGATATAGCTCACGATAACCAAAGAAGGCGGCTGTTGCCAGCAGGAGAGCACCTGCCAAAACCGCAGCCCATCGCATTGGCCGACTAAACCAGCCAAGTCGCCGAACGGGTGTTTCCCTGTCTGGTGAACGGTCGGCCATTCGTTGCCGCATCGCATACAGCATCTGGTCGGCATCGGGCGCAGGAATGCCGGGAGGAGCGTGCCAGTCTGTACTACTAAGCTGGTCGTTAAGCCGCCCTGTCAGATAGGTCTGACCGTCTTCAGTGTCAAACCAGGCTAGCACACGCCGGGCTTCATCGGGCGTGACCTGGTTGGCGAAGTACTTTTGAAGTAATTCTTCAGTCATAGGTGTAGGCATAGGAAAGCCATATGCTCCCTATACACCACCCGAAGCAGGAAGTATTATTGGAAATGAAAAAAAACTGGATTAATTAAAAAAAACGGCCAGCCATATAATCATGGCTTCAATACCAGCATGTTGCCGCAAATAGTCGCGGAGAAAACGGCAGGCATGGTAATACTGCACTTTCACGGTGTTAATTGAAATCTGAAGCTGAGAGGCCACTTCTTCGTTGGTTAGCCCTTTCTCGGAGCGCAACAGAAACACAAGTCGGCGCTGGGCCGATAGCTGCCGCAGGCCATCAAGCACTACCGATCCGTACTCACTCAGAACCAGCGTTTCCTCGGTAGATGTGTCTACATCGGGGCGCGAAGCCTGAAGACTGAGGTGACGCAAAATAGCCCGCTTTTCGTCGCGGAGCGTATTGATCATTTGATGGCGCATGGCTGTTGCGAGATAGTTTCTAACCGATTGAGATTCGTTTAATTGTTCCCGGTGCGTCCATAGTTTCAGGTACACCTCCTGAAGAGCATCCTCTGCCAGGTCTGGATCTTTCACATATTGGATAGCTATACTGTAGAGGTAACGATAGTATCGCCGAAACAATGTTTCGAACGCGGCCTCGTCGTGTTGTTTCAAACGAAGCGTCAAATCCGTATCCGTCAGTTCCATAGAAGTTTATGCAGGATTACTGCGAACGGTTACTTACACTCAGAAGGCAACTGAATAGTGCTTTGGCAAATGTAGTAAAGAATTATCGCGATTAGGAAAGGAATACTTTTTATTTGCTGGATGCAATAGTAAAATTGCAAAATAAATTCTCTTCAATTGCTCCTACCCATTCATGCGATACCTAAAAGCTATTGTAGTTTCTCTGATTGCAATACTCGTTGTTTGTTCATTAAATCGCCCCTGGGGGAGCATTCCGGCGTTTGGACCATTACTTAGCCCTTTTGTTGGATTTTGGCAAAATGCAGAGTCCGTTTCTGATTCGGATGAGGAAATAAGCTTAGACGGCACCCAGGCCCCTGTTACGGTCGTCTTCGATGACATGGCGGTTCCGCATGTCTTTGCCAAGAATGATCATGATGTTTATTTTGCGCAGGGGTATCTCACGGCTCGCGATCGGCTCTGGCAGATGGAGTTTCAGACGCATGCTGCTGCGGGGCGTCTCTCCGAAATAGTTGGCGACCGGGCTCTTCCGCTTGACCGATTCAATCGTGAGATCGGTATGACTTACGGGGCCGAACAGGCAATGAAAGCCATGATGGGTGATCCGATTGCAAAGCAGATTGTTGAAGCTTATTCTGCTGGTGTCAATGCCTGGATTTCGCGACTCAAACCCGCCGATTACCCCATCGAATACAAGCTGCTGGGTTATTCACCCGAACCGTGGTCGGTTCTGAAATGTGCGCTGCTGCTCAAAGCTATGACCAGTACACTGGCTAGCGGAGCCGATGACCTGCAAATGAGTAATGTCAGGCAAAAATTCGGCGCGGCTGTTACCAATGACCTTTTTCCAGATTACCCTGACCACGAAGATCCGATCATCCCGCCCGGAACGAAATGGGATTTTAAACCCCTGAACGTTCCGAAATCAGCCGATACAGGGACTATTGCTAATTCACTGGCTATGAACTGGCCCGCCCGTGATCCGGCTATTGGCAGTAACGACTGGGCGGTGGGTGCACAGAAATCAGCAACGGGCTACCCAATTTTGGCCAACGACCCACACCTGACCCTGAGCCTGCCGTCGATCTGGTATCAAATTCAACTGGTGTCACCTACGATGAATGCCTGCGGGGTTTCGCTGCCCGGATCGCCCGGTGTGATTATTGGATTCAATAAAAATATTGCCTGGGGTGTAACCAATGTTGGCGCTGATGTGCTGGATTTTTATAAAATCCGGTTTCGGGATGCCAGTAAGCAGGAATATTTTCACGGCGGAGTCTGGAAACCTGTTCGGCGACGGCTCGAAGTGATTAAAGTAAAGGGTCAAGCAGATGTGATCGATACCGTTTATTATACACATCATGGCCCGATTGTGAATCAGGCTGGGCAGCGAGGCTTCCGGGCCAATATCCCGTCGGGCTATGCCGCCCGCTGGATTGCCCACGAGCCTACGAACGAACTACGTTGCTATTACATCCTGAACCGGGCAAAAAACTATACCGATTATGTAGAGGCATTGGCCTACTATGGAGCACCAGCCCAGAATTTTGTATTCGCCGATAACAACAAAGATATTGCCATTTCACCGAATGGAAAGTTTCCGTTGAAGTGGAAAGAACAGGGGAAATACTTGCTGGATGGAACAAATCCCGCTCATGACTGGCAAGGCTGGATTCCTCCGGCGCAAAATCCGCGCGTGAAAAATCCACCGAGAGGATTCGTTAGCTCCGCGAATCAGTTTTCCACTGATCCCAGCTATCCGTATTATATCAACTGGCAGTTTGCTCCCGCTGAGCGCGGTATTCGCATCAACCAGCGTCTGGCGGCTATGCAGCGTGTTACGACCGATAGTATGCGCCAGTTGCAGAACGACTTATATAACCTGAGGGCAGCCATAGCACTCCCCAAACTGCTACCTACTATTAACGCTTCTACCCTGATTAATGATCAGGCCAGGGCGCTGACTATTCTCAAAAGCTGGAATTATCAAAATGATACAAGTGCTATCGGCGCGACGATTTTCACGGAATGGAACCGGCAACTGAACGATGCAATCTGGAAAGACGAGTTTGATCGGGGAGATACACTGCTGACACGCCTGCCTAGTTTCGACCGTACGTTACGCCTGATTGAGCGGGAGCCTAAAGCCCATTGGTTCGATAATGTAAATACCCGCCCTACTGAAACGATGGCTGATGTGTTGGTGAGTAGTTTTCGGGCTACCTGTGATACGCTCGCGAAAAAGCACGGCCCTATTGGGCCAGCCTGGGCATGGGGAACCCATAAAGCTACCGCGATTCGGCATTTAGTGCCCGGTTTAGATGCGTTTAGTGCCTTGAATGTGCAGATCGGCGGAGGGAGCGGAATTGTCAATGCTACCACTGAGCGTACTGGTCCGTCGTGGCGGATGGTGGTTGAGCTAGGACCGACTCCCAGAGCACAGGGCATTTATCCGGGCGGTCAGTCGGGTAATCCCGGTAGCCCGAATTATCGGAATATGATTGAAACATGGCGTCAAGGTCAACTTACAGAATTGGTTTATCTTCAATCGGCGCAGGACAAAAATCTTCACCTAAAAAGAAAGATGACACTGAAGTAAGGTGTCAGTAAGCTACTAGAACCAGTCCCTCATGTTACAGATCCTGCTTATTGCCCTGATTAGTTTGCTGGCTCAATTGATATTTCCTTGGTGGAGCCTGGCTATTATTGCCTTTCTGGTCTGTCTCTGGCGAAGCCAAAGTGCTGGACGTGCCTTTTTCTATGGCTTTATGGGCATTGCCTTAATCTGGATTGGCTATGCGCTGCTAATTCATCTACGCACCGATGGAATTCTTACAGGCCGCATGAGTCAATTGCTTTTTAAGACGACCAACGCAATTTTACCGCTGTTGGTCACGACCCTTATAGGCGGATTAGTTGGTGGTTTGGCCGGACTATCAGGCTTCTTTGTTCGACAGGTAACCGTAAATCAACGGTAAATGGTACTTCATAAATTGTAAATCCCCTACCTTTGTCGTATAAACTTGCAACTAACCAATCCATTTTCCTGTGAAGAATGCCTCATTGATTCTAAATGTCATCCTGACGATAGCCGTAGCTGTACTGTATTACCTACATTTTAAAGATCGCCAGCCCGAAACGGCTTCTGTTGTTACGTCTCCCGCCGAAGCAAAAGGTAAAGCGATCGTCTATGTAAATGTCGATTCATTACTGACCAAATACGACTATTTTAAAGACACACAGAAAGTTCTGGAAAGCAAACGGTTTCAGTTAGAAAACGATCTGGCTTCGAAGGGGCGTAATCTGCAAAATAAAGTAGCTTTCTTTCAGCAGCGGGCCGCTACCATGACCCAGGAGCAGGGCCGTGCGACCGAAGCTTCTTTACAAAAGGAACAGCAGGACATTCTGGCCTATCGTGAGCGGGCAGCGCAGAATCTGGCCGCTGAAGAGCAGGACAAGAACAAGCAGTTATACGACCAGATCTACGATTATCTCAAAAAACAGAATGCTCAGAATAAGTATGAGTTTGTGTTGGGCTATACGAAAGGTGGTGGTATTCTCTTTGCTGATCCATCCGGCGATCAAACCAGTAAGATACTGGCAGGTCTGAATAAAGAATATCAGGCTAAGCAAACGAAAAAATAAGAGCAGATTTCCTGCAAATCCATTCAACAGAAACCGCACGGTTGTTAAACGAACCTAGTTTGACAACCGTGCGGTTTCTGTTGAATGCCCTGTTGACTACCTTAGTTGTCAAGAAGATCAACTTTCTCCAACGTTACAAACCTCTGATCAATTTTCTGTGTTGTTGATCTTACCGGGCTATTTTTGTAGCCTTGTTGAGTAATTTATTTGGATTAGTGATTGCTGACACACCTGTTCAGGTTATAGAGTGCCTGATTGATTGTGCCCCGTCATCATAATCGTACCTATTATTCCATGGCCTCTGCTTCTATTGTTAAACAGGTTGATATTCGAAACCGTCGGGCATCGTTTGAATATTCGTTTTTAGAAACGTATACGGCTGGTATTGTCCTGACCGGTACCGAAATAAAATCCATCCGGCAGGGAAAAGTAAACCTGCAGGATGCCTATTGCCTGATTCATGGTGACGAATTGTTTATTCGCCAGATGAATATTTCGCTTTATACCGAAGGGACTCATTACAACCACGAGCCGCTCCGGGATAGAAAACTTCTCCTGACAAAACGGGAAATTAAACGGCTTACCGAGAAGCTGAAAGATCAGGGATTGACCATTGTGCCTGTTCGGATGTTTACGAGCGAACGCGGTTTTGCCAAAGTTGAAATTGCGCTGGCAAAAGGTAAAAAACTGTTCGATAAGCGCGACAGCATCAAAGAACGTGAAGTAACCCGGGATCTGCAGCGAGAACGCTATTGAGCCTGTAGGAGGCCGTAAGCTGTGGGTTGTTGACAAGCGACCCTTTTAACGTGCTGACCGCCTACTGCAGACTACCTGCCACCCGCTGTTTACGCCTAACTGCCCACTGACTAGTAAATTTTCCACAATTCTTGCCGTTATGTGGATAACTCTGTAACTTGCTACCGTACAGAGGCATTTAAACGCGATATGGGCAGGAAAGTATTAGTCTTAAATCAAGATTACAGTGCACTCAGCATCTGCTCCGTTCCTAAAGCATTTTTGCTGGTTTTTTTAGACAAAGCCGAACTCATTGCTGAATCCGAACAATTCACCTTACGAACAGTCTCAGCTGAGTTCCCGATGCCGTCGGTTATCCGGTTACATCGATACGTAAGTCTGCCATATAAGGGCGTAATGCTTACCCGGCAGAATATCTTCAAGCGCGACGGCCATCATTGCCAATATTGCGGAACAACGGAAGACCTGACGCTTGATCATGTTCTGCCAAAATCACGGGGAGGGAAAACCAGTTGGGACAACCTCGCCACTGCCTGCAAACGATGCAACTCCCGCAAAGGAGACTACACCCCAGAAGAAGCCAACATGAAATTGCGCCAGAAACCATTTAAACCAACATTTCTGGTTTTTCTGCGCGAATTTTCAGGTTCGCTTGAGCAAAGCTGGATGCCGTTTCTGAGCAAAAAAGAAAAAGCGTTTCAATAATATTTCTCCGAATACTGCTTTTTCGCAGGATAGCCAGCCATCGGGTACGAAAAGGGGATAAAAGAGAGGAAAGGAATTTGCTCAGTGCATTTGCCTTCCCCTCTTTTATCCCCTTTTCTCTTTTGTCCCTCAATTTCAAAGACTTTTGCCTCTACCGAAACTTTTTTCACAAAGCAATTGCTATCTTTGCAGTCCTTTTTTGAAGGTACTTAAATTTTCAACCAAAAGTCAGTCCGCCATTGACCCACGGACTGATGTACCGAGTGGGTCAGGAAAACTTTTTTTATGAGCAAAACGCAGCAACGCGAACTGCCGGCATTTGATTGGGACCGGGCAGACAACAAAGGATTCGGAAGTGGCTATTCGGATGCGGAGCGCACCCGAATGTTAGAACTGTACGACAACACCCTGTCGGAGGTTAAGGAGAAAGAAGTGGTGATGGGAACCGTCGTTGGGATTACGGACCGTGAGGTACTGCTCAACATCGGCTTCAAGTCGGACGGGTTGGTTCCAGCTTCCGAATTCCGGGATATGCCGGAGCTGAAGATGGGTGATGAGATTGAAGTGTATGTAGAAAATCAGGAAGACCCCAACGGCCAACTGGTTCTTTCGCGCAAAAAGGCGAAAGTGATTACAGCATGGCAGAAAATCCAGCGTGCTCTCGACGAAGACCTCGTTATTGATGGCTTCGTGAAGCGCCGGACCAAGGGTGGCCTGATCGTTGATATTTTTAGTATTGAAGCTTTCTTGCCTGGTTCGCAAATCGACGTAAAACCGATTCGTGACTTCGATATTTTCGTTGGTAAGAAAATGGAGGTTAAGGTTGTTAAGATCAACTATGCAAACGACAACGTTGTTGTTTCGCACAAAGTCCTGATCGAGAAAGACCTCGAAGCACAACGCGCTCAAATCCTGAACAACCTCGAAAAAGGTCAGGTTCTGGAAGGTGTGATCAAGAATATGACCAATTTCGGTGTGTTCATCGATCTTGGTGGTGTCGATGGTCTGTTGCACATCACGGATATTTCGTGGGGTCGTATCAGCCACCCATCCGAAGTGCTCCACCTCGACCAGAAGGTCAACGTGGTTGTACTGGACTTCGACGAAGACAAAAAGCGGATCTCGCTGGGCATGAAACAACTTCAGGCTCACCCATGGGATGCGCTGGAGCAGGATATTCAGGTTGGTTCGAAAGTGAAAGGCAAGATCGTCAACGTAGCCGACTATGGCGCGTTCCTCGAAATCATGCCGGGCGTAGAAGGACTGATCCACGTATCCGAAATGTCATGGTCGCAGCACCTGCGTAACCCACAGGAATTCCTGAAAGTGGGTGACGAAGTTGAAGCGGTTGTGTTGACGCTTGATCGCAGCGACCGCAAAATGTCGTTGGGTATCAAACAACTGACCGAAGATCCCTGGACTCGTCCAGAACTGCGTACGAAATACGCAATCGGTACCAAACACAAAGGCGTGGTTCGTAACCTGACCAACTTCGGCCTGTTCCTCGAACTGGAAGAAGGTATAGATGGTCTGGTACACGTATCTGACCTGTCGTGGACGAAGAAGGTGAAACACCCTTCGGATTTCATCAAGGTTGGTGAAGACCTCGAAGTAGTTGTTCTGGAACTTGACATCGAAAACCGTCGTCTGGCTCTGGGTCACAAGCAACTCGAAGAGAACCCATGGGATACGTTTGAAACCGTGTTCGCTGTCGGTACGATTCACCGGTGCACGATCATTAGTAAGAACGACAAAATGGCAACGCTCGAACTACCTTATGGTATCGAAGGCTTCTCGTCGCTAAAGAACCTGGCTAAAGAAGATGGCACATTCGCTGAAGTAGGCGAAACGCTCGACTTCAAAGTAACCGAGTTCTCGAAAGAAGAGAAACGCATTATGTTGTCGCACACGAAGACGTGGCAGGAGAAAAACGAGCCGGTAAAAGAACAGAAGCCTAAAGTGGCTGCTGCGAAACCCGCTTCGACTTCGAACCAGGCCGATCGTGGTGCAACCTTAGGTGACCTCGATGCTCTGGCAGCACTGAAAGAGCAACTCGAAGGCCGCAACTAATTAATTGCACACTTTTTATATAGGAATCCCCTGATCCAAAAGGTTCAGGGGATTTTTTTTGCAACACTATTTTCAAAAGAGCGGATAAAAGCGTATGTTTGCACTCCCGAATCCAGGACCTTTCATGTATTCGGTTATAAGGTTCCGTGGCCGAGTGGCTAGGCAGAGGTCTGCAAAACCTCGTACAGCGGTTCGAATCCGCTCGGAACCTCACTCACCCATCGGTAGATTACATAATACTGCCATTTGGCCTTATCTATAGCAAGGATTGGCCAAATGGCTTTTTTTATGCCGTATGGATTCATTTCGCCAATTTATCTACACGGAAAATGAATAGCGGTAGCTATATTAATTAGAAACAATATAAATAAAATTGAGAAGGTAAAATAACTAAACACCAACTTTTGCCTATACAGCAATCGTGTCGTACTTTTGTGGACCTATGAAAAGTCAGTGGTGATTATGTTGATCAACTTAATGAATAGATGTCTAACAATGAGTCGTTTGTCTAAGTTTTGCGGGGCCATGGCCCTGTCACTGGCGCTGTTGATTAACGGCGGTCAGCTAAAGGCGCAGGACTCATCTGCGGCTGCAGGCGGTGGTTCGGCTGCAGCTACACCAGCTTCAGGGGGTGCTGGTGATGCTGAAAAGGGTAAAAGTCTGTTTACTAATAACTGTGCACAATGCCATTCAGTAACAGATGAGAAAGTCGTAGGTCCAGGTCTGAAAGGTATTGAAGGGCGTGCTCCAAGCAAAGATTGGCTGCACAAATGGATTAGAAATTCATCGGCTGTTATTGCTTCAGGCGACGCGTATGCTAACCAGGTTTTCAATGCCAACGGTAAAGTACAGATGTCGAGCTTCCCTAATTTGACGGATGCCGACATTGATGGAATTCTGGCCTACATCGATGGCGCCAATAAACCAGTAGCAACTGCTGGCGGTGGTGCAGATAGTAAGAATACAGATGGTGCTGGCGGTGGACAAGGTGCGTCGACAGGTGGCCCATCCGAATTATTCACTTTCGTTTTGATCGCGCTACTGGTTGTTATGTTGCTCGTATTGGGCGTACTACTGGTAATCGTTACGATCCTTTCGAAAGCTGTAACACCAGCCACGGCTGATGGTACTCTACCGGCTTCTTCTTTTGGTCAGCGGTTGAAAGATGGCTTCTCAAATGCCTTCAACAACTCAACACTTCGTTCTATTGTCATCTGGTTGTTTATTCTGGTCGCTACGAAAGAAACACTGGATGGTGCATACAGCATTGGTATTCAGCAGGGCTACGCTCCGAAACAACCAATTGCCTACTCACACAAGCTTCACGCAGGTCAATACAAAATCGACTGTAACTACTGTCACACAGGTGTTAACAAAGGAAAGAATGCTACGATTCCTGCCGCAAACATCTGTATGAACTGCCACGGTGTTATCAAGAAAGAGTCGCCGGAAATTCAGAAAATCTACGCAGCTATTGAAGAGAATCGCCCTATCGAGTGGATTCGTGTTCACAACCTGCCTGATTTGGCTTACTTTAACCATGCTCAGCACGTAAACGTCGGTAACGTACAATGCCAGACCTGCCACGGTGAGATCGAGAAAATGGAAGTAGTAGAGCAGCGTTCTTCATTGACAATGGGTTGGTGTATTGACTGCCACCGGAAAACGGAAGTCAATACGAAAGACAACGCCTACTACGATAAGCTAGTCGCTCTTCACCGGAAAGAAAGTAAGGAGCCGCTCAAAGTGGCTAACATCGGTGGTTTGGAGTGTTCTAAATGCCACTATTAATCCACCGGGCCATGATAGGCCGGCTCAACCAATAGGTATCTTACCGATTACAACACGCATGGAAGAAAATACGACCAAACGGTATTGGAAAGGGGTTGAAGAATTACGCAACGATGCAACGTTTGTAAAGAACGCTAACAGCGAGTTTGCGAATCCTGACCTGGGCGATTCGTCGGATGACCTTGATGGTCTGCTCGGTGGCTCAAACACCCAACGCCGTGATTTCCTCAAAGTAATGGGCTTTGGGATGGCAGCAGTAACGCTGGCTGCCTGCGAAACCCCAGTTCATAAAGCCATTCCGTACATTAACAAACCGGAATTTACATTCCCTTCTATTTCAGACTACTACGCGTCAACCTATACCGACGGTGGCGATTATGCCGCTGTTCTGGTCGAAACTCGCGAAGGACGGCCTATAAAAATTGAAGGTAACCCGCTGTCCAGCATCTCGAAAGGCGGTACTACGGCCCGAGTTCAGGCATCTGTATTGTCTTTATACGATATAGACAAACTGAAAGGCCCAAAACGTGGTGAGTCAGACATCGACTGGGCAACGGCCGACCGCGAGATTGTTAATCAGCTAAATTCAACCGCAGCTAAAGGCGGAGCGATCCGGATTGTTACATCTACAATTCTTAGCCCGGCAACGAAAGCAGTTGTAGCTGATTTTGTGGCTAAATATCCTACTGCCCGCCACATTATGTACGATGCGAACTCTGCGTTCGGAATCGTACAGGCCAATCAGTCTTCCTTTGGTAAAGCAGTTATTCCTTCCTACGATTTCAGCAAAGCACAAACCATCGTTAGTGTGGGCGCTGATTTTCTTGGAACCTGGATAGCACCTCTTGAATTTATGCGTCCTTACGCACAGGGCCGGAAAATTGGCGCTGTCGGTGGTGGCAAAAAAACAATGTCGCGGCACTACCAGTTCGAAACGGGTTTGTCGATGACGGGTGCTAATGCTGACTATCGAACAGCCATCAAGCCGTCGCAGGAAGGATTAGTTGTTGCTGCACTCTATAATAAGGTTGCTGCAAAACTGGGAGGCTCTGCTGTAAGTACACCATCAGTCACGATTGCTAATCTCGATAAGGCGGCTAACGACCTCGTTAGCGCACGCGGGAAGGCATTGGTTGTTTCGGGGTCTAACGATCCAAATGTACAAATCGTTGTCAATGCCCTAAATAACCTGCTGGGTAGCTACGGTACAACAATCGATATCAATACACCGATCAATTACCGTCAGGGTAATGATCAGCAGATGAGCGCCTTCATCGATGAAGCGAAAGCTGGTCGGGTCAGTGCAGCGCTGTTTTTTGGTGCTAACCCAGTATATGATCACCCTCGTGGTGCCGAACTGGCAGAAGCGCTGCCGAAAATAGCACTGTCTGTTTCATTTGCTGATCGCGCTGACGAAACTGCTTCTCTGGCAAAATACATTGCGCCTGCTCCTCATTATCTGGAATGCTGGAATGATGCTGAGCCTAAGCAGGGTTTCTATAGCCTGACTCAACCGGCTATTACGCCTATCTTCAAAACGCGTCAGTTTCAGTCCAGTTTGCTAACATGGGCTGGTAAGCCGAGTGATTTTCAGACCTATCTGAAAAATTTCTGGCGCACAAATCGCTATCCGCAGGCTTCTGGTTTTAGTTCGTTCGATGCGTTCTGGATTAAGAGCCTACATGATGGCGTAT